>NZ_CP020918.1:1895000-2242500 GCF_003076455.1 Flavobacterium faecale
GGTAAAAAAGATATTCAAGCGGGTAGAAGCGTTTTTCATCACGGATTGTACTTGTGTACCATATTAGGAATTATGCTCTTTGGTCTGATTTTGATCGCTAAACCTTTTATAGGACTGATGGGGCAAAAGGAGAACGTTGTTGCATTGGCTCGCCCTTTTCTAGATATAGTTGCTTTTTCGTTGGTACCGCTTATCATTTTTCAAGGATATAAACAGTTTGCTGACGGAATGAGCGAAACTAAATATTCCATGTGGGCAACTTTACTAGGCAACGTAGTCAATGTGATCTTGAATTACGTTTTGATTTACGGAATTTGGATTTTTCCAGAGATGGGTTTTATAGGTGCAGCCGTAGGGACCTTGGTTTCTCGTTTTGTTATGCTTGGTTATATGCACTATAAGATGAAAGGGAATGTGAAATTCCATCCATTTTTTGAAGGTTTTTCGATTAAAAAAATTCAAAAATCAATCAATATCGAAATTATCAAATTAGGTGCTCCGTCTTCAATGCAAATGTTTTTTGAAGTAGGTTTGTTTACCGGAGCAGTATGGCTTTCGGGATATCTAGGTATAGCCAACCAAGCGGCCAACCAAATTGCACTGAGCTTGGCATCATTCACATTTATGTTTGCGATGGGGCTTAGTGTTGCCGCAACTATTAGGGTGGGTAATCAAAAAGGGTTAGGCGATTACAAGAGACTACGTGTTGTAGCATTGTCTATATTTTTGCTCGCTATTTTGCTCGAAATTGTTTTTGCTGCTATTTTTGTGCTTTTTCATGATTCATTGCCGCTTTGGTTTATTGATAGAGCAAATATTGCTGATCTTGCCAAAAATACTGAAGTGATCACCATTGCATCTGAATTGTTAGTGGTAGCTGCTGTTTTTCAAATTTCTGACGGAATACAGGTCGTGATGCTGGGTGCGTTACGTGGTTTGCAAGATGTAAAAATCCCGATGTATATCACTTTCATTGCCTATTGGGTAGTTGGTTTCCCGACTTGTATTTGGTTAGGATTGTACACAGATTTAAAAGCAATTGGGATTTGGATTGGTCTTTTGGCAGGTTTAACAACAGCTGCTTTATTTTTGTATCTTCGTTTTAACTATTTGACCAGAAAATTAATTGGTTAGAAGGATAATAATCTTAAAATAATTCAAAATGATTGTACTTTTTTTTGTTGGGGTTGCACTGCTCATTTTTAGTTATTCTGTTAATGCAAACCCTGGGCCGTTGACAAAATTTTCGACTATTTTTAGAATCATAGGATTTGTTCTTGCTTTGATTGGTGTGTTTTCTACCGCTTTTAAGCAAATAGATGCGGGACAAGTGGGAGTGAAATCTTTGTATGGAAACGTACAGCCTGATATATTAGACAGTGGTTTACATGTAATCAATCCCTTGTTGGATGTGACCATTTTTGATGTTCAGACACAAAACTACACCATGTCTGCAGATCACGGAGAAGGAGCTCAAGAAGGAGATGATGCTATCAGAGTTTTGTCTAATGATGGTCTTGAGGTAGTGATTGATTTAACCGTCTTGTACAAAGTGATGCCTACCGATGCACCAAAGATTTTAAAAGGAATTGGTATTAATTACATTGATAAAATTGTTCGTCCTGTAACTCGTACACGTATACGTGACAATGCTGTTTATTATGATGCGGTTGCATTGTATTCAACCAAAAGGAACGAATTTCAAGATCGAATATTCAAAAGTATTGCTGTTGATTTTGAAAAGAGAGGTTTGATATTAGAGCAATTGTTAATTAGAAATATTAACTTGCCTGCATCGGTAAAAACAACGATCGAGAGTAAAATTAATGCTGAGCAAGATGCACAAAAAATGCAATTTGTTCTACAGAAAGAAAAGCAAGAAGCCGAACGTAAACGTGTAGAAGCGCAAGGAATAGCCGATTACCAACGAATTATTTCACTTGGTTTAACAGATAAACAATTGCAATACGAAACGATTAAAGCGCAGAAAGAATTGGCTGCTTCTCCCAATACCAAAATCATATTCATGAACGGTAAAGGTGGTGCTCCAATTATACTTTCGGATAAATAATTTATTAATTTAAGAATTTTGATCAACGATTAACGATTTTTGATTTAATTCATATTACTTATAACTCATTACTTATAATTCATAACTCAGAAAATGGAATTACCAAAATTTTTACTAGGCGACAACACGGATTGTCCAGAAGATATTTTTATCATTCACTTGGATTACCCAAGATTTATCATCAATTTAAAAGATGATGAGGTCGAATTTATCGAAGAGGCCGAAGATCTAGACGAAGCAGAACTTAACGCAGAGATGGAAGGTTTGATTGAAGCAGCCAATGCTTTTTACGACCGCGAAATGGAACGTTACGAAAAGGAGTAACATTTTGTCAAAGAAAATATAAAGCACAAATCTGAAAGGATTTGTGCTTTTTTGCTTTGTATTGCATGAAGGATTGCAGTTTGATAAACCAAGCCGTATAGTTTGTCACGCTGAAAGCGTCTCAAAATAGGTGAGCAACTTTGCTGAGACGCTTTCAACGAGACAAATGGAGACTTGCATTTATTGACTAAACCAGAAGTGCTTGAAGAACATTTGTAGTTGTTTTGCTTTGCGTGAGGGGGTGCAGTGGAGCTCTTTTTTTATCCCGTTTTTTATACTGAATAAAAAAAAGCGGGAACGTAAAGCCCGACCCGCAGTTGCGAGGAGGAACGACGAAGCAATCTGTGGGGCACGCCCAAAAAAAAAATCCGATTCACTTTCGTAAATCGGATTTTGATATATTTAAAAAGGTGTTCTTACAAGTGAATCACTTCTCCGTAAGCATCTGCTACAGCTTCCATCACTGCTTCACTCATGGTTGGGTGAGGGTGAATTGATTTTAGGATTTCGTGTCCTGTAGTTTCTAGTTTACGCGCTACAACTGCTTCTGCAATCATATCGGTAACACCAGCACCAATCATGTGACATCCTAACCATTCGCCATATTTGGCATCAAAGATTACTTTTACAAATCCATCAGCATTACCTGAAGCTTGTGCTTTACCTGAAGCTGAGAATGGGAATTTTCCAATTTTCAAATCGTATCCTTTTTCTTTGGCTTGTTTTTCGGTCATTCCAACCGAAGCAATTTCTGGAGTGGCATAAGTACATCCAGGAACGTTTCCGTAATCGATTGGGTCTACGTGCATTCCTGCAATTTTTTCCACACAGTTAATTCCTTCTGCAGAAGCAACGTGTGCCAATGCTTGTCCAGGAGTTACATCACCAATAGCGTAGTAACCTGGGATATTTGTTTGGTTGTAAGCGTTTACCAAGATTTTATCTCTGTCGGTAACGATACCTACTTCTTCAAGACCGATATTCTCAATATTTGTTTTGATTCCAACCGCAGATAATAAAATGTCTGCTTCAAGAACTACTTCTCCTTTTGCTGTTTTAACGAAAGCTTTAACTCCTTTTCCAGTAGTGTCAATTCTTTCTACTGATGAGTTAACCATTACATCAATTCCAGATTTTTTCAAAGATTTTTCCATTTGTTTAGAAATATCTTCGTCTTCAACAGGAACAACGTTTGGCATAAATTCTACAATAGTCACTTTGGTTCCCATTGAGTTATAAAAATGAGCAAATTCTACTCCAATTGCACCAGAACCTACAACAATAATTGACTCAGGTTGTTTCGGCAAAGTCATTGCTTGACGGTATCCAATTACTTTTACACCATCTTGTGGCAAGTTTGGCAACTCACGTGAGCGAGCACCTGTAGCAATAATGATGTGATCTGCGCTATATTCGGTAACTTTATTGTCTTTGTCAGTGACATCCATTTTTTTACCTGGTTTGATTTTTCCAGTACCAAGAATGACATCAATTTTATTTTTCTTCATCAAGAAGGTAACACCTTTACTCATTCCGGCTGCTACACCACGACTACGCTGAATTACAGCAGGGAAATCTTTGTCAAATGATGAAACAGTTAATCCGTAATCTGATGCATGTTTTAAGTAGTCAAAAACTTGAGCCGACTTTAACAAGGCTTTAGTTGGGATACATCCCCAGTTTAAACAAATTCCACCTAAGCTTTCTTTTTCAACAATAGCTACTTTAAAACCTAATTGTGATGCTCTAATGGCAGTAACATATCCGCCTGGACCACTTCCTAAAACTATGATGTCGTATTTCATTTATGTGAGTTTTCTATAAATTAATTGATTTTGCGAATTTAAGCATTTATTCTCTTTCTTAAAGCATAAAAAAGCTTATTGAGCGTTTTTTTTGTGAAATAATAGGGATGTATGCGGTTGTATTTGGGGAGGTTCGAAATTGAAATGGAACTACATAATCCACTTTTTGTATCTACTTTACAATGATGACGTTCTGATTTTGTTAACAAGTGTAGGATTAACAATGAGGAGTAGTGATTTTTTTAACAAATTAATTAATAATGCATTATAATTCTTGAGTTTTGTATTTGTAAAATGTTTATTTTTAGTAATATTGTATTGTCAATATATTAGTAAAACTATAAGTAATAAAGTTCCTTTTTTCCTTAGTCTTTGCTGATAATGGATGTAATTGTATAAAATCAATAAATCAAGTTATTTATGGTAGTAGAGGTAAGGGATAGATCCAATTTCAATATTATTGGTATTGGGACTAGTGCAGGAGGATTGGAAGCATTGAAGATATTCATTGATAATGTTCCTTCTGATTGCATACATAGTTTTGTTATTATACAGCATTTATCTCCTGACTATAAATCTCTAATGAAGGATTTATTAGCCAAAAATACTACCCTGCCGATATTTGAAGTGGTAGATGGCGTTACAATTGAGGCCGGAAGCGTCTACTTAATTCCTCCAAAAAAAAATATGACCATCAAGGATGGGAAATTACATTTGATGGACAAGCCGCAAGAACATGACTTGAATTTGCCAATTGATATCTTTTTCAATTCCCTCGCCTTAGAGAAAAAGGAAAATGCAATTGGAATCATTTTGACGGGTACAGGTAGTGATGGTACACGAGGCTTCCGAACATTGAAAGAGGAAGGCGGAATGTTAATGGTGCAAAGTCCAGAGACGGCAAAATTTGACGGAATGCCTTATAGTGCTATAAGTACAGGTTTGGTTGATTTGGTTTTACCGGTAGAGCAGTTACCAGGAGAATTACTTAATTTTTTGGATCATCCAAAGGGAGGCACAGATACCGAAATGCTAGTTTGGAACGACGAAGGTTCTTTAATGAAAATTTTAATGCACATTAAAAGTTGTACCGATCTTGATTTTACATTATATAAACGACCTACACTTGTAAGACGTTTGGCAAGAAGGTTGACCATCTGCAAATGTATGACTTTGAAGGATTACCTAAATTTTTTATATGAAACTCCGCAAGAAGTTCAGATTATTTATCGAGAATTTTTAATAGGTGTTACCAGATTCTTTAGAGATCAAAATGTATGGGAACAGGTTGAAAACGAAATTGTTCCTAAACTTATAAGTCAAAACTCAGAGACCAAAGCCTTGAAAATTTGGTCTATTGCTTGTAGTACCGGTGAAGAGGTGTATTCGATAGCAATCGTCATTAGAGAAGTACTTGAAAAAGCAAATTTAAAGTTCAATGTTAAAATATTTGCAACAGATATAGACAACGAATCGCTAGAAATTGCTGGAAAAGGAATTTATCCTGAAAGTATAATAGCAGATGTTTCCATAAATAGAATTCAAAAGTACTTCGTAAAAAAGGACGATAAATACCAAATTAGAGAAGAGATTAGAAGAATGGTGATTTTTTCTCACCATAACATTGTTTCAGATCCTCCTTTGAATAAAATGGATATGATTTTTTGTCGAAACATGTTGATTTATATTCAGCCTATTGTACAGAAAAAAATTATGGGTTACATCCATTTTTCATTAAATCTAAATGGTTACTTGGTTATGGGATCGAGTGAAACGGTGGGCGATTTAAGCACTGTTTTTGTCGAAATAGATCGTAAAAATAAAATCTACCGAAATTCTGTTCAAGCACGAAGTCTAGGCGGTGATTTATTAAAGTATACCGACTCAAACAAACAATTATCAATTAAAACACCGCTAGGATGGCACAATAGCAGAAAGACTAATATTCAGCAAAAAATGACCGAAGCCTTAAACCTGCTTTTGTTAGAGCATTTAGGGATTACTGCCGTTTTTGTGGATGACAATTATGATATTATTCATGCCTTGGGTGATTTTAAGAAATATATCGAATTTCCGGATAGTGGATTTTCTATCAATTTACTAAAAATGGTTCCTGATAATGTATCTGCAATTATCGCTGCTTCTTGCCGAAAATCAATTCAAGACACAAGTGTATTAATCAAGAAAAAAGCAACCTACTTTAAAGGCACAACAAAATTCAGTCTAAATATTATTGTCAAACCTTATTTAGTTGAAGCCGTAACGGGTAAATTCAGTTACTTAATTACTTTTTTAGAAGAGTCAAAAGTCAATGTTGAAAGCTCAGAGATTCCAATGGAAAGTATTGATATTTTGACGGCAAATAGAATTTTAGAATTAGAAGAAGAATTGCTCGAAAGTCGTGAGAATTTACAACTTACGGTGGAAGAAGTAGAGACTAGTAACGAAGAATTGCAGGCTACTAATGAAGAATTATTGGCTTCAAATGAAGAATTACAAAGTACCAACGAAGAACTCCAAAGTGTAAACGAAGAATTACACACGGTAAATGCAGAACACTCTTTTAAAATTGATGAACTCAACTCATTAAATGCCGATATTGATAATCTCTTTAAAAGTATCGAAATTGGTACTGTTTTCTTAGATAATGATTTACGTATTAGAAAATTTACGCCAGAAATTAAATATCATTTCAACTTACTAGAAAAGGATATTGATTGTCCTATTGAAATTTTTAGTACTTATTTGAGTAATGCCAATATAAAAGAGGATTCTCTAAATGTTTTGCGAACAGGAATTCATTTTGAAAAAGAAATTCAGAATAATGAAGGTATTTGGTTTCTACAAAGGATTTTGCCTTTTATCGATAATTATGGAGAAACTAAAGGCGTTGTAATTAGTTTTGTTGATATTACAAAAACCAAAATAGCAGAATTACAATATAGAAATATCTTTAATCTAACTGCTTTGCCTTTGTGGGAGGAAGATTTTAGCGGTGTTAAAAAACAGATTGATGCAATAAAAGAATCCGGTGTCGAAGATTTTATTGAATATGCACAAGAAAATCCCGAATTTATTTCGAAATGTGCTTCATTAATTAGAGTAGGAGATCTAAATCCAGCAGCCAAAAAATTAATGAATATTGATACTAAAGCGCAAAACGGTTTCAGTTTTAGAGATGAAAGCATGGTGGCTTGTTTTACTAAAGAACTCGAAGTAATTTTTAATGGTGGAGGCATATACATGTCAGCACAGCGAAAAGTTACCTTAAACGACGGAGGTAGTAAAGTAATTATTATTTATGTGAAGTTTCCACCCGCTACCAATAACTATAGAAATATCATTGTCTCTGCGGTTGATATTACCGAATTGCAAATCGCCAAAAATGATCTGGAAAAAGTAAACAACGAGTTAAAACAATTTGCCTATTTGGCTACTCACGATTTACGTGCGCCGCTAACCAACTTAATTGGATTAACGAGTTTGTTTGAGGGTGATAATCTAACAGAGGAAGATGCTTTTATATTCGATAAAATAAAACAAAGCACAACAAGATTGAATGAAACGTTAGACGATCTAATCAAACTGATAACGATAACAAAAGACGAATTAGAAGAGCCTTTTAAAATTAATCTTGTAAAAGAAGTTGAACAGACGCAAGAAGCACTGCAGGCTATTTTAGATCTTGCCAATGGGAAAGTCAATGTCAATTTGCAAGTGACCGAGATTGTTTACATTCGATCCATAATCAAAAGTATTGTTCAAAACATGATGACCAATGCTGTAAAATACAAAGATCCTTCTAGATCCCTTGTGATAGATATTACGTCCCTACAAGTGGATGACTTTATAGTTATCAGTTTTAAAGATAATGGTAGAGGAATGGACATGACGAAGCATGGGAATGCTATCTTTAAACTTTACAAACGATTTGATACAGATGGTGAAATTGAAGGCAAAGGAATTGGACTGTACATCGTTAAAGCACAGCTTGAGCGCATGGGGCATTCTATAAGTGTGGTAAGTGAAGAAGGTGTAGGGACAGAATTTATTATTAAATTAAAAAATTTAAAATGATAAAAAAAGTACTTCTAATAGACGATGATCCAATCACTAATTTTGTCAATTCAAAAATTATCAAAAATTTGAAATTGTGCGAACTAGTGGACATTAAAACCTCTGGTCAATTGGCCTTAGATTATCTCTATGGATTGGAGAACGATTTTCCTGAGTTGATTTTGTTGGATATTAATATGCCAATAATGAGTGGTTTTGACTTTTTGGAAGAATATTATAAGTATGGATTCAATTGCAATAAAAGTCGAATTATAATGTTAACATCATCGGTGTTTGAATTTGATAAAACCAAAGCACTTCAGTTTGACAAAGTGATTTCATTTGTCTCAAAACCATTAACGGATGAAAAAGTATTGAGCATGTACAACTTACTTACTTAGTTTTGGGTTAAGTTGTTATTGAATTGAGATTCGTATAAGTTTTTGTAATATCCACTCTCTTTATTAATCAATTCTGTATGTGTTCCTTGCTCTACAATTAGTCCTTGGTCCATAACTACAATTTTATCAGCATTTACAATCGTTGCCAATCGGTGTGCTATTACAATAGAAGTTCTACCTTTGGTTATGGTTTCAGTAGCTTTCTGGATCAATTCCTCAGAATAAGTATCGACTGAGGAGGTGGCTTCGTCCAAAATTAAAATACTAGGATTGCTCACATACGCACGCAAAAAGGCAATAAGTTGGCGTTGTCCAGAAGATAGCATTACGCCACGCTCCTTAACATCAAAATCATAGCCATCAGGTAAACTCATGATAAATTCATGAACTCCAATTTCTTTGGCTGCTTCGTACACTTGATCTCTCGTGATTGCAGAACTATTTAAGGTAATGTTATTGTAAATTGTATCTGCAAACAAAAACACATCTTGCAAAACTACTCCAATTTGTTTACGAAGAGAATCCAAGGTGTATTCTTCAATGTTTTCATTATCAATGCAAATCGTTCCACTATTGATTTCGTAAAATCGATTAAGCAAATTAATAATTGTTGATTTTCCTGCACCCGTTGAGCCTACGATAGCAACTGTATCTCCTGCATTTACAGTTAAATCTATGCCTTTGATGACTTCCTCATTTTCGATATAGCCAAAATGAACATTTTTAAACGAAATAGCTCCTTCAAAAACAGGCGCTACTTTCTTACCCGTATCCTGAATTTGATCTTGGGTATCCAAAATTTCAAAAACGCGATTGGCTGCAATCATACCAAGTTGCATCTCATTAAATTTATCTGCAATTTGTCGCAAAGGGTTAAACAACATTCCGATGAACATTGTGTACGAAAATAAGTCACCAAAAGTTGTAAAATGGTCTCCGTTTAGTATTTTGATTCCGCCATACAAAACGACAAAACCTAAGGCCAAAGATGAAATTATATCAGCAATCGGAAAAAATATGGAGTTATAAAGTATCGTTTTTATCCATGCCGTTTTGTGCTTGTTGTTGATTCCTTTAAATTTTTCTGATTCAATTGCTTCTCGATTAAAGAGTTGTACAATTTTTATTCCTGTAACGCGCTCTTGCACAAAGGTATTCATGTTCGAAATTTCGGTACGTACTTCCTCAAAAGCAACTTGCATCTTGCGCTGAAAAATTCGAGTAAAAAAGACCAAAATAGGCATGGCTATAATTACAATCCAGGTAAGTTTCCAGTTCATGTACAGCATAAAGCCCAATACAACAACCATCTTCATCAAATCACTGATGATCATAAAAAGACCTTGACTAAAGATTCGTGCTATTGCTTCGATGTCAGAAACGGATCGTGTAACCAATTGTCCAACCGGTACGAGATCAAAATATTTCATTCTAAAACTCAAAATATGCTTGAAGAGTTTGATTCGAATGTCTTTTACAATGTCTTGACCTAGCCAGTTGGCCCAGTATACAAAGTAAAATTGTGAAAAAACTTCCAATAGCAACACGATTCCCATCAAAGCAATATATCCCAATAAGCCATGAGAATCTTCTGTTTGGATGTATCCGTCAACTGTTTGTTTTAATAAATAAGGGCGTAGCGCTGCAAAAATGGATAGTGAAATAGCAAAAATAACTACTCCATTAAAACGCATTTTGTACGGTTTTGTGTATTCTAAAATTCTTTTAAATAATCGTATGTCGAATGCTTTTGCTTTCATTTTTTGTTAAAATCCTTAAAACGTTAGTTTTTATTTTGTGCTCCGTTATTTTATTTCAAATACGGATATTCTATTTTGGTCAGGTACAATCCATGCGCGGGTACTGAGGTGCCAGCTTTGTCTCTGCTTTTGCTTTTGATGATTGTTTCAAAATCGGTTAATGTGATTTTGTGCATGCCCACGTTGACCAATGTACCTACAATAGCGCGCACCATATTTCTTAGGAAACGGTTTGCCGATATTGTGAAAATCAAATGCGTGCCGTTTTGTTGCCATTCTGCTTCAAAAATTGTGCAATCAAAAGTATTTACGTCTGTGTTGACCTTTGAGAAGCATTGAAAATTGACATGATTGAATAACAGTTTAGACGCCTGATTCATAAGATCTAGGTCTAGTTTTTGTTTTAGAAACCAACTTTTCTCTGGTAAAAAAACATCTTTTTGGGTGTTGATATGGTATTGGTACGTTCTCTTTGTAGCGTCAAAACGGCAATGTGCATCGTCTGCTACGGGGATAAGATCGTAAATAGCGATATCAGCGGGTAAAAAAGAGTTGAGTTTATGAACTAATTTCGGAATATCAATGAGGCTGTCATGGTCAAAGTGAGCAAACATTTCGCGTGCATGTACACCTGTGTCTGTGCGACCAGCGCCCATAACATTTGTCTCTTTGTTTAGTAGAACCGACAGTGCTTTGTTGAGGGTTTCTTGTACTGATGCTACATTGGGTTGGTATTGCCAACCATGGTAGGATGTTCCGTTGTATGCTAATTTTATAAAATATCTCAAGATTGTGGTATCGCAAATTTCTAAAGCCTCAAAGGTACAAAGTTTTTGTGTTGTGAAAAGGTTAAAAATTCATGAATAAGGAGCTGTGATTGGAAAGATTTGGTTGGTAAATGGATGTTTAATGGTACTATTTTGTTGATTTTTTCAAAAGTTGTCAACTACAAATAATTGGGTAATTGTTAATTTTAATCTTACCGTTGGAAATTGTAGTGTTGTTTTTATAGCGACATTTGAAGCTTGCGTGAGTGGTAGGAGCTAGCTACCAAAGTAGCACGGATGACACGACTGCAAAAGAGAAAGGGGCTTTGTAAGCGCAATAATAGTGGAGCCCCTTTTTCTATTGCAGGCACGCCCAAAGTATTATTTTGAATGGGACTAACTTTGTATCTTTGGTTTTTTAAATTAGAAAATGAAGAAGATTTTACTGCTCTCAGATACGCACAGTCATATTGATGATACCATTTTGAAATACGTGGCGCAGGCTGATGAGATTTGGCATGCCGGCGATATTGGTGATTTGATGGTGACCGATACCATTAAGAAACACAAGCCGTTGCGTGCTATTTACGGAAATATCGATTCGGCAGAGGCACGTTTAGAATTCCCCTTGCACGACCGCTTTATGTGCGAAGGTGTGTCTGTGTGGATGACGCATATTGGTGGTTATCCAGGTAAATACAACCCAAATATTCGAGCGGAATTAACTGCAAATCCTCCAAAATTATTTATTTGTGGGCATTCGCACATATTGAAAGTACAATTTGATCAAAAGCTCAATTTATTGCACATGAATCCAGGTGCCTGTGGTATAAGCGGTTTCCATCAAATGAGAACTATGCTACGATTTGTAATTGATGGTGATAAAATCAAGGATTTGGAAGTCATTGAAATTGGTAAACGTTCTTCTTGATTATTTGAAGGTGATAGGGGCTTTTATCGAAATAGAAGTTCCAGAATCCATAGCAGAATTGATGGAGATTTTTCCGTGCATATTTTTAATTCGAGCACGAATTTGATTGAGACCAAATCCTTCGATAATCATGAATTTTTTGGTGTCAAAACCTTGTCCGTTGTCTGTGATGTGGATGTATAAAATGTTTTCTATTTCGGCCAATTTTAGTTTGGCATGAGTAGCATTACTGTGCTTGATAATATTGTTGAGTAATTCGGTAATGATAAAATACATTTTGAGTTCGAAGTCTTCGTGGTATCTCTTTGTGTTCTCCTCAATGCAAATGTATTCAAAGTGAATACTTGAATTGGAGTTTTTTTCGCATAGATCATGTAAGGCAAAATACAATCCAAAACGAGCCAAAAGAGAAGGCAAAAGTTCATGCGATAGATCTCTAATTTTGTCGTGCGCATCTCGAAGAATGCTTTTGGTCTTGATTAATTCCTCTGATTTTGTTTCACTTTTGGCATTTAGTACACTCAAATGCATGTCTGCAGAGGAAAGTAAAGCACTAATGTTGTCATGTAAAAAAGAAGCGATTTTTTTTCGTTCAAATTCTTGACCGTTGATGTTTGCATTGATGATGTTCAGCTGAATGGTACTTTGAATATCTTTTATGCTGTTTTTTTGTTTCAACTTGTTATTTTGAAAGAAAAAATAAAAGAGGATGATAAAAATTAATAAGGTAGAAATAATGATGACGCTAAGGCGTTTGTTTTTGGTTTGCTCGTCAAGCAACGACTGCTCCTTGGTTTTGTATTTTGACTCTATGTTATCAATCTCCCTCTTGTACTCGTCTATTTGGAGATTGATACCCACTAAATTTGCTTTTTTCAGCTTTTCTTCGTCGTTTAATTCGGTGGTGAGTTTGTTGTAGATTTTTAGGTTTTGGTATGCTTTTTCAAATTCTTTGTTTTTGGATAAAAATTTTGAGTACTCCAAATGAGTGAATGAAAGATCTGATTTTTCGTCCCCGCTTTGCCCAACTTCAATACCTTTCTTGAAATACGCTTCTGCTTTTGCATTGTCATTTACGTATGAAGAATACATTCCGTTAAGCATGTTTATCGCTACTTCAGTTAATTCATTTCCGAATTTTGGATGGTATTTGTTGATGTATTGTAAGTAAGGAAGTCCTTTGTCAAATGCGCCAATATCAAAATAAGCCCAGGTAATATTTAGTTTTGTAAACACAAGTTGGGTGGTGTCTTTGGCTTTTGCGCTATAAATTAAGGATTTTTTGTAGTAGGCGATTCCTTTGCTGTACTCTTTTTTGTCAAAACAATAGATGTTCCCAATGTTGTTGTTGAGCCAGTTTTTTAATTTATCATTATTGGTTTTTTCGGCATAGAATAGGCCTTTTTTATAATAAAAAAATGCTTTTTCAAATTCGGTTATTTCATCAAAGTTAGCTGCAATAGTATTGTAGCTATTCGCAATTAGTTCGTTGTTGTTGATTAGTATCGAATATTCTAATGCTTTTCTGGCCATGATTAACGATTCTTCGTTTTTATCAGCAAGCATCAAGCGGGTAGATTGTCGTACAAGTTCTAAGGTATGCTCTTTGGTAGGTTTTGTAGTTTGAGAGTAGGTAGTGCTGTTTGTCGAATGAAAAATAAACAGCAGCAATAAAAGGAAGTAGCGCATTGCTTTCATACCAAGTTGAGAATACTGATTAAGCCGTAATCAAGTTATTTTTAATTGCAAATTTCACAATACTGATTGTGTTTTTTGCCTTTAGTTTTTTGATAATGTTCTTTCTGTGAGTCTCAACCGTGTTGGTGCTTATGTACAATTGCTCGCTAATCTCTTTACCACTATATTCTAAGGCGATTAATTTAATAACTTCAATCTCACGCTCAGTCAATAAAGAATTGATTGCAGTTTTGGATTTTGCCAGTTGCGGAATGTTTTGTGTTGCCGTTTTGAAAATCTTTTCGCGTACTACATTACAAAAATATTCTTCACCATTGGAAACAGAATGGATGGCTTCTACAATATTCTCGCCGGCACATTGTTTGGTTAAGTACCCAGAAGCTCCTAGGCGCATTACTTCTCGAATGATTTTTAGATCATCATAACTAGATAGGATGATGACTTTGCAAGGGAATCCTTTTTGGTGGAATTCCTTTAACACTTCTAGTCCGTCTTTTGTAGGCATGCTTATGTCTAATATAAGTACATGGCTTTTGTTGTTTCGTACTTCATCATAAAGAGTACTTCCATCTAGAGATAAGCCAACTACATCAAAATTTGCAACGGTATTGAGTAGTGTTTTCATGCCATCAATAAGTACATGATGGTCGTCGGCAAGATGAATTCGTATTTTTTCTTTCATTGGATTAAATGATGAATCTTCAAATTTAGTAAAAAAATAGTAAAGAAAAATTTTGTATGGGTAATTCATTTAGCATTTTGTTTGCCTCATGTAAACAAATTCTAGGATAAAAAAGAAGTCTCTTACTTTTGGCCACAAAAAAACCCGAATATAAAATTCGGGTTCTCTTCGCACTAATAAACTAAGTTTATAGGATTACCTCAATCTGTCCACTGATTTTACGAGATCTTCGTCCTTTTTGATGGCCTTATTAGCTAAAACTAATAACACGATAGTCACAATCGGAAGAAACATTCCAATACCTTTCTCAGAAACTATTTCAGCTTCTCCAGATACGTTTAGCGAACGATATACAAACAATCCTAATAAAATTAAATTTAATATTATGTTCAATCTGCCTATCACAAATTGATTTTTTCTGTTCTTGAACGAAATGATACTAACGATGCTTAAGGTTGTACTTAATCCAAATAAAACTACATACACTTGATCTTGCATAAAGAAGAAGTCTTTGTCGTTTATTGTCCATAACGGGAATAGAAATGGTAGGATTGCTGTTGTAACAAAAGCAAAAAACAAGTATATAGATTGTATTCTTTGTATCATTTAAAATGCGCTGTTTGTTTTACAAAAATATATTTTCTTTTTTAAAAATACTATTGTATCATTAAATTTTATTCGTATTATTGCATAACAATACCGTAAGCACTTCATACTGCGGTCTATTCGAGTTAAAAAATACTACTTTTTCTTTTCAGTATTTCCCAATTAATTAAATTCAAAGAACATTCATGTTTGAAATTTCTGCATTAAAACAGATGAAGCTTGCTGAGCTTCAAGAGATCGCAAAAGCGGCTAAGACAATAAAATTTAACGGTGTAAAAAAAGAAACGTTAATTGGTCTTATTTTAGAACAACAAACCTTTACGGTACAAGATGCTGCGCCAGCTACAGAAGTAAAATCTGAAGCAGGAAATGAGGACGATAAACCGAAAAGAGCTCGAATTGTACCTGTAAAAAAGACTCCTATAGCTAAAGGTGCTGCTAAACCAGTGATTAGCAAAAGAGTTATGGAAGCAGTTGTTGAAGACGCAATCTCAAACGAGGATGTTCCTGAAGCGAGTGCAACGGTAGAAGAAAGTTCGAAAGAAGAAGAAGCGCCTGCTAAAACGCCTAAAATCGTTAAATTTAGCAAATCGGCTTACGAAAAGAAAATTGCTAGTAAAAAAGAAAAAGAAACTGCTCCCGCAATGGTTAAAGAGGAGGGTGCAGATGCTGAACCGACTGAGGTAAAAGAACCTGTTGCTCCTGTAAAAAAGGTGAATCCAAATCAGGTAAACAAGCAAAATCCGAATCAAAATCCGAATCAAAATCCGAATCAAAACCAAAATCCGAATTTTAAAAGTAAGAAAAACAACTTTAGAGATGCTGATTTTGAATTTGATGGTATTATTGAAAGTGAAGGAGTTTTGGAAATGATGCCTGATGGTTATGGTTTTCTTCGCTCTTCAGATTATAATTATTTAGCATCACCAGATGATATTTATTTGTCAACGTCACAAATTAGATTATTTGGTTTGAAAACGGGTGATACCGTAAAAGGAGTGGTGCGACCTCCAAAAGAAGGAGAGAAATTTTTCCCTCTAGTTCGTGTACTTAAAATCAATGGGCATGATCCTCAAGTTGTGCGTGATAGAGTATCATTTGAACATTTAACGCCTGTTTTTCCATCTGAAAAATTTAAATTAGCTGAAAGACAAAGTACTATTTCAACCCGTATTATCGATTTGTTTTCTCCAATTGGAAAAGGACAGCGTGGTATGATCGTAGCGCAACCTAAAACAGGTAAGACGATGTTGTTGAAAGAAATAGCAAATGCAATTGCAGCCAATCATCCCGAAGTATATTTGATCGTTTTACTAATTGACGAACGTCCTGAAGAGGTGACGGATATGCAACGTAGCGTACGTGGTGAGGTAATTGCTTCTACTTTTGATAGAGAGCCACAAGAACACGTGAAAATTGCAAACATTGTTTTGGAGAAAGCGAAACGTTTGGTAGAGTGTGGTCATGATGTTGTTATTTTACTAGACTCAATTACACGTTTGGCTCGTGCCTACAATACCGTGCAACCGGCCTCTGGAAAAGTATTGAGTGGTGGTGTTGATGCAAATGCATTACAAAAACCAAAACGTTTCTTTGGTGCTGCTCGTAATGTAGAAAATGGTGGTTCTTTGAGTATAATTGCTACTGCTTTAACTGAAACTGGATCCAAAATGGATGAGGTGATTTTTGAAGAGTTCAAAGGTACAGGAAATATGGAATTGCAATTGGATCGTAAAATTGCAAACAAGCGTATCTTCCCGGCGATTGATTTAACTTCATCTAGTACAAGACGTGATGATTTATTGTTGGATGAAAACACCTTGCAAAGAATGTGGATCATGCGTAAATACCTTGCTGATATGAATCCTGTTGAGGCAATGAGTTTTATCAACGATCGTTTTAGAAAAACTAGAAATAATGAAGAGTTCTTGATTTCGATGAACGACTAAAGCAAAAGTCAAAAATCAAAATTCAATTTCAAAATTCAACTTCAAAAATTAAAAAAAAACAATTGCAATACTAATTGGTGTGGAGAAAAAATAAATAAAATTTCAATCGAAATTAATAGAATATGTTAAAAGCAAAAAGCTCCGATTTCGTATTGAAATCGGAGCTTTTTTTTATCGTCAATTCAATTGATTTTTTGAAATTGAAATTGATTTTTGAACTTTGATTTTTGCTTATTGCTTTCTTTCCATTTGAGCCATGTAAAATCCATCAAAACCTGAATCTGAAGCTAAAATTTTGTGGTCTTTTATAAGTGCAAATTGTTTTCCAATTTCAGTTGATAAAAAACGTGCTACTTGTTCTTGGTTTTCAGACGGTAGGATAGAGCAAGTAGCATAAACTAATTTTCCACCTGGTTTTACAATTTTTGAATAACTCTCCAAAACTTCTGATTGAATCTTGCGAATGTTATCAATGAATTCTGGTTGCAGTTTCCATTTCGCATCTGGGTTTCTTTTTAAAACACCTAAACCACTACATGGCGCATCAATCAAAACACGGTCTGCTTTTTCGTGCAAACGTTTAATGATTTTGGTACTGTCAATAATACGGTATTCGATATTGAACGCACCATCACGCTTTGCGCGAAGTTTTAATTGTTTTAATTTGCTTTCGTACAAATCCATTGCAATCAATTGTCCTTTGTTTTCCATCAAGGCAGCAATGTGCAACGTCTTTCCTCCTGCACCTGCGCAAGTATCTACTACTCTCATTCCTGGTTTTACATCAAGATATGCAGCTACCAATTGAGAATTGGCATCTTGTACTTCAAAGAAACCTTGTTTGAAAGCGTCAGTCATAAAGACATTGGCTCTTTCTTTTAAAACTAATGCTTCAGGTTGGCCTTCTAAAGGATCTGTTTCAATGTCTAAATCCATCAAAACGGCTCTAAGGTTTTCCTTTGTAGTTTTTAATGTGTTAGTCCTAAGGATAACTTTGGCTGGTTGATTTTGAGCTGTGATTTCTTTAGCCCAAACTTCTTCGCCTAATTCTTTAACACACAATTCATCCATCCAATCAGGAATAGATTCTTTGATGGCACGTGTTTTTGACAATTCGTCAAAACGGCCTTTTATTTTTCTTTCTGGTGTACCTTCAAGTTGGCGCCAATCAGGAATTGGGTATCCTCTTAAAACCGCCCATACAGAGAACATTCTCCATAAATTATCGCGATCAAAAGGTTCTTTTACCTCGGCAACTTCTGCGTACAGTCTTTTCCAACGTACGACTTCGTATATGGTTTCGGCAACGAATTTTCTATCCGAACTTCCCCAACGTTTGTCTTTTTTTAAAGCTCTTGCAACCACTTTATCAGCATATTCTCCTTCATTAAATATGGCATTTAGAGAATCAATTGTGGTGTAAACTAAATTTCTGTGTAATCTCATTTTGAATAATTGAGCTGCAAAGGTACTATTAATTGATTTGAAAGTTTAATTTTAAATTAACGAAAATGAAATTATTCTTTTAGATCAAAAAAAAACACCGTTTTATTAGAACGGTGTTGAGATTGTTTGTGTTATGTTTTATTCTACGCGGGTCAAACCGATAGTCTCGGGAGCATGAAGAACCATTGGAAACTTTTCAATTTTAACAGAACTACTATCAAGTCCAAAAGCACTTTCTTCTGATAAGCTTAATTTTTTGATTAAGAAATAAGAATTCATTACGATCTTTTCGAACCATAGTAAATCACTGTCATTGGATAAGAATTTTTCAGATAATACAAATTTAAAATCACCAATGATGTTGTTTTTATTTAGAGATTCATAACGACTTGTTATGTCAACTTCTCCTTTTTTTACCATGTCTTTGATAACTTCCTTAAACATAAGGTTGATTTTTGTAGGTTCTCTGAATCCTAAGTTGAAATCAATTCGATACAAATCATCTTTTAGTATTTCAGTTACACGGTATTCCGATTTATAAGGTTCAGTAAGAATGTTTACGTGAACAAACCAATAGATATCTGCTCTTTTTGGTCTTTTTTGTAAAATAGAGTACATTACTTTCTCTTCTATTTCGTCAGAGCGATTCGCATTGGTCATGTAAACCAAATGTGTTGCGTATTTTGGAATCGTTAAGTCAACACTTAACTCTGTTAGTACTTTTTTGTAATCGGCTATTTTTACAATTTTGGTGTAGCTCTTGTTGATTTTTTTGGCAAGATACCAAGTAGTCATGATCGAAATTAAGACTAAGGCAATAAGCAACGTAACATATCCACCGTCTGCAAATTTGGTAACGTTGGCCGCAAGAAAGCTAAGCTCAATTAGCAAGTAAAATGTAATTAACGGTACCATGAAATACAATTTTACTCGCTTCATAATAAGGTAGAAGTTTAGTAAAATAGTTGTCATAATCATACACAAGATAATAGCCAATCCATAAGCGTGCTCCATATTGCTAGACTCTTCAAAATGGATTACGATACCTACACAACCAAAAAATAGTAACCAGTTGATAGATGGGATATACAATTGCCCTTTTAATTCTGTAGGGTATTTGATTTTAACTTTTGGCCAAAAATTCAATCGCATCGCTTCGTTTATCAACGTGAATGAACCAGTGATTAAGGCTTGAGAGGCGATTACAGCAGCTAATGTTGCAATTACAATTCCGAAAGGTTGAAACCAGTCAGCCATGATGAGATAGAACGGATTACCATTTTTACCACCAAGAGTTTCTAAAGTTTGTCCTTCGTGCTGAATTAAGTAGGCTCCTTGTCCGAAATAATTAAGTAATAAAGCTATTTTTACAAAGATCCAACTCACACGTATGTTCTTACGTCCGCAGTGACCCATGTCTGAGTACAATGCTTCTGCACCTGTTGTACATAGGAAAACAAGTCCAAGTACAAAAAAACCTTCAGGATGAATTTTTAATAAATGATAGGCGTAATAGGGGTTAATTGCTCTAAAGACTTCGGGCTGTTTTATTATTTGAATAACTCCTAGTGTTGCAAGCATGCTAAACCAAATTAGCATCATTGGAGCAAAAAACTTTCCAACTAATTTTGTTCCAAATTGCTGAATGGTAAACAAAACAAATAAAATACCAATTACAATGGGTACCGTATTAATGTTAGGATAGAAAGTCTTAATCCCTTCAACAGCTGAAGATACTGAGATAGGAGGGGTGATTATTCCGTCTGCAAGTAATGCACTACCTCCAATAATAGCGGGAACAATAAGCCATTTTATTTTTGTCTTCTTGACCAAAGCGTAGAGTGCAAATATTCCTCCTTCACCATGATTGTCTGCGCTAAGTGTAATGAGTACGTATTTGACGGTGGTTTGAAGTGTTAATGTCCAAAAAACAGCGGAAATACCTCCAAGTACAACGTCAATATTAATGGTGTGTTCTCCTAGGATTGCTTTCATTACATATAATGGTGAAGTACCAATATCTCCGTAGATGATTCCTAATGTTATCAATAAACCCCCTAAAGTTAATTTAGAATGTAAATCTTTGTGCGATGTGCTCATGTAGTATTTTTAAAAAACACTTCAAATTTACTCTTTTTAAATATATTAGATTTAAATTTTATAAAAAATGTACAAAAAAAGCACAGTCTGTTAAACTGTGCTTTCGGGCTATTATCAGAACGTATTAAGTTCTTCTGTTTTCATTGGAGTTCGATGATGAACTTCTTCCGCTATTTCCAGATCGTTCAGTTGCGCTTCTTGTTGGCGAACTCGATCTAGCTTCGGATGATCTACTTGAACTCGATTGCACTCTAGGTTCTCTAGTGCTACTCGATTGATTTTGCGAATAACTTCTAGAGCTTGGGCTAGATTGGGTTCTAGCTTCATTAGCTGAACTTGAACTTCTTTGCGAATAATCTCTTGATGTTCTTTGTGGAGTAGCTTCAGTTGTTGAACTTGAACTTCTTTGAGAATAATCTCTCGATGTTCTTCGTGGAGCAGCTTCAATTGTTGTGCTTGAGCTTCTTTGAGTATAGTCTCTAGATGATCTTTGTGGAGTAGCTTCAGTTGTTGAACTTACTCGGTTCTGCGCATAATCTCTTGATGTAGCTGTTCTTTGCGGCGAATTTTCTCTTGTTGAACTTGATCTGTTATTAGAATAATTTCTTGATGTCTCTGTTTTTTGTGGTGCAGATTGTCTTGAAGAATATCCAGTGTTGTTAGAGTAACGACGTTCATTTGATGTAGACGAGTTGCTTCTACTTGATCTAGAAGAGTAATTGTTGTTTCTAGAGGAATAACTACTGCTTCTTCTTTGATCCAAATCATATCGGTTCGTCATTGCTGAATTGCGACTAGAGAAGTTATAATTTGGATGCATACGTTCGTAGTAATTTGATCTATTCGAACGATATAAAACCGGTGCATAAGTACTACGTCTTACATTTACATAGTTATAACTGTTTCTTAAGTTAATAGATATTTGAATGTTTGATCGGTACCTGTAACTTGGAAATGGACTCCAAGCAGCATAATAACTAGGGTATGAGTTCCAATAACAATTAGAAATATAAGGTCTATAGTTGGTTACATAAAACGAAGCGTAAATTAGCGGAGAACTATAATATACTGGTTCGTATATGTAATTTGATCCATAAATATATTCGTTACCAACAAATTGTACTTGTACTCGGTTGTTTTGATCTCTTTCAACATCAATTGTTGCTACGTCTTGATATACATCACGATCCAACACAGATTGAATAATAATTAAATGCGTATTTCTATCTACAGTTTCAATCACTCTTAAATAGTCCACTTGATCGTCATTGTTTAGATCTAGATTCGAAATCTGAATTTTAGGATCGTTGAGTTTTTGCTCGAAATCCTGAAGATTTCTCGAATCTCCAAAAAGTGATGCTACAGCTCTAAGGTCTAGGTTATCGCTTATTTCGTTATTCATTGCATTTACACTTCCGTATTGTGCTTGCATTTGCAAAGCAAAAAGAGAAGTAAGTAAGCTCGCTATAAGTAGTTTAGTTTTCATAATCGGAAGTTTTAATGTTTCTTACAACTAAATATCCAATTACTATGCCAAGAATTACTATTGGCTACTGAAGTAAATTCCTCACTAGCTTTATTGAAATAAAAAACACCTAACTCAATATCTGATCAGATATGAAATAGGTGTTTTTATTTAAGATTTAAATTCTACTAATTTTTAGAATTTTTGTCTTTGTATTGTTGCAGTAATTTTCGATTAAAATCTTCCTCTGCTTTTTTTAGTTTGATGATTTTTACTTTCGGCAAGAACCTTTTTAAATTGGTGATGAGATTTTTGCGCAAAAGGTAGATTTCTTCGTCGGTACTTTCAATTTGACGTAGTAAATCTGTAGCATCTTTTTCGCTCATTTTATCCAAAAGGTTATTCTTCATGGAGTTGCGGTAAGTTCTTACTTTTTGGTGTCTAATTTCAAATTGTTTGTCATCATAGGCGTTGTATATGGGCCAAAAACGGCTTGCCTCTGATGATGTTAGGCTCAGTTCTGAGGTAAAAAAACTAGTTTTTAAGGCTTTAATCTGATTTTTTTTCTCAACCATACTATCTTGAGCAAACCCAATAAAGTTGACAAGGAGTAAGAATAAGAATATTTTTTTTAACTTCATAATAATAGTAGTGTTAGCTAGTTTGTAGTTTTAATTGATGTGGTTTTCACTTTCAATGGCAACTTCTTCTTTCAAAGCATCAATATCCTGCTCATCCAAAAGATTGATAATGTCATATTGCGTCACATTTGACTGGTAGCTAAGATAGGTTTCGATGGAACTATCATCTACTTCGGCTGTTTTAGTCGCTGTTGAAAATAATTGAGGTAATAACAAAGCAATTATAAAAATAGCGGCAACCATAAAAATCACACTCTTTTTCTTTTTAAAAATAGCGATTATTTTTACGTCGTTCTCAGGAGCAGGTACAAGGACTTTTTCTGAAAATTTTTCAAAATAATTGTCAGGTGTCTTAAAACCTGAACTTATTTTTGGGCTGGAATCTAGTTTAAATTCTTTCATGATAGTAGTTAGACTATTGTTATGGTCAAAGGTTTAATTTTTGGTAACAAAAGCTTCAATTTTTTTTACTGCGTGATGGTAGGATGCTTTTAATCCTCCTACTGAGGTTCCTAAAATATCTGATATTTGTTCGTATTTTAATTCCTCAAAATACTTCATTTTAAAAACTAATTGTTGTTTCTCGGGTAAGGTAGCAATAGCTTGCTGTAATTTTAACTGAATTTCGTCACCATCAAAATAACTGTCTGATTTTAAATTATCTATCGCTTTGTTTTGTAATTCCACCGAACTTATACCGCTTTTTTTAGCTTTCTGATTTAAAAAAGTAAGTGCCTCATTGGTTGCAATACGATACATCCAAGAAAAAAGTTTGCTTTCGCCTTTAAAATTTTTAAGATGCTGAAAAACTTTGACAAATGTATTTTGCAGCACATCATCTGCATCATCGTGATTCAAAACAATGTTTCGTATGTGGCTGTATAGTGGTTTTTGATAATCAAACAAGAGTTTTCGAAACGCTTCATTTTGCGTTTTAGGATGTAACAATCGTTCAATAAATTCTTTTTCTTCGAGCAAAATGGTTCGGGTTCGGTTATGGGTAGAAAATAGTAGTGAAATTAAAATTCAGAATCCTCTCCTTTGTCTTCTGGTTCTACAACTTTTGCAGGTTGTGGTTTTTTAATCTCTATCTTTTTTGTCTCTATTTTTTTGATCACCGCTGCCGAACTTTGTATTGGGTGTACTTTAATAGGCTCTTGTTTTACCACAGGTTTTGGTTTGTAGTACGTTCTTTTTTCTGTTATAGGTGTATCAGTCTCTGTCATTTCATGATCAGGTACTGCTTCAACATCAGCAGCTGTACTAGTAGCCACAGGTGTAGGTGGAGCAACGTATACTTGAAATAATGGAATGTAGGTTTCTGTCACCCATTTCGAAGGGTTTTTTACATCTTCTTTGCTAGTAGCAAATACTTCAATGTGCGAAATCGTAGGGTCTACCTTCAGTTGGTTTTTATTGACAAAGGCAACCGCTTTCTCAAATGCTTTTCCTGTATGTGAATAATCACCCGTTAATGTTGCTTTCACCGCTTGACCAACAACTAATTTTCCTGATATCATGTCACTTCCTGGGCTTATGAAGATTTCACTTTGTATAGGAACACAGATTGATACTTTTGCAATATTTTTTATAACATCATAAGTATGATAAATTACAAATGGTTTTCCTGCCGTTGTAATGCTGTTTTCTTCGCAAAAACTAGTAATTTTCGGAACTACAATTTTGCTGTTCTTGATAACTTTTGAAATTTCAGAAGTAAATGATTGTGATAAGTAATAGATGGTAGGTCGTTTTACCACGCCATTGTCAGCAACAGCATAGGTGTTTATTTCGTAATCCAATGCTTTGTCTAGATTGCTCAAGCTTTTTTCATACATTTTACCTATTAAAGCGTCTGGTCCTCCCATTAATGCAGAATAGATTTTGAACATAAAACTCATTTGTCCTTTGGTTCTCCATGTTACTTTTGTTCCGCCAATAGTATCTTTAAATTTCCATGAAACATCAGATGAGTTACCATTAAATACCATTTTTTGAGAAATACTATCGTTTTCTTTCGCAAATAATGTTTTCAGATCTCCATTACCATCTTTTCCTTCCCATGAGAATGAAGCTCCTGGACCTGAGGTTTTATCGGCATATACAAACTTCATCTCAGGGTCTTCCTCTGCCCACGATCCAAAATCTTCCCAGTTTCTATACTCGTTTACATAGTTGTAAACAGATGATTGTGAGGAGTTAATCACTTTGCTTCTTTCTATATCGAATGCTCCTTTTTGTGTTGCTATAAAGATAGACAAGGCTACAAGGCTCAATAGCAATAGTAAAAATATATATTTTAAAATGCGCATAATGTTCGGATTGGTTTGAGATGTAAAGTTATATATTTTATTTATACTGATTGCCTAAGCGGACAAAAATCTCTTAATACGCCCTTTTGTAGCGCCTTTTTGATGTTTTGGGAACTGATTTGTTTTAGATCGAAATCAAGTATCAAGCCAATCTAGTAAACAATGACCCATAACTTTTATAACTGTCAACTTATGTTTATATTTGTGTTATAATTTTAACAAAAAACACGTATGAAGTTTTATTATAATGCTAGCCTTGCGCTAACTTTTTTTGCGTCTTTGGTGGGTACCGCTCAAGATGTTGCTAGTAAAAAGGAAAACAAAGAAAATTCATTTGATTTTCAAGTAGAGCAATTTTCAGATATTAAGGTTTTAAGGTATCAAATTCCAGGTTGGGAAAATTTGACTTTAAAAGAACAAAAATTGGTTTATTATCTCACACAAGCGGGTACATCAGGCCGTGACATTATGTGGGATCAAAATTATAAGTACAATCTAAAAATTAGAAAAGCTCTAGAAAATATTTACCTTAACTATAAAGGAGATAAAACTGCTAGCGATTGGAATAATTTTGAGATCTACCTAAAAAGAGTATGGTTTTCAAATGGAATCCACCATCATTATTCGAATGATAAAATTAAGCCTGATTTTTCACCAGCCTATTTTGCGTCTTTATGTAAGAGTACCAAAACGGTGTTAGAACCCAAAATTGTAGCAATTCTTTTTAATGATCAAGACAACAAAAAAGTGAATCTTGATGAGGCTAAAGGATTAGTAGAAGGTTCTGCAATTAATTTTTACGGAAATGGAATTACACATAAGGAGGTAGAAGATTTCTATGCTCAGAAAAAAAGTCCTGATGCTGCTAAGCCGTATTCATTTGGTTTAAATTCGAAATTGGTTCGAAATAGTAAAGGCCAATTAGAAGAGAAAGTTTGGAAAAGTGGCGGAATGTACGGTGCAGCGATAGATAAAATTATCTTTTGGTTGCAAAAAGCTAAAAGCGTTGCCGAAAACACGAAGCAAGCAGATGCCTTAGGATTATTGATTCAGTATTATACGACTGGTAGTTTGAAAACTTGGGACGATTACAATATTGCGTGGTTACAAGCTACAGAGGGAAATATTGACTACATCAACGGATTTATAGAAGTATACAACGATCCAGTGGGTTACAGAGGTTCTTATGAAACGGTAGTGCAAATTAAGGATTTCGATATGTCTAAAAAAATGGAAGTTTTGTCTAAAAACGCACAATGGTTTGAGGATAATTCACCTTTAACGCCATCACACAAAAAGAAAAATGTTGTTGGGGTATCTTATAAAACGGTTATCGTTGCGGGTGAAGCGGGAGATGCATCTCCAAGTACGCCAATTGGGGTCAATCTTCCCAATGCAGATTGGATTCGTGCTACTTACGGATCAAAATCAGTATCGTTAGGAAACCTTGTTGATGCTTATGGAAAATCTGCTGGAAAAGGTAGATTGGAAGAATTTGTAAATGATAGTGAAGAACTTGAGAGAGCCAAGAAATATGGCGAAATGGGGGATAAGTTGCATACAGCGCTGCATGAAGTAGTAGGACACGCATCGGGTAAAATCAATGAAGGTGTTGGAACACCAAAAGAAACTTTAAAGAGTTACGCTTCTACAATGGAGGAAGGACGTGCAGATCTAGTGGCTTTGTATTATTTGTACAATCCAAAAATTCAAGAATTAGGACTGGTTGATGATTGGCAAAAAGTAGGTATGGAGTCTTATGATGCTTATATTCGAAATGGACTTTTGTCGCAGTTGATCAGAATTAAGTTGGGCGAAAGTATTGAAGAAGCACACATGCGCAATCGCCAATGGGTGAGTGCTTGGGTATTTGAAAAAGGGAAAAATGAGAATGTGATTGAGAAAGTGGTTCGCAATGGTAAGACTTATATCAATATTACAGATTATGAAAAACTACATGACTTATTTGGACAATTATTGAAAGAGGTACAACGTATTAAGTCTGAAGGAGATTATGAGGCTGCTAAATCTTTGGTCGAAAACTACGGAGTGAAAGTGGATCAAAAAATACATGCTGAAGTTATTGAGCGTAACAAACAATTTCCGTCTGCGCCATACAGCGGTTTTGTAAATCCATTTTTGACACCAAAAGTAGATGCAAAAGGCGAAATACTTTCTATTGAAGTGATTCAACCAAAAACGTTTGCTGAACAAATGTTGTATTATGCAAAAAACTTTAGTTTTTTGCCAGCAGTAAACTAGATCTCTTTGTTGTAGGCATTCATGAAAAACACAAAAGAAATGAAGCCTTAGTATAAACAAGTAGCACTATAAAACGAGCTTAAATAAAAAGAAAGGCTTTAGTCGAAATTCATATTGAATTTCAGCTAAAGCCTTTTTTATTGTCGAAAGCAGAAAGTTATATTAGAAAAAAAACTTTGCTACCTGAAAAAGCGAATTATTTTGAAGTGAACAAAATTAAATCAATTATGCGAGAAGAATAGCCAATTTCGTTATCATACCAACCCACCACTTTGACCATCTTTTCGATCACAGAGGTCAGTTGTGCATCAAACAAACACGAATGAGGGTTTCCTAAGATATCAACTGAAACGATTGGGTCCTCAGTATAATCCAAAATTCCTTTTAGGTTTGTTTGTGCTGCTTTTTCAAAAGCTTGGTTAATTTCTTCGATGCTTACTTTACGTTTTACATTAAAAGTAATATCAGTCAAAGAGCCATCTGGTACAGGTACGCGAATACCGCAACCTCCAAGTTTGTTGTCAAGTTCTGGGAAAATTTTGGTCAACGCTTTGGCTGCCCCCGTAGTTGTAGGTACAATGGACTGACTAGCACCACGTGCGCGTCGCAAATCTCGATGCGGTTGGTCATGCAAACTTTGGTCTGTTGTGTAGGAGTGTATAGTAGTAATGTACGCTTGCTCAATACCGCAAAGTTCCTCAATCACTTTGATCATAGGAGCCGCATTATTGGTAGTACAACTTGCGTTAGATATAATAGTTTCCGTTCCATCAAGGATATGTTCGTTAACTCCTAATACTACCGTCTTTATGTTTTCTACTTCTGCAGGAGCAGAAAGAATCACTTTTTTGGCTCCAGCCAATATATGAGCATTAATGTCGTCAAAGGTTTTATATTTTCCGGTAGATTCAATAACATAATCAAGCTCCAGACTTTTCCAATCTAAATTAGAAATCGTTCGCTCATGAAAAAATAAATAATGAGTGTCATCTACAAAAAAGCCTGTTTCATCAGCGGTTACTTTACTAGGTAAAACACCGTGAATGCTATCATACTTTAATAAATGCGCCATCGTTTTGGTATCGGCAATATCATTAATTGCGATAACTTCGATGCTTGGATGATTGAGTAAAAGGCGAAATAGGTTTCGGCCAATACGTCCAAAACCATTTATAGCAATTCTTGTTTTCAAAGAAGTAAGTTTAAAATTCGAGGCTTAATGCATGTAAAAATACGGTAAACCTCGAGATATATTGTTGAAATTTTGGTCAAAACAGATTTCTATATGTATAAATTAAGAAGTGCCTATTTTGCTATCCCTAATTTTTTTATAAAATGTGTTTTTGTGCCTTGTAAGAAGAACGAACTAGTGGGCCACTTTCAACATGACGGAAACCTAATTCCAAACCGTATTGTTCGTATTTTGCAAACTGTTCTGGCGTGATAAACTCTTTTACAGGCAAATGTTTTTTACTTGGTTGCAAATATTGACCAATAGTAACAACATCGACATTGGCATCGCGTAGGTCTCTCATAGTTTGGTAAACTTCTTCTTCTTGTTCACCCAGACCCAACATGATTCCAGATTTAGTTCTATTAATTCCTTTTTCTTTTAAATAACGTAAAACTTCAAGACTACGGTCATATTTGGCTTGGATACGTACTTCGCGAGTCAAGCGGCGTACGGTTTCCATGTTGTGTGAAACCACTTCTGGATTCGCTTCAACAATTCGATCAATATTACGTTCAATTCCTTGAAAGTCCGGAATCAAAGTCTCTAGTGTTGTGTTTGGGTTCATTCTGCGAATAGCCTTAACGGTTTCGATCCAAATAATAGATCCTCCATCTTTCAAATCATCACGATCCACACTTGTAATTACAGCATGCTTGATATTCATGATTTTGATTGATCCCGCTACTTTTTCAGGTTCATCCCAATCTACAGTTTCAGGACGACCAGTTTTTACACCGCAAAACCCGCACGAACGCGTGCAAGTATTTCCAAGAATCATAAAAGTGGCAGTACCTTCTCCCCAGCATTCACCCATATTCGGGCAGCTTCCAGAGGTACAAATCGTGTTCAAGCTATATTTATCAACCAAACCACGAAGTTCAGTATATTTTTTTCCTATTGGTAATTTTACTTTAAGCCATTTTGGTTTTGCAACAGGTGCAGTCGTATCTAAAACAGTTTCCATATCATATTTTTGAGGCTACAAAGATAATGAAACTTGATTTAAAAAGGCTGTTTAACTTTGGCTTGGTTTCCTAGAGATATGTTAAAAAAAAACAGCATCTGTTTGATGCTGTTTAAGGGAGAATTCATGTTTTCGAATTGATTTAAATCTATAAATCAGCTTAATTGTTTTGTATTCAGTTAAATACTGTTTTTATATCAAAGAGCCAACATTAATACATTTGAACAGAAATAGGCATACTGTACGCAGTACGAACGGGTTCTTTATTAATTATTCCGGGAGTCCATTTTGTTTTTAATGATTTCAATACTCGAATGGCTTCCTTATCTAGGCCGTATCCAGGATTGTTTTTTACTTGAATATCGGTCATCGATCCATCTTTTTCTACAACAAAATAAACCATAATGCGTACCATTTTTTCCTCATTAATTTCTGGAGTTTCAAAAGTACGACCTACATAATTGTAGAATTTTTCGATTCCACCAGGAAAAGCAGGAAGTTTGTCTAGAGCTGCTGTTGTAGCAATTTTGTCTCCATAACCAGGTGACGTAGTAGTTCCTGTGGCCTCTGGGGTAGTTGCTCCTTTGTATATTGTTGGTTTGTCGCCAATAATTGCATTAGGATCTATTGATGACGTCGGAATAAGGTCTGTTTTTGGAACATCAGCAGTAGCGAGATCGGCTTGAACAACAATGGGATGCGCGAGACTTTTGGCGACTATTTTCTCTGTAACTACCTGTGGTTTTACCTTTGGTACGATTGCTTTTGCTTCAGGTTGTACCTCCGTTGGTGGCGGTGTAAAGCGCACGGGGATGATCGGGCGGTCAATAGTTGGCGGTGCTATTTCTACAGGATCATTTAGTAGGAGATCAAAACTTTGCAAAACTTTTGGCACAGCAAATACTAGCGCACAAATTGAAATACTGATCAATAAAGCCATAAATGATGTTTTTGCACTTTCTTGGCGTAGTTGGAACGCTCCGTACTCTTTGTTTCTGTTTTCGAATACTAGATTAATCCAGTTTGATTCGTAGATACTTGATTTTGACATAATTCATTTTGGTATTAATGGTTAAGTAAGAATCAAGTCATAGGCAGGTGCTTTTATTTTTTAACGCATTATTAAGAAAAATATTGTTTAGGTTATCAAAAAAAGATAAGAATAATTTAGGTATTATGTTAAAAGGTAGATGAAATAAAAATAGACTCATACTATTGGATAGATGCGTCTATTGAAGTTAGATAATTGAAATTAGTTAAAAAGCATACTTTAACCCAATTTGGATTTGAAAAGGGTTTCCTGAAAGAGAAGGTAGTCCAGAGTTGTTTACTCTATAATTATATTGCTGTTTTGAACTGTCGAATCCAGGTATTGCAGCAGTTGTACCAGCAGCAGGAGTACCTAAGGCGTAAAGTGATTGCGTACCTAATGATTTATTAACTCCCCATTCTTTTTTCAGTAAGTTTGCTACATTAAAAATATCAGTAGTAAATTCTAAAAATTGCTTTTTGCTTAATGTAATTTTTTTGCTGATTCGTACGTCTACAATTCCGTAGAAATTATTTATTCCCCCGTTTCGTTCTGCTATTTTCCCAGAATATTTATTGATATAGTCCTTAATACTTTGACTAGCGTTTGGGTTATCTAGAATGGTTTGTAGTCCTGTCTTAATATTTTGCGGTGTGTTTGGACTGTTTTTATCAAATATATAAGCTAAATCATTTGATGCAGAAACAAAATCTCCATTGGTATTTCCTCCAGAAAGTAAGCTGTAGCGTGTGCCTCCAATACCAGAATAGCGGATACCTACATTAAATCCGTAAAATGTTGGTAGTGTTCCATAAAGAACAACTTTATGCCTGAATTGATTATCAGAATAACTCATTTTACTTAAATCTCTAGGGTTGTCTTTTACAGGCAGGACTAGTGTTGCTGTATTTGCAACATTTCCGTTATAGGATGTGTTATCTTTTGTATCATTTAATGTATAGCTAAAAGAGATTTCACCCTCTTTAAAATAGCGATATGTAGCGTCTACAACCATGGCAAATTGATTCACTTTCCCTTCACTAACTAATTCTAGAACTCTACCTATTTTATTACTAATTCTTCCTTGAAGCCAATCTCCAGCTCCGTTTGCTGGTATTGTGCTTGCTGGTACGTATACACCACGATTATCTTCGTTGGCCAATGTGAAAAAAGGTGTATTAACCATGTTACGGTCTACATACGTATAGTTATTTCGTGCTAAAGTTGCGTATCCTGCAATTCCAGCTCTAAATTTATCAGTGAAGAAATGAGAAAAAGAGATGTTTGATTTGTAAACCACTGGGACTTTTGTATTGGTTCCGGTATAATTTATAGTAGGCAATTGAAAAGCATCTAGTGTTGGGATGCTAGCATAATTATTTCTGTAGTCTGAAAAGTTAGGAACGGGAATGTTGGGAGCGCGGACATCAACTGTTGCTGTATGATTTCCATCAAAATATAAATTATTGATGATGGCATAGTTATTTAAGTCAGATGCAAATATACCACCTCCAAAACGTAAATAATTTTTGTGATTTTCCTTTACATCCCAAGTGAATTGTATTCTTGGTTGAATGATAGCCGATTGTAGCTCATTATCTGTACGAATGTTTAGTTCATCAAAAACCAATTTGTTAAATGTTGCAGTTGGATATTTTGAATAGTCAAAGCGTAAACCCAATGTCATATCTAGTCCTGTTGCAATTTTTGTTTGCAGTTGTCCGTAAATTCCAGCGTTCAAAATATTAGATACAACAGTTGGATCGTTTACCAAAGGTACTTCTCTGTAATATCTGTATGGCGTCAAATTATCAAAATTTGCTACACTATTAAAATGGAAACGTCCATTTACTTCGCTTCCATACAATGATTTAGAATTTGTCTGCATCAGGTCAATTCCAAATGTATATTTAACTTTGTCGGTATTAAAATATAAGTTGTCAATAATTTGAAAAACGTTATTTGTGAATTTTTCCTGTGCAAATCGATGACCTCCAATTTCGATGTTGGTAGTTTTTACAGCTCCATCAATAGTAGATGATACATTTTCAACTATGGCTCTAGGGATATTGTAAGATGGTAATTGATCACCAGGACTACTATCTTGGTAGGTATGTAAGTGTTGTAGCTTCAATTCATTGGTAAATCTACTGTTAACCTTTGTTCTTAAAGAAGCCAAAAGACTATTGTCTAGATTTAAGTCATTGCCATAAGATTCATACAGATTGATAGTAGTATTGTCTTGCAGTCCTAATTTATTATTATCGTACGTAAAGTTATTACGAACAGTCAATAAATTAGAATCATTTATTTGCCAGTCCAAACGTGCAAATGCTGCATCAGAATTTCTTTTTTTATCAAAGGTTCCATACTGCGGTAAGCTTGATACTCCGTATTTATTTCTAGCTATAGTCACAAAATTATCCAATGTTTCTCCAGTGATATTAAATCGAAGTTCATCTGCTTTAGATTGTACGTCAGCAATAATAAGTGGTCGAGAATCATTTTGGTGATCCCATGCTACAAAAAAGTGTAGTTTATCTTTGATAATTGGTCCTCCCAAAGTAAAGCCGTATTGTGTTGTAGAAAAATTATTTTTACGTCTGTTACCTCTAATATCGTATCCACTAGAAAGCCAATCTGCGCGATTGTATACGAACATGCTTCCGCTAAGATCATTTGTTCCTGATTTTGTAACAGCACTAACGGTTCCTCCACCACTTCGACCATAGGCTACGTCGTATTGATTTGTAACTACCTTGAATTCTCGAACAGCTTCAATTGAAATAGAATAAGGTGCACCGCTACGGCTAGTCGTGGATCCTGCTGAGGTTGGGTTTTTTGCATTCATACCATCTAGGGTATAGTTTGTAGACGAGGCAAGTTGTCCAGAGATAGTACCGCCACTGCTTAGGGGGGATAAATCCATTAGACTTGTAAAATTACGACCATTCACGGGTAATGCATTTATAAGTTTTGAGCTCACAGCAGTTGCTCCACCTAGATTTGCTGTTTTGTTTTTCAAACCGCGGCCAACTATTTCTACAACTTCCAAATTTTGAGTTTGACTTTGCATTTCTATTTCAATATTGATGACGTCTCCTTGGTTTAGTGAGTAACCTGAACGTTGTTGCTCACCAAATGGAGCTGCATCTACACTTACGGTGTAAGGACCACCAAGCGGTAGTTCTTTAAAGGTAAATATTCCATTAAAATTAGACAAAGTACTAATGTTAAAACCAGTTGATTGATTTTTGATTAAGACTTTGGCATTTTTAATCGGTTCTGAATTAGTACCAAGCACAATTCCTGTAATAGAAGCTTGAGTTGTTTGTCCTATACTATTGGAACAAGTAAAAAAGACTAAAAAAATAGTCAATAAATGTAGGTGTAATTGTTTCATAAATTGTTGTTGTTTTTCAGAAGCAAAGAAATCAACTTACAAAAAATCATATGTTACTTTAAAAATAAATAAAGGATATGATTGTTAAATAAAAACTAAGAATCACTACTAAATTACTTAATGACAATGTCATTTATTAAAGTACGAATCACTTTAGATAATTAATTCTTAACATAAGCATGTATCGTTAAACCTACTTTTAAGGCTTAATTTAATTAATTATTTATGAAAGTTTGTAACATCCTAGTAGCATGTATATGTGCGTTGTTTTTTTTTAATTGTTCTTCCAATCATCTCATTGTATGCGGTCATCGAGGGGCGATGGGACATGCAACAGAGAATACAATTGCATCGATAAAAAAAGGAATAGAGTTGAAAGCTGATATGCTAGAGATAGATGTTTTTAAAATCAAAACTGGCGAAATTGTGGTATTTCATGATGATACAATGGAAAGAATTACAAATGGAACAGGAAAGATTGAAGATTACAATTTTGTAGACTTACGAAAAGTGTTGATAGAAGGAAAACATCAAATACCAACTTTAGAGGAAGTTATTTTGGCTATCGATAGAAAAGCAGTTCTCAACATTGAATTGAAAGGTGAGAATACTGCAAGTGACACCTATGCTATAATTGAAAAATTTAAAGGAAAAGGTTGGAAAGAGAGTGATTTTTTTATTTCAAGCTTTCGAAAAGGTGAATTGGTAAAAATGAGAGCGCTAAATAATTCTATAGCTATCGGTTTATTAACCTACCAAGAGCCAATTGATCAAGTTTTGAAAAACGCGAAGGAGGTTAAAGCTCAAGCTATAAATCCCTATTATAAAACGTTGACCAAAGAGGATGTACTTACTATGAAAGCAAACAAATACAAAGTAATTCCATGGACTGTAAATGATTCTTTAGATATTAAAAATATGAAGGATATGAAGGTGTCTGGAATTATTACAAACTTCCCTGAGCGAGTAAGGTAGTAACGTTCTAAAAAGATATCAGAAAGGATAAAAGTACAGAAACAGTCAAAAATATATTGGCTGTTTTTTTTGTTTATAATTACAGCTTACCTCTTATCCCTAATAATTTCTGCCAGTAATTTTTTCGCTCGAAGTAGTTTTACCTTCACATTGTTTAGAGGTTCGTCAATGGTAGTGGCGATTTCTTGGTAACTCATTTCTTGAAAGTAACGAAGCTGAATCACCTCTTGGTAATGAGGTTTTAATTCCTTGATGTAGCGCAAGAGTTGCGACAGATTTTGTTCTGTAATAAGTTCATCCTCCGCAGATGGAGTGGTGTCGGCAATATTGTATGCTTTTTGGTCTTCTTTCTCGGTAATTTCTACAAAAAGACTTGCTTTGTTTTTTCGTAACAAATCAATATGCACATTTTTTGCAATACTGATTAACCAAGTGTTAAATTGAAATTCTGGATTATAGGTAGCGATTTTATCAAAAGCTTTAGAAAAGGTTTCGATAGTGATATCCTCGGCATTAGTTTCGTTTTCGGTACGTTTGAGCATGAAGCCATAGACCTCATTCCAATAAAAATTCAATAGATAGGTAAAGGCCGTTTGGTCGCCTAGTTTTGCTTTGTCTATTTGCTTTTTTATTTCCAATGCACGGGTTTTGAGAGAATATTTCGGATAAAGATATTCATTTGCAACAAAATTAGTGCTAATTCTACCACTGGGAACCAAAATTTAATATCATTTTCTTTCAATTTTCTGGCAGTAGACCCAACAATCGTCCAAGCTGCAATGTACCTAGCAACGACCAAACCTACTACAATCATCCATTGAAACTGCCATGATAGTAATATAATTGCGGTTGTGAAAAATAAAAACTGTGAGCTATAAAAAATACCTAACTGAATCTTGTCAATCGTTTTGTAGTGATTTGCAGTCGATACATGTCTGCGTTTTTGAATAAACCACTCTTTGTACGTCGTCTTCGGTTTCGAATAAGTAAAACTCTCTGGCGTATAAGCAATCGTGGTGTTTTCTGAATGTGCGGCTTCATTTATAAATAAATCATCATCTCCAGAACGAATCTGAATATGATTGATAAAACCGTTTACATTAAAAAATTCTTCCTTTTTGTAGGCAAGGTTACGCCCTACACCCATATACGGATGACCTGCTTTTGCCCAAGACAAATATTGCACCGCCGTAAGTACGGTTTCAAAACGGATAATTTTATTTAAAAATGATTTTGATATTTTTTCATATCCACCATAGCCCAAAACTATCGTCTTGTGCATGGTAAACTGCGAAGTCATTGCAGTAATCCAATCTTTTGAGGTAGGGTAGCAATCGGCATCAGTAAAAAGTAAATAGTCTTTTTTTGCCGACTTGATTCCGAGTGTCAAAGCATATTTTTTATTACCCCAAAAAGCTTCGTTGTTTTGTACTTTTACGAGTCGCACATTTTCGTATTGTTTTTCAAAAGCTTCAAAAACCTCTAGTGTGTTATCGCTAGAAGCATCGTCGATTAATACAATCTCAAAGTCGGGATAGTTCTGCTCAGCTAATAATGGCACAAATGCAAGAGCATTTTCTTCTTCGTTTTTTGCACATACAATAACGGAAACTGGAATTCTCTTTGGTGTTATTTTTTGCGCTTTCGCGAAAGCAAAATTGCTAAAAATGCCTAAATAATACACTAATTGAACAACAACAATAAAGATGAAAAAGTAAAGTAATAGTATAAGCATCGGATTTTATAAAGTTATTTTAAATCGAGTGCAAAGGTATGAATACAATTAGGAATACTAAATGTTATAGTCTGAATTTTAAAATAAAATTTTTTTGATCATTTTCGAGTTAAATGACATTCACTTCAGCTTCAATTTGAATGCCAAAGGTCTTAAAGATAGTTTGTTGAATGTCTCTCGATACAGCCAAGATTTCTTGACCGGTTGCACCACCATAGTTCACCAAAACCAATGCTTGATTCTTATGTATACCTGCGTCACCAAAGCGTTTTCCTTTAAAGCCAGCTTGCTCGATTAACCAGCCTGCAGGAACTTTTACTTCGGTTTCTGAGATATCATAAAATTTCATTTCTGGAAATTTAGCATGAATTGGTTCGAAATCTTTTTTACTTACAATTGGATTTTTAAAGAAGCTACCGCTGTTTCCTAATTCTTTTGGATCGGGTAATTTACTTTTTCGAATGGCAATTACCGCATTGCTTACCTCTTTTAGCGTGGGAGTGGTGATGTTGTTTTTAGCCAATTCGCCTGCAATGTCACCGTAAGAAATGTTTATTTTGTGGTTTCTTTTGGTCAATTTAAAAACCACAGAGGTAATTATGTATTGGTCCTTAACTTCATTTTTAAAAACGCTTTCACGGTAGCCAAAAGCACATTCGTCCTTAAAAAATGTTTTGCACTCTTGATCTTCGATCGCTACTGCATCACAAGAAACAAAAGTATCTTTGATCTCAGCGCCATACGCACCAATGTTTTGTACGGGTGTGGTGCCTACATTTCCAGGTATAAGTGACATATTTTCTAGTCCACCAAAATCTTGCTCGATAGTCCAGAGAACAAATTCGTGCCAGTTTTCACCTGCTTGACTTTCGACCCAAACAAAATCGTCGTCTTCTTTAATTATTTTTTTACCTTTTAGATCAATATGAATAACGAGTGCTTCTATGTTTTGTGTCAAAAGCATATTGCTTCCTCCACCCAAAATAAATTTTTTCTCGCTAGGGTTTTCTACCAAAACTGTTTTTAATTCGGCAACCGTATGCACGGCTATAAATTGTTTGGCTTGGGCTTCAATCCCAAAAGTATTAAAGTTTTTTAACGAAAAAGCAGACTGTAATTCCATAAAATAAATAATAAAGTGGTCCAAAAATAAGGATTAAAATTGAGTCGTATAGTTTTTTAACCAAATATGCATCATAAACAACGGCATGATATACGGCAATAAGCGGCTATCTCCTTGTTGAAAGCTATGAATCAGTTTGGTACTGTCAATATGTTCAAAATACGGCATTCGAAAAAGATCACTTTTTGCAAAATCATTCATTTCATCTTTAAAAGCCGGGGTTTGCAACAAATATGTATTCCAAGGAGTACTGAGTCCCACTTTTTTGAAAAAGAGAATTTCTTGAGGCAATCGATCTTGCATAGCTGTTTTTAAAATATACTTGCCTTTTTTTCCAGTAAACAGCCATTTATCATCTAGAGATCCTAGGCCGGCAATGAGACGTTGATCCAAAAAAGGTTCTCTGCATTCAATGGAAGCACCCATCGTTGTGCGGTCGTTTCTATTTAAAAGGGACTGCATATAGGTATGTTGATCGAAATAAAGCGCTTGTCGTTGCAGACTATTAGGGTAGAGTAGCGCTGCCTCGTTGAGTATTTTTTTTCGAAAATCATTTTTAGGTTCTTGGCTAATCCCAAAGGTTGCGGCAATATCTTTTGGGTAAATATTCGAGCCGTTGTAGGAAATTAAATCCTGCGGGTTGGTAATTTGTGAGTAGCGAATTAATTTTTCGTATCGAGGGTTGTTTTTAAACAATCCGGCTTGACCAATGGTACTGATCATTTGCAGCAACCATGGTTTTTTGAGTGCTTTGTAGCGTACATAGCCACCCATAAGTTCGTCCGCACCTTCGCCCGAGAGCAAGACTTTTACCTTGGAATGTGCCAACTGCGAGATGCGTAGCAAATGGGGTTCGTTGAGGTGCATTAAGGGTTCGTCTTGAAAATAAGTGGCTTCGATCAAACTGTCAAACAAAGAATTATCCTCTACTTGCATCGTGTTGAAATGGTACCCGTATTGATCGGATAGCATTTTAGCCAAATGCGATTCATTGTGTTGTGCTTCTTTGAAACCAATATTAAAAGTTTCGATGTTTTTGAAGTCCTGATATTTTAAAGAAGCAAGTGTTGATGATGAGTCGAGACCGCCGCTCAGCAGCACACCCACAGGTATGTCACTCACCATGCGCAAGCGTACCGAGTCATCAAAAGTTTCTTTGAACCACGAAATGGGATCCTTAATTATAGGTTGATTTTGAATGGCAGTGGTTAAGTCCCACCATTTTTCATGAGTAACTTTACCTGACTGTGCAATAGTCATGACGTGCCCAGGTAATACTTCTTTAATATTTTGGTATAATGTATTTTCGCCTGCTACAAAACGATTAAAAATATATTCTTCGAGACCGTCGGAATCTATTTTTAAGGGAATGCCAGCCGTGAACAATGCTTTTTGCTCTGAAGCGAAATAGAAACTCTCATTATGAAAAGCATAATATAAAGGTTTCACACCCATTCGATCCCGTACGAGCGTTAGCTTTTTTTCAACAGTATCCCAAATTACAAAGGCAAACATTCCGTTTAACTTGGGTAGCATCTTCAAGCCTTCTTTTCGAAACAACTGGAGTAAAACCTCTGTGTCCGATTTTGTTTTTAAGGTATAGCCATCCGCCTGCAATTCGGGGTAGAAATCTTTGTAATTGTATATTTCGCCATTAAAGACCATGACATATCGTTTGTCATCAGACACAAAAGGTTGGTGTCCCGCGGCAGAAGTATCTATAATAGAAAGACGTCTTTGACCAAGTCCGATAGTATTTGCTATAAAAATGCCCTTATCATCCGGACCACGATGCGCAAGTGAATCGCGCATTTGCGTCAGAATCCTTTGGTCAACTGTCTTAGAAGTTTGAAAATGTAATATTCCGTTGATGCCGCACATAGTTTGTTACAGTTTTTGAGCTTTGTCAATTAGCTCATGGTATTTTTGAGCAATGAGTGTCATATTGGTCGCATAGTTTCCTACCGCTTTTACTTTTTGTTGATTAATTGCAATAGCGTTTATGCGATGCAAATGATCATTATAGGTTGTTATGAGCGTATTGGCAAGCGCTTGATAATCATCAACGGGTACCAAAGCACCATTGATTTGAGGCGAAATCCACTCGCGGTTACCTTCAATGTCAGATACAATTGGGTAACAACCACTTGCCATAGCTTCAAACAAGGAAGCCGAAACCCCCTCGGTATTGGGCATGCTGAGGTAAAAGTTGGCCTGTTGTAGCAATGCAGGTAGTGCGTTATAAGGCATTCGACCCAAAAAACGAACCTTTTGATCGATTTTTAAGTCAATTGTTAGTTGCTTTAGATCTTCCAATGCATATCCATCGCCTACAAATGTAAGTTCAAAATCATGTCCTTGATCGTGTAGTAATCCAAATGCTTTTATGATGGTTTCGTGTCGATATTCATTGGTCAAGGATCGAGTTACAATTGCTTTTATTTTCGAAAATGAAACAGTTGATTTCGAATAAAATGCAGCTACATCAATACCTTTTGGTAGCACCATTACTTTTGATAAATCGACCTTGGCAGTAATCATAGCGGGTAACATCACTGATCCCCATGCGTGGATAAGGACTGCATTTTTGAAAGCATACTGTTGTAATACTTTCTTCAACGGATAGGTAAACGAGTGGATTGGCCACAAATCAGTGATACCTTGTTGCGCGATTACGGCCATTGGAGCCTGTGAAACCGTAGCCAAAAAACCATAGCTCGTAGTGCGTTCTGCGATAACGAGATCAGGTTTTTCTTTTCGAATAATTTTATTGACGCGATATAGGGCAGTTGTAAATTCTAATAAGCGTGCAATTCTATTAAAAAACGAGTTGGAGGGTGTTTTTAGCTCCCAAGTCATCAGTTCAAAATCCCCAAATTCTTCCAAGCCTTTTCTCCATGTGATGGCGTCGGCTCGGTAGGTTTCGCCCAAAAAAAGTATTTTTCTTTTTTTCATGGATTGGTATTAGAACTCTTCGTCTGCAGTCAAAGCACGGTTCATGAAATCATTCAATGGTTTTAAAAGAATCAGTTTTTGACTCATTTTCGAAACGAAATCTTTTTCAGTGATTTCAGTGATTTCGAATTTTTGCATCACTTCAAAACTTTTTAGTTTTAGTAATTCAATGGCAGGGTGCTCTTTGTCATAACCTCTCGGTGGATTTTTAAGGCAGCTTTTTTCATTTCGAGCAAAAGTACCAAACTCTTTTTTGAAGGTTTTGTTTTCGATAATAGCCTCAAGATCCTCATGAAAAAAGGCGATTTCCTTACGCACCTTTTTCAAATCATCGGCTAGTGGCGCATAGAATCCACCGGCAATAAAGCTCGCGCCACGTTCTATATGTACATAGTAGCCCGCGCGGTTGTTGCCTTTGGTTCCAGATGATAACCAAACACCCATATGCGATTTGTAAGGAGATTTATCCTTAGAAAAGCGAATATCGCGATTGATTCGAAACGTACAGTTTTTTATTTCTAGCAATTCCAACGAAGGATCAAGCGGCTTCATAGCGTCTAAAAAAGCACCCACAAGTTTGTGATAGTCTTTTTTAAACAGCTCATATCGCTTTTTGTTTTCGTGAAACCACTCCCTGTTATTATTGGTTTTTAAATCGTCTAAAAATATAAGGCTCTCTGTTGATAGCATAATAGTGTACGTCTTAATTGATTTAGTTTTTATTGCTTTTTAGACCTTCGGCACTCCATTGCAGGAATCCACCATCAAGTTCAATGATATTCGTGAAACCAAGTTCAGCTAGTTTACTGCAGGCTTTTTTACTACGTCCACCGCTTCTACAATAGACATAAACGGGTTTGGTTTTGTCTAATTTTTGAGCATCGGCTTCAAAAGTAGTTCCGGTCCAATTTATATTGGTGGCATTGACAAGGTGTTCACTTTCAAATTCTTCTGGCGTTCGCACATCAATAAGTTGTGGTTTTTCGGTATTTGCGATTTCTTTTTGAAATTCTTGTGCTGCGACAGTTTTTTGATTTTGAGCATTTTGTCCATTGCATGATAAAAACAGGGCAGAGGTGAATATGAAAAATAAGATTTTGATTTTCATTTATAATATTATTTTGAGTTATAGTTGGTGCTAAATTAAGTAATTTATTAGGAGTACAAATCAGCTTACATGGATTTATAATTATTTTATTGGTTTTAAAATCATATCACAAGTTTTATTTTTAAATAAGATTATATTTATTTTTATATAAAATAAAAGTATTTAGTCGTTATAAATTGCAATTTATCGGTTATAATGTTAAATTGCGGTAGTCTGATAGATTGTTGGACTTCAGAACTTTACAAAAAGGAGTATGAAAATAAAATTACAATTTTTGAGTTTGCTGATGCTAGTTTTCTTCATTACCAATTGTGCAAATGATAAACAAGAGCAAAACAGTGACCAAACTAAGTCGATTGAAGAAAGGATAAATGAAGTATATGCCGAAGCAGAAGCCGAAACTGCACCCATGATGTCGGTTCAGGTTGCTAAGAAAAACACTAAAAAAGTCTATGTTCACTATATGCCATGGTTTTACAGTAAAGAGCATGATGGTTTTTGGGGACAGCAATGGACCATGACCAACAGAAATCCAGATTTATTTAACCAAGATGGTACCCGCCAAATTGCGTCACATTATTATCCCTTAATCGGGCCTTATTCATCAAACGATAGTGATTTGCAAGAATATCATCTTCTTTTAATGAAATTATCAGGTATTGACGGGGTCATATTTGATTGGTACGGCAGCCGAAATGTTCATGATTTTGAAAATATCAAAAAAAGTACCGAATCGTTTATTTCTGAAGTCGAAGAGGTAGGTTTGAAATTTTCGATCATGTATGAAGATAAAACAACACAGTATTTGACTGATAGAAGAGTTTCTAGCGGAAGCATTGCCGCAGCAACAGCCGATTTACAGTATATTTCTAAACGTTATTTTCCGAGTAAAAATTATTTAACAGCCAATAACAAAAAACTAGTATTCCTATTTGGTCCTAATTATATTGATGATCCAGCAGATTGGGATTTAATAGCGTCTGGGCTTAGTTTCAAACCTACCTTTATGACCTTATGGAAAGCTAGTGACCGTGTAGGTGATACTGCTTATGGCGAATTCAGTTGGATCGATCGCAACCATCTAGAGACTTTGAACGGTTATTATGAGTATGCCAAGCTAAAGAATATTGTAACTATTGGAGGGGCATATCCTGGTTTTAATGACTATTATTTTGAAGGCGGTTGGAGACCAGATACTAGCCAAGATTGGACCATTGATCAAAACGGTACCCAAACACTTGAGCAAACATTGGCACTAAGCAATTCGTACCCTGTTGAATTTATTCAGTTAATCACTTGGAACGATTTTGGTGAAGGGACAATGATTGAACCAACCAAAGAATTTGGATATAGTTCACTTGAAACTATTCAAGAATTCACCGGTGTGCCGTATGGCAAATCTGAATTAGAGATACCTTATAAATTGTACCAACTTCGAAAAAAGTATCAAGACAGTCCAAGAATTCAGAGACTACTAGATTATGCTTACCGATCTATTTATGCTTTGAAATTGTCTAAAGCAGATCGCGTTTTAACCATCATTGAAGAATATTACGGAGACTAAAAAGTTTTCTTTTCGAAATTATTTTAGCTCAAACATTTGATAGGATTGATGTGTTGATTTCACAATAGCTTCTGTACGCTCCGGATGCGTGTCTGAGATAAAGAGTTGTCCAAAGGCATCACTGTTAACCATTTCTACAATTTTCGATACACGACTTTCATCCAATTTATCAAAAATATCATCAAAGAGTAATACAGGTTTGACACCGCTTTGTTTTTTTAGAAAATCAAACTGAGCAAGCTTCAAAGCAATCAAATACGATTTTTGCTGTCCTTGCGAACCAAATTTCTTAATCGGGTGATGGTCAATTTCGAATAATAAATCGTCTTTGTGTATACCTACACTCGTGTACTGTAGGGCACGATCTTTATTTATGTTTTTTTCAAGCAGGCTTTGTAGGTCACTCTCATGCAAATGACTTTCGTACACCAATTGCACTTGTTCTTCTGATCCAGTAATAGCTTGGTGGTGGACATTAAATATAGGTAGAAATTCTGAAATAAATTCTTTCCTTTTTTCGAAAATGTAAGTGCTATACCCATCCAACTGCTCGTTATAGATTGCCAAAGTATCTTTTTCGAATACATGATTGAGCGCAAAATATTTCAATAGGGCATTACGCTGTACAATCGTTTTTTGATACAAAATTAGTTGTTTCAAATAATCACTATCCAATTGCGAGATCACACTGTCCATAAATTTACGACGGGTTTCACTTCCTTCAATAATAAGGTCACGATCTGCCGGTGAAATAATCACCAAAGGGATAAAACCAATGTGGTCTGAGAATTTATCGTAAGCTTTACCGTTTCGCTTTAATACTTTTTTCTGGCCTTTTTTCAAACTGCAAACCAATTGCTCGGTGCGATCCTCCTTTATAAATTCGGCATCAATCACAAAGAATTCTTCTCCATGTTTAATATTTTGTACTGCCAAAGGATTAAAATAGCTTTTTCCGTAGGCTAAATGATAAATAGCGTCCAAAACAGTTGTTTTTCCGATGCCATTTTTACCTACAAAACAAATAATCTTGCCTTCAAACTCAAAATTAGCTTCAGAAAAATTTTTATAATTGAAAAGGGAAATCTTTTTTAAATACATTCTGAGGGAATTCTAATTGATAGTGAGGAGGTTACTGTTTTTGACTGCTATTTTAAAAGCGGGTGCAAATTATCGAAAATTATTGATAAAATCTCTTTTTGCTCAGGATTAACAATCGTTGAGCCAAAGTTTGTTACGGTTTCCCGAAAATAAAGGGCTTGTTTTTTTAATTTAATTATAAAAAGCTTATTTTTTTGCGTGAGTTTGAATAAAAATTTTATTTTTGCGGTTCACTAAATTTAATTGAAATGGCTACCTATAATAAAAGAGGATATAAAACACCAAAAGAAAAAGAAGTTAAAGACGCTGTTGAAGACGTAATCATTGATGAAAAAGACAGTACTACTGCTGAGGTTTTTTCAAAATTAGATGAAACAGCTTCTAAAACGGAAGACTGGGTTGCCAAAAATCAAAAAATTATTATTGGTTTTGTTGGTGCTGTAGCTTTGGTTACTGTTGGTTATTTAGCGTATCAAAAATTTATTGCAGAGCCTAAACAAGACGATGCTGCCAACGAAATGTTTGTTGCGCAACAAAATTTTGAAAAAGCAACAAATGGAGTTGCTAGTGATTCACTTTACAAATTGGCCTTAAACGGATCTGAAGGTAAATTTGGATTTGTAAAAATTGCTGATGAATATTCTGGTACAGATGCAGGAAACTTAGCAAACTACTATGCAGGTATCGCTTACTTGAATACAGGTAAATATGCAGAAGCTATTGACTATTTGAGCAAATTTAGCTCAGATGATATGATCTTGAGTGCTTTGGCAAAAGGTGCAATTGGAGATGCACATGCAGAAAAAAATGAGCAAGAAGATGCTTTGTCTTTTTATGTAAAAGCGGCAGAATCTAATAAAAACGACTTCACTACACCACGTTTCTTGTTGAAAGCAGGAAAAACAGCTTTGGCTTTGGGTAAAAAAGAAGATGCTTTGAAATACTTTACAGATATTAAAGAGAACTACGAAAACACTCCAGAAGGAGCTTCAGTAGAGGCTTTGATCGGATTGGCACAATAACAATAATTGTTTAATTTGAACGAGTAATTATGGCAACTGAAAATAGAAATTTATCTGTTTACGATAAAAGTACGCTACCAAATGCGAAAGATTTTCGTTTTGGCGTAGTGGTATCAGAATGGAATGAGCAAATTACAGAAGGTTTGTATAAAGGAGCTTTAGAAGCTTTTTTGGATAACGAAGTACCAGAAGCAAATATCATTCGTTGGAATGTTCCAGGAAGTTTTGAGTTGGTTTACGGAAGTAAAAAAATGTTACAAACTCAAAACGTTGATGCTGTGATCGCTATTGGTTGCGTGATTCAAGGACAAACCAAGCACTTTGATTTTGTTTGCGAGGGTGTGACACAAGGAATTAAAGACTTGAATGTACAGTCGGATATTCCGGTTATTTTCTGCGTTTTAACAGATAATACACAGCAACAATCTATTGATAGAAGTGGAGGTATTCACGGAAACAAAGGTACTGAAGCGGCTATTGCTGCAATCAAAATGGCTTATATTCGTCAGCAAGCCTCTTTGGCACACGAATACAAAAAGCCAGCAATGTTGTCTTCTGGACAATTACAAATAGATAACGAGCCTCTGAAAATAGAGGAGTAAAAAATTATAACTATTTCAATAATAAACCTATACCGTAATAATTTACAGTGTAGGTTTTTTGTTTTATTTATGATAGTGGATCTTCTATAAGCCCACTTAATTTTCTTAAATTTGACCTTTTAATCAACAAATCCGAAATAAATTTCAATGTCTAGTATTATCCAATTGCTTCCTGATCATGTTGCCAACCAAATTGCCGCTGGAGAAGTTGTTCAAAGGCCGGCTTCAGTAGTAAAGGAATTGTTGGAAAACGCAGTAGACGCCAAAGCAACAGATATCAAATTAATCATCAAAGATGCCGGAAAAGCATTGGTGCAAGTGATTGATAATGGGCAAGGAATGAGTGTCACCGACGCGCGTTTGTGTTTTGAACGTCACGCTACGTCCAAGATTCGATTGGCCGAAGATTTGTTTGCACTTGGAACCAAAGGTTTCCGTGGTGAGGCACTTGCGTCTATTGCTGCGATTGCGCACATGGAGATGAAAACCAAGCAAGAGCAAGACGAGTTAGGAACCCAAATCGTGATCGAAGGCAGTAAGTTTGTCTCGCAAGAAGCAGCTGTTTTGCCGAAAGGAACATCGTTTGCTGTAAAGAATTTATTTTTTAATATTCCGGCTCGACGTAATTTTTTAAAGTCAGATACGGTGGAATACCGTCATATTGTAGATGAATTTCAGCGTGTTGCCTTGGCGCATCCTTCGATTCATTTTACGTTTTATCATAATGGTAGCGAAATGTTTAATTTGCCTATATCGACGCTAAGGCAACGAGTGGTCAATGTTTTTGCGGGTAAAACCAATGAGAAATTGGTACCCGTACAAGAAACTACCGATATAGTGACCATTCAAGGTTTTGTCAGCAAGCCCGAATTTGCCAAAAAAGGTAGGGGAGAGCAGTTCTTCTTTGTCAATGATCGTTTTATAAAAAGTGGCTATTTGCATCATGCAATTATGGCTGCCTATGACGGAATTTTGAAAGACGGGGCACAACCTAGTTATTTTTTATACCTCGATGTGCCGCCAAGTGCCATTGATATCAATATTCATCCTACCAAAACAGAAATTAAATTTGATGATGAGCATGCGATGTACGCTATTTTGAGAGCGTCTATCAAGCACAGTTTAGGTCAGTTTAATATCGCTCCAGTTTTGGATTTTGATCGTGATGCTAATCTCGATACGCCGTATGGCTTTAAAGATTTGCAAGGTGAAACACCAACGATTCAGGTCGATCGAACCTTTAATCCTTTTTCTGATGAAAGAGAGAATAAAAGTTATAACGGAGGCGGTAGTAGCACATCTTATAAAAAACCTCCTTCGACAGCCAATTGGGAAAGTTTGTATGTTGGACTAGAAAAAGAAGATGAATTTGTAGCTACAAGCGGAATCGAATTTGAAAACGAAATGGTTACCGGGTCTTTGTTCAATGATCAAGAGGTAGAGCAAACGGTACAAAATACCTATCAAATTCATCGTAAATATATTGTTTCGCCCATAAAATCGGGTATGGTAATCGTCGACCAGCAGCGAGCGCATCAAAGAGTGTTGTATGAGCAGTTTTTGACCAATATGACCGTCAATCAAGCTTCTAGCCAACAATTGCTTTTTCCATTAGAACTGTATTTTTCGAGTACAGAAATGGAGCTTATTGCAGAACTAAAATTGTCTTTGGTGAATACTGGGTTCATATTTGACGATTCGTATGCGGAGCACGTGGTAATCAACGGAATTCCTGTCAATGTGGTCGAAAGCGAGGTTTCTATTTTATTGGAACAATTGTTGAGCGATCTTCAAGATGGTATTCCAGAGAATAGTTTTAGTCAAAACGATTCTATAGCCAAATCAATGGCCAGAAGTTTGGCAGTCAAAACAGGAACTTCTTTGACAATCAAAGAACAAGAAAATTTAGTAAACGGACTCTTTGCTTGCAAAGATCCTAATGTATCCCCTTTTCAAAAACCAACTTTCATCACCATGCGTGTGGAAGATATAGATAAAAAATTTGCAGTATGAGAAATGTAACTGAAACAGTAAAACAATTAATAATAATCAATGTCTTGTTTTTTATTGGGACAACGATTGTTGGTGATCCCGCCTATAAATTTTTGGCTATGTTTTTCCCCGAAAATCAAGATTTTAGAGGATGGCAGATAATTACACACATGTTCATGCATGGAGGATTGATGCATATCTTCTTCAATATGTTTGCCTTGTATTCTTTCGGTTCTGCTTTAGAGCATTTCTGGGGAGGTAAAAAGTTTTTGTTTTTCTACATATCATGTGGGTTAGGTGCCGCAGCATTGCACACTGCAATCAATTACTATTACTACCAAGAAGCTTTAGATATTATAACGGCGAACGGTTTTAATAAGGCAGATGTAGTAGCACTTTTAAACCAAGGAAAAATTAATACACAATGGAAAGAGATTCTGACTGTAACGCAATTTAACGATTTTACAAGTGCATTTGGTGGGGTTATGGTAGGTGCGTCAGGAGCAATTTATGGTGTTATTGTGGCTTTTGCTTTCATGTTTCCTGAAGCAGAATTGTCACTGATGTTTGTACCAATTCCAATCAAAGCAAAGTATTTTGTACCTGGATTGGTTTTAATTGATTTATACATGGGAGTTTCGGGCCAATCTCTTTTTGGAGGATCTGGCGGAGGTGGTATAGCCCATTTTGCTCACGTAGGTGGTGCTCTGTTTGGCTTCTTGATTATGTGGTACTGGAAGAAAAATCAATTTAACGGAAATCGTTGGAACTAGTTTTTAGGAATTAATTCAAAATAGAAATGAACATATTAGAAGATTTAAAGTTACAATACAAAATTGGGGGCATTGCGCATCAGTTGATTTACTGGAATGTAGGTTGTTTTTTGGTGTCATTGATTTTATTTTATCAATCGCAAATAGGTGATTTTGATTTTCCTTTTTGGATCGCATTAAAGACTGATCCAACGCCATTTTTGTATGCGCCATGGACTTTTTTGACCTATGCCTTTTTTCATGATGGTGTCTTGCATTTGTTCTTTAACATGATGGTCCTTAACTTTTCGAGTCAATTGTTTTTAACCTATTTTACACAAAAACAATTTTTGGGATTGTATTTTCTTTCTGCTATTTTTGCAGGATTCGTGTTTGTAGGGAGTTATTATTTTTTGAATGTTAGTTCGGGTATTGTTGGAGCTTCGGCGGCTATTATGGCTATTTTGGTGGCGGCAACAACGTACCAACCCCTTATGAACGTGCGATTGATGTTGATAGGTAATGTTAAATTATGGCACATCACAGCCGTTATTTTAATCATGGACCTAATGCAATTTCGATTAGGGAATACAGGTGGTCATATATCACATCTTTCTGGTGCCTTTTTTGGTTTTGTATTTTTCAAAATGCTTCAAAATGGTTACGATCTAAGTATGCCTGTAACGGCAGTGATTGACTTTTTTTCTAATTTGTTTCGAAAATCAAATAAAACGCCTTTTAAGAAAGTGCATAAAAATTATACAAAACCGGTCGAAAAACCCACAGCTAGGGTTGTAACCAAAGATAAATCGCAACAACAGATTGATGAAATCTTAGATAAAATTAGTCAATCAGGTTATGATAGTTTGACAAAGGACGAGAAAGAATTTTTGTTTAAAGTAGGGAAATAAGGAGGTTGTCAATAATTTGCCTATTTTTAATATAATATAGAGGTTTTCATACCGAATAAATAATGATATGAAAAAACTTTCGTGGTTCAATAGAGGAGCTTTTTTTTTAAATATAGTACTAACAGTAATCACGTTTGTTGCTTACATTTTGCCGTTTTTAGCGCCAAGAATGTTTCCAATTCTCTCGGTGTTAACGTTGTTTATGCCTGCGTTTTTTGTGGCTAACGCACTGTTCTTTTTGTTTTGGATGATTCAGTTCAAAAAAAGAATGGTATTGTCTGGTCTTGTCTTATTGATGGGGATTACTTTTATCACCAAATTCTATAAATTCTCTACCAAAGAATATCCTGAAGACGAGAAGGACTTTTTGGTGATGAGCTACAATGTACGTTTGCTTAATCTCTTTAAATGGCAAGATAAAGATGATGTGCCAGAAGATATTTTAGCTTTTATAAACGAAAAGAATCCAAATATTTTATGCATTCAAGAATTTTCTCAAGGAGCCAATATCGACCTGAAAATCTATCCGTACAAATATATCTATATGACGGGGGACAAAATTAAAACGGGTCAAGCTATTTTTTCGAAATTCCCAATTATTGATCAAGGAAATATTGTATTCCCAAAGTCCAATAACAACGTTATTTATGCTGACATCAAGAAAGGAAAAGATATCATACGTGTGTACAACATGCACCTGCAGTCGATCAAAATCTCACCAGATGTGAATGAGATTAATGATAACATTGACGCCATGAATCAAGGTAAGTCGCAGATGATGTTGTTTAGAATTAGTAAAGCTTTCAAGCAACAGCAGGACCAAGCAGAGATTTTAAAAGAGCACAAAAGACTATGTAAATATCCCGTAATCATTTGTGGTGACATGAATAATAGTGCTTTTTCTTATGTGTATAGAAACATAAAGGGGAACCTAAAAGATACTTTTGAAGAAGCGGGTAGTGGCTTTGGAAAAACATATAAATTCAAATATTATCCTGCTCGAATAGATTATATTTTTGTAGATCAAAATATGCAAGTAAAGGCTTTCGAAAATTTTTCAGATTTTGATAATTCCGATCATTATCCTATTATGGCTAAGATTGCTTTTGATTAATTGGTTCGAATGTTATTTTTCGAAAATCATATTGATAGCTGTCCACTCGCTGTCTTTGTAGATTGTAGTACTTGTTTTGGACGGATTTACTTTGAATCCTGAGTTTTCATAACATCGTATTGCAGCAGTATTCCAATCGTAAACATTGAGTTCAATTTGGTCTACTTTAAGCGTTTCTAAACAATAATTAGTTAGTTTTTGTATGATTGCTTTGCCTAGGCCTTGACCTCGTGCAATAGGATCTGCTATTAAGATACGGCAAAGTTTTGCGGTAATTGGCTTTTCGCAAAAAATTTCTGCGTGACCAATGACTAGTTGCGTTTGGGTATTTGTAATTTTAAAAGCTTGAGTGTTTTCTATCTTTACATACGCAGCTAGTTGCTCATGCGTGACCGGATAGGTGAAAAGCGTCCCACAAAATTGAAGCATCATTTCTTCACTTTCAATCCAATCAATAAATCGCTGGAAGTCTACCGTAGTAAATTTTTCAATTTGAATCATGGTTCAAAATTTGTATTTTAAAGGAAATAAATTGAAAAGTCATTAAGCTAGAAGCGTACCACACTTACTTATCTAATATTTAGAACTTCTAGTACGATTTAAAAATAGTACCTATCACAATGTTTATACTAAATGGATATTTATGGAAGAATTAGCTGCTGATTTTTGACGTAATCGATGGTAAATTTACCTTCGTTAAAAAGAAGATCTAAGACGCTAAGATTATTTATAAAACCAAATTTGTCATCAAAAACTTGTTGGTACGGTTCAAATGCAGAGCTATCTTTTTTACCATTGGCTAGAAAACGAAAATCTTTGTTTTTTGTAGCATCTAGTTCATGAAAATATTCTGTTGTGGTGGTGTAAGACAGTTTGATTCGCAAACACTTTGTCAATAAATCAAGGACTTCAAAATTTAGGTCAATTAAAAATTTATGTTTTTTTTCGAAAAAAGGAGCAATGTCATCTTGAAAATATTCAAAAAAAGGGGAACCTCTATATGCTGCTTCTAAGGATTTGAAGTGTTGTTTTTGCCAATCAAATTCACCATCGATAATGATTTCTTTGGTTTTTTGTCGACTATCTTTTGAGTGTTTAACAGGAATATTGAGTAACTGAAGTCCGTTTGGGCTATAAATATAGGTACGGTTTCTGTTGGTTTGTTTTTGAAAATTATCTTCTACCTCAAACACAAGATTATCTGCCTGCATCATGGCCGAAAAATGACTGATGGAAGGGAAATAAGTGGGAAGTAGTAGCGTATTCATCTGGAAACGGTATGTTTATTATTTTAAATGCGGTATTGAATTCTAGAAAACTAGCACGTTATACGTGAATATTGTACAGAAGAGTCGGCAGAAAAACCCTCAGCTAGGTGTGGCAATAGCACAACCTAGCCAGAATTTGTAAAGGCCCGATTGCAATCGGGAGCCCAAAATGTTTTCTAGATATCGTCGTTAGTTTTTCTTTTTTTATAAAAATACTCACCAACAAAATAAAGAACCAATAGGCCTAAGAAATATTTAAAGTAGGATTGTGGTTGTCCTTCTCCACTAACAGTAGTGAATACACGGTCCCAACGAATACTCCAATTTTTGATACCCTCATTAATTCCTTTGATACTCATCCAGATGAAAACAGGTTTCCCTACGATGTGATCTGCAGGAACAAATCCCCAATAACGGCTGTCTTCAGAGTTGTGGCGGTTGTCACCCATCATCCAATAGTAATCTTGTTTAAAAGTATAAGTAGTTACCACTTGACCATTCAGTCTAATTTCGTTTCCAGTTACTTTAAGATCGTTTGCGGTACCGTCATCATTTTTCTCATAAGTTTTGATGATGCGTTCGTAAAAAGGAAGTGATTCCAAAGTCAAAGGGACTGTTTTTCCTGCTTGCGGAATGTAGATTGGACCAAAGTTATCTCTATTCCATTTATGAATATGAGGAAAAATACCTTCTTCAACTCCTCTAGCAACAACTTGCTTAACGGCTGTAACACCAGGAGTGTTTTTTAAAACCGCAGCACTAGCTTCGGTAAGCGCTCTAAAATACACCGTATCGCGGGATTGTTCGTCTCTGAAACCAGCTCCATCTGTAATGTCTAATTCGCTTAGTAATTTTTCGAAATCAATAGGAGTTTTTCCATCAATTGCAACGGCATAAGAAAATTGTGGCTTGGCTCTTTCAGGCATGGCCAATACTTTTCCGTCAATGTAAACGATACCATCTTTGATAGAAAGGTTGTCACCCGGTACACCTACGCATCTTTTAACGTAATTGGATTCCTTGTCAACTGGTTTGATTACACCTGGACGACCTTTTGGCTCAAAAAAGTAATGCACGGTATCTACAGGCCAGTTAAAAACGACAATGTCTGTTCGGTTTACTTTCTCTATTCCTGGCAACCTCATATAAGGTAATTGTGGGAAGTCTAAGTATGATTTTCTTTTGGTTGCTGGTATGGAATCATGCACCATCGGTAGGGCAACTGTTGTCATTGGTACTCTAGCACCATAATTTACCTTGCTTACAAAAAGGAAATCTCCGATTAGCAATGATTTTTCAAGTGATGATGTAGGGATTGTATAAGGTTGAACAAAATAAGTATGTACAATGGTAGCTACTACAATGGCAAATAATAATGAACTTACGGTATCGGCTGTTTTGTTTTCGGCAAGAAGACTTCTATCTTTTATATAATCCAATTTCTCAGTGTAGTTCACATATCCTACATATAATCCGCAGGTAACAATGGCAAGTATGCTGTCAAGTGTGCTGCGTTTTCCGAAACTGCGTAACGTTTCGACCCAGATTACTGGAAACATGATAAGGTTGATGATTGGAATAAATAATAAAACAGTCCACCAACTAGGGCGTCCTATAATCTTCATTAAAACAATTGCGTTGTAAACAGGTACAGCGGCTACCCATTTGTTGTGTCCTGCAGCTTCGTACATCTTCCAAGTGGCTACAAAGTGCACTACTTGTATAAAAAGAAAAAACACAAACCATTGAAATAGTGTCATAATTAATTTTTTAAAGTGGCTAGAGCAAGAAAAGCATGGCTCTAAAATTCAGAACTGTTATTTAATATTCAATACGTCTTTCATTGTGTAAACGCCTTGTTTTCCGGCAAGCCATTCTGCTGCAACAACCGCACCAAAAGCAAATCCTTCACGTGTGTGAGCAGTATGTTTGATTTCGATACTATCTACATCTGAGTTATAGTTGACAGTATGTGTCCCAGGAACTTCATCCAGACGAACGGCTTCAATATGTATTTCGTTTTCTTTCGCTTCATCAAGTGTCCACTTGGTGTAGTTGCTGTTTTCGATCACCCCTTTGGCCAATGATATTGCAGTTCCACTTGGTGCATCAAGTTTATGAATGTGGTGAATCTCTTCCATGCTCACGTTGTAACTGTCTAGAGTCGACATCATTTTGGCTAAATAATTATTCAACTCAAAAAAGATATTTACACCAAGACTAAAGTTAGAACTTGAAATAAAACCTCCATTTTGATCTTTGCACAAAGCAATCATTTCGTCATAATGTTCTAGCCAACCCGTTGTTCCAGAAACTACAGGTACTTTGGCACGAAAAGAATGTGAAATATTGTCTACGGCAGCCATTGGTACGCTAAAGTCAATCGCAACGTCTGCAGTTTCTAGTCCTTCATAGGTATTAAATTCGTCTTTTTTCAAAACGATTTCATGTCCTCTTTCCAAAGCAATTCTTTCGATTACTTGACCCATTTTTCCGTATCCTAAAAGTGCAATTTTCATCTGTTCTATGGTATAAATTAAAAACACAAAAGTAACAATGGTGTTTTCTGGTGATATTAAAAGTTATAATTCAGCGTAAGTCCTAATCCTGTTTTTGCATTCAAATCGTTTTGGTATAAACCTGGTTTGAAAGATAGGTTGTCATCTACGTTAAATTGTAATAAAGCTGCGTCTACATTGGCGTCAATAATGTTGAGTACATAAAAACCAACGACAAACAAGGCTGATAAATCTCTGTTGCGCTGGTAAAATTTTTGGGCGCTAATTAAACGGGTGTCGTCTAGGTAGCTGTATTGGTCATCGGTAAATCCCTCGAGTCGTTGCTTGTATGCATTACGGAAAGAGGTGTATTTTTTTTGGCTATCCAAATAGAAATACAAGCTGGTTCCGATGGCTCCATAAACCAACGGGATTTTCCAATATTTTTTATTGTAAGCTTGTCCTAGTCCAGGTAAAATGGCTGAATAAAAGGCTGCTTTGGCTGGTGTCAAAGGATCAATATCATTCGATTTCACTATGGTCGTGCTGGTAATCACCGGATCTGGTGTACCTCCTTGAGCAAAAACAACGGAACTGCCAAATAGGAACAATAGGAGTGCGATGGAAAATATATTCTTCACTATCCTTTAATTAATTCCATAATGCGATTAAAATCGTCTTCCGATTGAAACGGAATTGTGATTTTTCCTTTGCCATTTCCGGCTACTTTGATATCTACTTTATTGCCAAAATACCTGTTGAAAGTTCTTTTGTGGTCTTCATCAATTTCGAAAGAAGACGTTTTTGCTTTTGCAGCAGGTTTTGGTTTTAAGCTTTCGTGGTAGTTTTTCACCAAAGCTTCTGTGTCACGCACCGAAAGATTTTGACTTACTATTTTTTGATAAATATCAGTTTGTTTATCAAGGTCTTCGATATTAATAATCGCACGACCATGTCCCATACTGATGAAACCATCACGAATACCGGTCTGAATAATTGGGTCTAATTTCAAAAGACGCAAATAGTTGGCAATTGTAGAACGTTTTTTTCCTACGCGATCGCTCATTTGCTCTTGGGTTAACTGAATTTCGTCAATCAATCGTTGGTACGAAAGCGCAATTTCAATAGGGTCAAGATCATGACGTTGTATGTTTTCTACCAGTGCCATCACCAATGACTCATTGTCATTTGCAATACGAATGTAGGCCGGTATGGTAGTTAATCCCACAAGAGTAGAGGCACGAAGACGTCTTTCTCCCGAGATTAATTGGTATTTATTAAATTCTAATTTTCGAACAGTAATTGGTTGAATAACGCCTAATTCTTTAATCGAAACGGCGAGTTCTCTTAATGCTTCTTCGTTAAAATTACTTCTAGGTTGAAACGGATTGATTTCGATAGCATCAATTTCAAGCTCAATGATATTTCCAACGACTTTGTCAGCGTTTTTATCAGTTGCTGATGAAATGTCGTTTTCTGGATCTTTTAATAAGGCAGATAAGCCTCTTCCTAAGGCTTGTTTTTTTATTGCTTTGGCCATAAAATTAGTTGCTGTTTTTCTTTATTACTTCTTCGGCAAGGCTCAAATAATTAACGGCTCCTTTGCTAGTTGCGTCATAATTGATGATGCTTTCTCCAAAACTTGGTGCTTCACTCAATTTTACGTTTCGTTGTATAATGGTATCAAAAACCATGTCATTAAAGTGTTTTTGAACCTCTTCAACTACTTGGTTTGATAATCGCAATCTAGAATCGTACATTGTTAAAAGTAATCCTTCAATGTCTAAATCTGGATTGTGAATTTTTTGAATACTTTTTATGGTATTTAATAATTTTCCTAAACCTTCTAATGCAAAATACTCGCATTGAATTGGGATAATTACTGAGTCGGCTGCTGTAAGTGCATTTAAGGTTAATAAACCTAATGAAGGAGCACAGTCAATAATGATAAAATCATAATCGTCTTTTACGCTTTCCAAAGCTTTCTTAAGCATGTACTCTCTATTTTCTTTGTCAACCAACTCAATTTCGATGGCAACAAGGTCGATATGTGCTGGAATCACGTCTACATTTGGTGCAGTACAGGTGATAATAGCTTCAGATGGCGTATGGCTGTGTTCTAGAATTTGGTAGGTACCAATTTCAACACTTTCTACGTCAATTCCAACTCCTGAGCTTGCATTAGCTTGAGGGTCAGCATCAATAAGTAAAACTTTTTTCTCTAAAACTCCTAAGGAAGCTGCCAGATTCACTGACGTTGTTGTTTTTCCAACTCCTCCTTTTTGATTAGCAATCGCAATGATTTTGCCCATTTATTTTGTCTAAATTTTGAACGGTAAAAATACAATTTATTATGGTTTCTAAAAATCTAATTTGTTAACAATTGTTAATGATTGATTCATTGGTTAACGAGAGCGTGAAAAGGAGGGATTTGATCCAATTTTATTTGTATTATTATTTTTCAGGAATAGTTTGCAAAAGTAAAAAAGAGTTGTATCTTTGCACCCGCGTTACGGGGTGTAGCGTAGCTCGGTTATCGCGCCTGCTTTGGGAGCAGGAGGCCGCAGGTTCGAATCCTGCCACCCCGACTAAAACCTTCTTGTGAACCAAGAAGGTTTTTTTTATTTCTATCAATTATGTTTATATATTATTTTCGAAATAAGCTCGGTTATAGCGTCCCGATTGAAAATCGGGAAGGCCGCAGGTTCGAATTTCCGAATTCGGAATAAACTGTGCCACCCCGACTAAAACCTTCTTGTGAACCAAGAAGGTTTTTTTATTTCTATCAATTATGTTTATATATTATTTTCGAAATAAGCTCGGTTATAGCGTCCCGATTGAAAATCGGGAAGGCCGCAGGTTCGAATCCTGCCACCCCGACTAAAACCTTCTTGTGAACCAAGAAGTTTTTTTTTATTTCTATCAATTATGTTTATATATTATTTTCGCAATAAGCTCGGTTATAGCGTCCCGATTGAAAATCGGGAAGGCCGCAGGTTCGAATCCTGCCACCCCGACTAAAACCTTCTTGTGAACCAAGAAGGTTTTTTTTATTTCTATCAATTATGTTTATATATTATTTTCGCAATAAGCTCGGTTATAGCATCCCGATTGAAAATCGGGAAGGCCGCAGGTTCGAATCCTGCCACCCCGACTAAAACCTTCTTGTGAACCAAGAAGGTTTTTTTTATTTCTATCAATTATGTTTATATATTATTTTCGCAATAAGCTCGGTTATAGCATCCCGATTGAAAATCGGGAAGGCCGCAGGTTCGAATCCTGCCACCCCGACTAAAACCTTCTTGTGAACCAAGAAGTTTTTTTTTATTTCTATCAATTATGTTTATATATTATTTTCGCAATAAGCTCGGTTATAGCGTCCCGATTGAAAATCGGGAAGGCCGCAGGTTCGAATCCTGCCACCCCGACTAAAACCTTCTTGTGAACCAAGAAGGTTTTTTTTATTTCTATCAATTATGTTTATATATTATTTTCGCAATAAGCTCGGTTATAGCATCCCGATTGAAAATCGGGAAGGCCGCAGGTTCGAATCCTGCCACCCCAACTAAAACCTTCTTGTGAACCAAGAAGGTTTTTTTATTTCTATCAATTATGTTTATATATTATTTTCGAAATAAGCTCGGTTATAGCGTCCCGATTGAAAATCGGGAAGGCCGCAGGTTCGAATTTCCGAATTCGGAATAAACTCTGCCAGCCCGACTAAAACCTTCTTGTGAACCAAGAAGGTTTTTTTTATTTCTATCAATTATGTTTTATGTTTATATTTTATTTTCGAAATTAATTGACCAATATTATGTTGGATATACTTCAATGGAATTAAAAGAAAGACTACGTCGTCATTTAAGTTCTCATAAAGGTTACACAGGTAGAGCTAAAGATTGGGAAGTTATCTATTTTGAATCGTTCGATGAAAAAACGAGTGCAATTTTGCGAGAGCAAGAAATAAAAAAGTGGAAAAGTCGAATTAAAATAGAGGCTTTATATTCACAATAAGCTCGGTTATATCGTCCCGATTGAAAATCGGGAAGGCCGCAGGTTCGAATTTGCGAATTCGGAATAAACCCTGCCGCCCCGACTAAAACCTTCTTGTGAACCAAGGAGGTTTTTTTATTTCTATCAGTTAGGCTCATATATTATTTTCGAAATAAGCTCGATTATAGCGTCCCGATTGAAAATCGGGAAGGCCGCAGGTTCGAATTTCCGAATTCGGAATAAATCCTGCCAGCCCGACTAAAACTTTCTTGTGAACCAAGAAGGTTTTTTTATTTCTATCAATTAGGTTTATATTTTATTTTCAAAATAAGCTCGGTTATATCGTCCCGATTGAAAATCGGGAAGGCCGCAAGTTTGAACTTCCGAATTCGGAATAAACTGTGCCAGCCCGACTAAAACCTTCTTGTGAACCAAGAAGGTTTTTTTATACTTGAAAATCAGTATAATATTTTTGCAGGTGTTATCTAACTTATAATAGTACTTCATTTTTTTTACCTCTGCTACTTTTAGATCCTTACCCTTTTTACTTTCTCTACTTTATTTATAGTAGTTAATTTATCTTTTGTTAAATCGAAAATATTATAATTCACTCAGATTTTTAGTTGCGCTCCTCTATAGCAACATAATAAAAACTGATTGGTCTAGCTCTTTTTTTAAATTATAAAAACTTACTTTTGTGCTGCAATAAAATTAAACACAATTTATTATGTCTGATACTATCGAAAAAATCAAATGCCTTATTATAGGTTCTGGGCCAGCGGGCTATACTGCGGCTATATATGCAGCAAGAGCAAACATGAATCCGGTTTTATACCAAGGAATGCAACCCGGTGGACAATTGACTACGACTAATGAAGTAGAAAACTGGCCTGGTAATCCTGAAGGAATTACTGGACCTGAAATGATGATCGGATTACAAGCTCAAGCGGAGCGTTTTGGTACTGATGTTCGTGATGGATGGGCTACCAAAGTAGATTTTTCTGGTGGTGTTCATAAAGTTTGGATCAATGATCAAATCGAATTACACTGTGAAACGGTTATTATCTCAACTGGTGCTTCTGCAAAATATTTAGGATTAGCATCTGAGCAACACTACTTGCAAATGGGAGGTGGAGTTTCTGCTTGTGCTGTTTGTGATGGATTCTTTTATAGAAACCAAGAAGTGGTTATCGTAGGAGCTGGAGATTCTGCTTGTGAAGAGGCGCATTACCTTTCTAAACTTTGTAAAAAAGTAACAATGTTGGTGCGTAGCGAAAAGTTTAGAGCTTCTAAAATCATGGAAGAGCGTGTTCGTAAAACTGAAAATATTTCGATTTTGATGAATCACGATACGGTTGAAGTGCTAGGTGACAACCAAGTAGTAACAGGAGTGAGAGCGTTGAACAAAACAACTGCTGAAACTTTTGACATCGAAGCAACAGGATTTTTTGTTGCTATTGGTCACAAACCAAATACAGACATCTTCACAGATTTCCTTAATCTTGATGAAACAGGTTATATTATTGGTATCCCAGGTACCTCAAAAACAAATGTAGAAGGTGTTTTTGTAGCAGGTGATGCTGCAGATCATGTATACCGTCAGGCAATTACTGCTGCGGGTACTGGTTGTATGGCTGCACTTGATGCTGAGAGATATTTGGCAGCACAAGAGTAAGCTGTTATCCTTATAAAGTAAAAAAGAGTCACTATTCCTTATATAGTGACTCTTTTTTTTGCTTTCGAATAATCGAATTATTTTGTTTTCTTGAATAATTTAACCTCATCGGCAAAGTTGACCATTTCGATTTTTGGCGAGCCAATTAACTGAATTTCTGATTTTCCGTTTGCGCTAATTGAGATATCTGTTTCGGCATTAATACTGCAATTAGAATAGCTTTCGGCAATCAATTTAATGTTTTTGCAACTGAATTTTCGTCCTGTAAAATTCCCATTGTTGTCCAATCTTATTTTTGCATTTGTTGAGTTCCCTTCAATTTCAGCAGTTGTTTTTTGATACAAATCACAAGTAAAATTTTCCGTTTTTACCAAAGCCTTTAAAAATGAATTTTGACTTAAAATAACTTTCCCTTTTTCAGATTTCAAATTTAATTCTGTTCGTACTTTGTCATTCGTTTCCAAAACAAAATTCTTTGTATTAACATTCAAAAATAATTTAGCTTCATTGTATGCCTTGACTTTCAAAGTATCAAGTTGAAGTTCTTGGAGTGCATTGATCATCGCTTCGTTTTTGGCAGTCACCAACCCTAGAGCATTTGTATAAGTTACATAAACCATCATTTTTTTGAAACGGTAAGCTTCTTTGGTTGTACTTAAATATAGGACGCTGTCTTTTACAGAGGTTGCAATAATGTCGTGCAGGTTATCATCAGCTTCAATTTTTAGACTTGGACTTTCTCCTTTTTCGAGATAAATTTCAAGGTTATCACCAACTTCAATACTTTTAAACCCTGTTAGGTTTTCGAGTTTGGTTGTAACAGCTTTTGAGCCCTTTATTTTTTCTTTAGTTTGTGCAAAGGCAAGGCTGGTACACAAAAGAAGTAGGAGTATAGTGGTTGTTTTTTTCATTATGTTTTTAAATAGGATTTATACAAATATAAAAAAATCATCCGCTTTGTAGGGATGATTTTTCTTTTAATCGAAGGAGAAAATTTTTAGTTTAGACCGATACTCGCTCCAGAGCTACTTTCTCTACTGATTTTTTTAGGTGTTTTTAGGTAGTTAATGCTACTTCCACTTGATGCATTTGCCTGCAACTCAACAATAGGGTTAACCTCGATAGATGAACCACTTGATGATCGTGCAATAACTTTATTAGCAGCCATATCTTTGGCTTCAATGTCACTACCGCTAGAGGCTTTTGCTTCCAACTCCAATGCCAGTCCTCTCAAGGTGATGTCGCTACCGCTAGAGGCTTTACAGGTTAATTTATCGGCATTTATTTTTAAATCTACCGATGATCCGCTAGAACTGCTAATGTCTATCGCATTCGTCTTGAGTGTCATTTCGCTTGTGATTGAGGAGGCACTAGACGATTCTAACTGCTCTATCTTTGGCATGGTAACAATTACTTTTTTCGAAGAAACATCTAGAAACGAATTGTACTCGCAATCGATTACCAAAATACCATTTTTGACCGTAGTTGTGATTTCGTCTTGCAAATTATCATCGGCTTCTACGATCACTTCAAAATTGTCACCATGTTTTACAATAACATCTATTCCGTTGCTAACGTCGATTCCAACAAAGTTTTCATCAATTTTTCGGTTTTCTGTAATGACGTTTCCGCTACCCGTTATCGATTTTAAGTTGAACCAATCATTGCACGAGCTGAGCAAAAGGAGGCAAAAAAGTGCGGGGATAATTTTGTAAGCCATTAAAAGAGAGTTTTTCATCATTATTTTGTTTTAATTATAATTCCATCCTTGTTAATACGTAATTCATGAAGGTCTTTACTAGAAGTCGAAAGGGTATCTGATTTTATAGAAACTTCGTCAGAGTTGATGATAATTGTGTTTGAGTCCTCGTCATCAGTATCATTGTCATCGCCATAATCCTCATTGTCAGCTGGGCAATCTAGGCACTTTGCTTTCGAATCAAATACTTTATACACATGTCGGTCAGAGGCGTAATCAAAGTCAAAAAACTCATCGTCTGATCGGTTGTAGTGGCGCGCATTTTCGTCCAATTGGAATAGGGTACCTGCAGGAAGATAGATGGTGATCTCGATTTCTTGATCTCTGAATTTATTTTTAATGTTGGTGACCAAATAGTTGTCAAGAATGATTTGATTGCCAACAATTTTATAGTGGTATTTTATTTGTTGCGCTCTGTTTCGAGCATCAGATATAGATTCGCCTTTTGCTTCTTTTTCGATCTGAATGTATGCCGTTTTTTCGTTGGTTTGTTCAATTCGTAAACGAACTTGATTGGAGTAAATGATACTAGTTTCAGTAGAATCTTGTGTGATTTTAAAATCATCACGGTCATTTATATTTTTCGAATAATAATCATTGTGAACAAACTTGATTTTGAGGGTATCGGTGGGTTGCATCACAATATCTTGCTTGTTGACTACTCGTCCGTCATGCGAAAAAGCGGTTGCTTGCTTGAGTCCTATCGAGATTAAAACGGCCAATGCCATAATCCAAAGGGCAATCAAGGTGTATTTGGCAATGTTTCCAATCGATTTCATATTTGGAGAGATCAATTTGAAACCTAATAGCATCAAAAAGAAATTCGGAATAGCGATCGCTGCAAACAGTAGTAAACCAAAAAACCAAACGGGATAGTCAGTAAAATTGCCTGATTCTATGAATTGATGAAAAGGAAAACCGCTAAAATGAGTAGTACCTAAGGTGACCGAGGCCAACAAAAAAATGATGATCATTGCAAAACCTGATAACACTAAAATTAAACCAATAAACTTAGCGATTACTTTGAAAATACCCGAGAATGCTGACCCAACAGAATTTCCAAGTTTTGCAGATTCTGTCTTAAATTGGTGACCATATTTATCATAATCGACATTTTTGAACTTGTTGGTAACCGAATCAAATTCTTCTCGCACTTTTTTTTCAATGTTCGAAATGTTGACTGGCTCCCCTTTCATTTCTAATTTCTCAGAGGTTGTCTGCGCTTCAGGAGTAACAATCCACAACACTAGATAAGCAATAATTCCGGTTCCAAAACCTGCAAAGACCAATAGTACAAGAATCACTCGAATCCAAACAGCATCAAGACCAAAATAATAGCCCAAACCTGCTGCTACACCACCCACCATGCCGCCATCTTTGTCGCGATACAGTTTTTTGTTGCTTGTATAGGTAGGCGCTTCGTAGGTAGCGTTGGGTTGTGCTTCGTCTTCGATAATGTAATCCTCTGGTTGCCCCATGGTAGCAATAATATCTTCTACATCTTGCATGCCCATTACCTGCTTACTACTGCTTTGTTTGTCTGTAAACAACTCTGCAATACGCATCTCAATATCTTTGATAATCTCATCTTGGCCCGAACTGTTGTTCAAAGAGCGTTTGATGGCATCAAGATAGCGGGTCAATTTCATGAATGCATCTTCGTCGATATGAAAAATCAGTCCGCCTAAGTTTATGTTTATAGTTTTATTCATGATGCGTTGTTTTTAGTGGTAATTAGCGTTACGGCATCAGACAGTTCGGTCCAAGTGCCACTTAATTCATTTAAAAATAATTGTCCTTCGTCAGTTAGTCCATAGTATTTTCTAGGAGGTCCCGAGGTAGATTCTTCCCAGCGATAACTGAGTAAACCGTCGTTTTTTAATCGAGTGAGTAGTGGGTAAATAGTTCCTTCAACTACTAAGAGTTTTGCGTTTTTCAGGGTGTCCAATATTTCAGATGTATACGCATCTTTTTCTTTTAAAACAGATAAGATGCAAAATTCGAGAACACCTTTTCGCATCTGAGCTTTTGTGTTTTCTATATTCATTTTTGTTTTATTTTATTTATCATGGCTATATGTGGTATTATAGTTTTTTAATTTTTCGAATGATCTAAAGATACTTATTATCGAAAAAAGGAAGGGCACCGTTGTTCAGATTTTTTTTCTATCTGATTTATCGAATGAAACGAATGCTCATGGGGTATTTGATATATTCTCCGTTTGAAGCTTTTAATGTTCCGTATATAATGTATACAAATTCTACAATTTTTAAAGTAGCTAGTAAAATAGCTGCTAATATTACAATCGTTAACATGTAAATATGATTCCCGATATCTAAATTTCTAAAGATCCACTCATGGTTTTCTATAGCGGCATCAAATGTAGTTGTGCTCAATATTGTGAAAAGTAAAATGGGAACTGCGATGATTAGAATTAATATGGTATACAAGAAGATGCTGAATTGAAAGTTAAGAACCTGCTTTCCGTTTTTGTCTATGAATTCAGATTGGTCTTTTTTGAAGTTCCACAAAAGTAGGGGAAGAATAAAATTCCCAAAAGGAAAAATATATTGTCCCAATGCGCTTAGGTGTGTGACTGCTGCGATATTGTTTTCGTTCTGTGGTTGCATATTATTTTCTTTTTGGGTGATATACTTATTCCTGATTCATTTCTTCTACAAAGATATGCCTTAAGCAGGTATCTTGTTTTGCATAGTACTAGAAATTAACACAAAGTTAACAAATGTAAAAATAGTATGTACGCATAGTATTTTTTTGTATTTTAGCATAAAAACCACAGAAAATGAAACTTACACCCTCAAAACTAAATTCTTTTTTATTTTTCAAATTACCATCAGCGTATATAAGCGGTGTGCGCGCCAAAGAAATCGATTTGCTTCAATGTGTAATTACAGTTAAGCACCGTTGGATTAATCAAAATCCTTTTAAATCTATGTATTTTGCGGTTCAAGCCATGGCAGCAGAGCTTGCTACAGGTGCATTGGTGATGAACCATATACAGGGTAGTGGTAAAAAGGTATCTATGTTGGTTGCTCAAAACAAAGGTGTGTTTACCAAAAAAGCAACGGGTAGAATAAATTTTGTTTGCAAAGATGGCTATAAGATTGCCGATGCTTTGAAGGAAACATTAAAAACGGGAGAAGGGCAGACCTTTTGGATGAAATCAATTGGTACTGATGAAAGCGGAACTCAAGTTTCTGAAATGGATTTCGAATGGAGTATCAGAGCCAAAAAGTAATATAAATAAAAACGTCCCGAATTTTCGGGACGTTTTTGGTATTTAGTAGTTATGCTTTTTTAGCACAACATTCTTTTTTTGCTACTTTTTTTACTTTGGTTACAGCAACATCACAAGTTTTACCTTCTGCTTTGCACTTTGCTTTGCAAGCTTCGATTTCTTTTGGAGTCATATTAGCATGTGCTTTTGCACTTGCGGTAGTGGCGTCACACGTTTTACCTTCTGCCTTACATTTTGCTTTACATGCCGCTACTTCTTTAGCAGTCATATTTTTTGCGCAGTCTTCTTTTTTAGCACAACATTTTTTTTCTTGAGCACTCATGTTTATTGTGAATAAACAAATGGCTACCAACGCTATTATTTTTTTCATTTTAAGGGGGATTTATTTTGAGTTCAAATGTAAATTTAAATGTTATTGCTGAGCAAAAAATAACGTTAATTTTTTTTATGGGATAATTATTTGCTTGCTCATTTTACCTTGCGTGGTATATACTACCACTACATACACACCCGCACTAAGTTTATTAAACGACAATTGAAAACTTGCTTGCGTTTGTTTTTCGGTTTTCCAAGTTGCTATTTCTTTACCAGCCATATCATATAGTTGTACTTTTTTGACAACGGCATCGGTGGTGGTATTTGTTATATCTAGGGTAGAGCTGTTTTGAATGTGATTTACGGTAATGCCAGCTAGGGTTGTTGTTGCTTCAGTAATATCTAGTGTGTTTTCTGTAGTACTGTTGGTAAATGTTAGAGCAAAGCGATCCAAATATTCTCCTGCATCTATTGTAACTTCATAAGTGCTCGCTTTTATATTATGATAATAGTTTGTGGCTTTGTCGTAGATATAAAAGTTGTCTATGTTGTCAAAATTTTCTTTTCCGTCTAAACTGAAAATCACTTTACCAGTTTGATCAGCTTGTACTGCCAATGGGAATCTATTATTTTTGTTATAATAACCTTCACCTTGAATAACCAATTTATACCCATTATTATATAGTGACATATCATTTGGAAAAGCATCCAGATTATAGGCGTCATATCCGTAATCAAAACCGCTTGTTGCTTTATCATCCATGAAACCTAATAAAACTTGTCTGTGAAAATTGACAGCAGAGGTATAGCCCAAACGCACTTTTTTGTAGGTATCACCTGGAGGTAGTGGATCATTTCCGTTATCGTCTGTACCTTTTGTTTTTGCTGTTGCTGAAGGTCTGAATGTATAATTTGAGTCACCCCCATCTTCTTTTTGAAAAGCTCTTTGACTATTTTTATACGTGATTGTCCCACCAGAAGGTGCTTTTCCTATGATAAAAAAAGCTTGACCTACTGGGATATATCTTTTTGGTGCTCCTTTTGATGCTGTCCCCAAGCCGCTAATTAAAGCCGCGTTAGATGAAACTGCAGCAATACCACCTACATTATTAAGAGCAGCATATCCTCCTTGGTAATCTCGTAGGTCATGTGTATTATTGGTAGTGTAATGTTCCCAAAAATAAAGATTCCCGTCAAAGGAGTTAGTGTTGTCTGCAATAAATAATTTTGAGTCTAGAGCAGATGGGTAGGGGTTTCCGGTTAATAATATCTGATTGTTAGATACGACATTGCTATCTATTGTACCACTGTTTGGCTTACCAACAAAGGTGTAGTTTTGAGTGGTGTTAGCGCCTTGATTACCTTTCATTGTGTATCCCTGACCCGCTCGTAGTGTACCTGTTTCATATATGCGTACCCATTGCGCATAGTCGTATCCGTAATTATCAAATTTGTTGATCCAAAATTTAGCGATGCTTATTGGTGAGCCAGTCGAACCATTATAACCACCAATCCAGTTGATGTTTTGTGGTGTGGTAGTCGTTCCGTCTTTCATTACCTCGCTAACCGAGTGATCGGTATTGTTTTGTGTGTTGTTAATTCGGCTTACTGGAGATGACCAATAATTGTAATTGTATAAATTTCCTTGTCCCTGCTGATCACGTTCGATTGACCCAGCACTAGTCACATCAAGATCGCTCTCAGTTGTTTGTACCAATTGCGATTTTCCAACTAAGTCGATTTTTCCGTCTAGTTTTAAGTACCAGTCGTTTTCAATTTTCGTGTCATTGTTCATAGTGATGGTTTTGCCAGCATCTACAAACATACCTAAATCGACGTTGTTTGTTGTTTCGGTTATGTCGTGTGAAACCTTTACAATAGACCAATCCTGATCCATAATATCTTGTCCATTAATTTCTTTGGTGGGACTATTTACTGCTGTTGCAAAATCGCCACTTCTTTCGGTCAAGAAAGGCATTGGTGCTTCTTGAATATAAATATTCTTATGATTGTAGATTTTTGTTCCGGTTACATCGATGGCAGGAGTCGTCAAATCATCAATAATATCGTCTTTGTAATTGTCCATTCGATAATAACGCAACAAATTGGTAAAGGGCAGGCTAGAAGGAGCTGTTGCTACATTTTTTGGTACAATCTCTCCACGTATTTGTCCACCAGAATTATTGATTTCTTGGTACACCATTCGTTGCAACTGACTTTCAGTAAGAGCAGTGTTGAATACACGTACTTCATCTATTTTTCCTTTGAAATACATGGTGTCATTACTAGAGTTTTTCCCAATCGTTAGTTTTGAACTATCGGCTCCAGTAGAGCTAGGCGCTGCCTCAGAGGCAACCATAGTACCATTTAAATATAGTTTGATTATGTTGTTCGGGCCGTCAAATATTGCAGCTACGTGGTACCATCTGCTTTCGTCTATTTTAGTTGTAGTGTGAGTTATGGTTGTTCCATTTACTCTGGCTAATAATTTTTGACTATCCGTAATTCTAATTTGAAAATCATTCTGCCCTACCACAAACGAAGCTCCTGTAAATGGGCTTTTGAGATTGATCCATGCCATTAGAGAAGCGCTTGGCAGGTTATCTAGAATGTTAGTACTTTCTGCATAATCATTTCGGCCATCAAAATCCAAGAATAATTTTGTTTTTAGGTCTCTAGGTGATCCCCATATTTTATCGTTTGTATCAAAAGTATCGATGATTCCATCTTTATCAAGATCAATATTACCGTCAATTACTCCATCATTGTTGGTGTCTAATGTTTTATAATCGTATATTTTTATGGTGTTGGCAATGTCCCAAGTGGTGTTATTAGACATTACATCCAAATAATCGGGTATACCATCAATATCGGTATCTTTCAAGTAGGTCGTAGCAGGATTTCCTGTCGAAATACCTTGGTTTCTATTTCCGTATTGAGAAGTTCCTGTGCCGTAATCGTAAACATCCAGGATTCCATCACCAAAATGACTAACTACACCATCCCCATTTTGATCTTGTTCTCTAAAAGCTTCTGTTTCTGGACCATCGCCTACACCGTCACCATTGATGTCACCATCCCCATTTTCAAATCCTGCAATAGCATTTGTATTTCCTGCGTATGATTCGTCTACGTCAAAAAGGCTGTCGTTGTCACTGTCTAAGTCCAAATAATTAGGTACACCATCACCATCAGAATCAAGCGTTGGTAAAGGTAAAGCTGCTGTTCCATCCGCACTATCATGAAGACCGTTATTATTATTATCTACCCAAGGTACATCAATTCGGCCTGTACCGTTGGTCAAGTTTCCTAAACCTACTTCAATAACATCTTCGATACCATCATTATCGGCATCAAGGTCAAATACATCGGCAATACCATCATTGTCACGGTCGCATAAGGTTTGAGTAATAACAATGTCATCCAAGGCAAGATCGTTACCGAGTCCTCCGACATTATTATTAGTAAAAACAACTTTAAAGGCATTTGTCGGTAAGTTAAGGTTAGCCGTAAAGCGGTGCCAAGTATCATCATTTTGGATATCACCGCTATTAATTGTAGCTAAGACATTGTCATTAAAATCGATAAAAGTTACATTTATGTTTGGCTTTATCCTTCCAGAAGCAGTGCTTCTATCAAGGTTAAGTACCCAAAAGCTGTAGGTTATAGGTATATTTGGTAATGCGCCCGTTATCTCAGCGGTATAAAAAATGCCTGGATTGTAGGATGCGTTAAAAATAGCCATTCTCCCATTAACATCACCTGTGTGATCACCTCCAAGCCACCATATATTTGATGCCCAAGAAGCAATTTGAGCAGATGGGCCTACAGTATATTTACCATCGTTCAAATCAACTGAGTTGCCACTACCTTCACAGATAGTTGGTGTTGTAGCGTCTTGAAAACAATAGGTAGTTGTTGCGGCGTAGGTCGTATTGATCTGCACTCGGTTTGTACCTGCGCCAAACGTTTCGTTTAAAAACTTGTAATTTACGGCATAACCGTTCATGGCTCTACAATTGGCTTCTTCTGTGGCATCAAGAATACCATCATTGTCATCGTCTACATCGGCATCATCTAGGATGCCATCGCCATCACTATCATAAAAGTATTGAACTGCCTGTCCTTGTAGATCAAAAGTGTATGGAGATTTTGTTACATCATTACTTTGAATAGTTACGCTTGCATTTTTTTGACCAGGTGTAGTTGGGCTAAAAGAAATTTGAAAAGTGGTGCTAGCGCCCGCTGCAATTGTAGTTGCAGGAGTTACTGCTATCGTAAAATTACTTGCATTTGTTCCAGAGATGGTAGGAGGAGTAGTTAAAATAAGCGATGCTGTACCGTTGTTGCTAATGGTAAAAGATTTTGTTATAGCAACACTTGAAATTTGTACATTCCCATAATGTGTATTGTCAAGAGTGGAAGGAGTTGTAACTCCATTGTTTATGATTTTGTTGTTTCCTTTAACAACAATTGTAGGCGCATTGGCAACACTAATTACTGCAGTATTAGCCGAAGACAAAGTTGTTGAGCATGCATCACCTGTTCCACTGCTAAGTTTAGTTATTGTGATGGTCGTATTCCCTACATTTGCAAGGAGACTGGTCACGAAAGTTCCGGCACCTGCTGTACTAACGACCATAGTGGCAGTAGAACCAGTTGCGGTATTGCTTCCAGATAAGTTATAAGTTATAGAATATGTTCCTATTGGTAAATCAGAGGATGTGCTCGTAAGTGTGATGGTACTAGAATTATTGGGTGTAGTTGCTGCTGCTGCCGTTGATCCTAATGTGTAATTAGGACAATTATAAGTTAAAACTATTTTTCCTCCAGCACCGGGACCACCGTTATAACCAATATCAGAAACACCTCCGCCTCCGCCTCCGTAATTTAGTCCAGGATTTCCATTTCCAGCCCCTGAACGACCATTCCCGCCATTTCCACCACCCGCGCTTGAACCTGCACCACCTACAGGTAGTGAACTGGTTGGATCAGGGGCGTTGCTTCCATTATTTCCAGCTCCATTACTTCCAGCTCCACCGCCGCCAGATGAAGAATAAATAGAGCCATAGTTGACACCATAATAAACACCATAGCCACCGTTACCACCATTATAAGTTATAGCGCCTACTGAACCTGTTGCACCAGTAGGGCCTGAGCCGTAAATGCCTGTACTGTTAGCTAAATCTTCATAATGATATGGTGTTAATCCCCCTTTTGCTATCACCAAAGATTCGAAGGATGATGATGTACCATGCACTTTAGTCACATTTGTAGTCGAAGAGTTGTAAATAGAAGTTCCTCCTGCACCTACGGTAACAGTATAGTTCGCAGAAGAATTAACAGTGATACCTGCAGAACGGGCATAACCACCACCACCACCACCACTAGTTCTAATAGCATCATTAGCTCTTCGTGATGCTCCCGCGCCACCTCCACCCCAAGCTTCTGCTTGCAATGTAATCACACCTGCAGGTACTTTTATTGTATAGGTTCCTGGAACGTTATTAGTATAGGTTTGTGCTTGTGCAAAAAAAGAGATTAAAAAGATCGTAAAAAGGTAAATAGTAGAGTAGGTAGGTAGAGTTTTTGGCATGAACGTTAATGATTTGGGGTTTAAAACTTTAACAGAGCTGGGGCTATGTTTTTAAAATTATTTAATTATAAAATTATACATTTTAAAAATAGGGAGGCTTTAAATCATACGTTTTTCTATGAATGGTAGATAATCAAAGGTGAAACGAGAATATTTTGAGCGTATTTTCTTCGTTTAAGTCATGAAATTTATATAATGTGCTAGTTTGTGCTATATTTTATCTTTATAATTTCAATCAAAAGTTTCTTTCTGTGGTATTTACTGTTGTTTTGATTAGTAAAATGATGCTGTCTAAGTCTTTTTACCTTTCGAAAAATAAAAAGAGTTAGACAACAATAATAATGTTTAAGGTACAATAATTTGTTTATTTATTTTACCATTTGTGGTTTCAAGTGTTACAATGTAAATCCCTGTGCTCACTTTAGGAATAGGCAATTGAAAACGGCTTAGGTTAAAATTTTGGTTTTTCCAATTGGTAATCAATCTTCCGGTAGTACCATATAGGGATGCATTGCTAATTTGAGTGTTATTGGTGGTGTTTTCGATAAGTATTTGATTACTATTTTGTATGTGCATGATTTTTACATTTGCTTCCACAAAATTTTCTTGGCTTAATGCTAGAGTAGTAGTCTGGTTTTTGAAAGTTAGCGAAAAACGGTTTAGGTATTCTCCCGAATCAATGGTCAATTGGAAAGTACTATTTGTAATTTCGTGGTATGAATTATCTGTTGCATCGTGAATATAAAAGTGATCATTTGCATCGAAATTTTCTAAACCATCGATCGAAAAGGTTACCGTACCCGTTTGATCTGATTTTATCGCTAACGGAAAAGTGGCATTCGAATCATAATAACCTTCTCCTTGAATAACTAATTTGATTCCGTTGTTGTACAATGACATATCATTTGGGAAAGCATCTAAGTTGTAGGCGTCATAACCGTTGTCAAAACCACTAGTAGCTTTGTCATTCATAAAACCTAAGAGCACTTGTCTATGGAAATTGACTGCTGAGGTATAGCCGATTCGCACTTTTTTGTAATGATTATCATCTGGGACAGGGTCATTGCCATTGTTTGGTGTTCCTACTGTTTTTGCAGTAGCTGAAGGTCTGAAGGTGATGTTTGAATAAAGTGCATCATCTTCTTTATGGAAAGCTCTTTGACTATTTTTGTAGGTTATGTTACCACCACCCAATGCTTTTCCGTAAACAAAGAACGCTTGTCCCACCGGAATAAATTGCTTAGGTGCTCCTTTTACGCTTGTACCCAATCCACTTATTAGATTGGTAAGCGATGCCGTTGCCGGCGTACCACCTACCAAATTGAGTACTGCGTAGCCGCCTTGGTAATCACGCAACACATGTGTAGTGTTGGAGGTGTAGTGCTCCCAAAAGTAGATGTTGCCGTCAAATGAGTTACTGTTGTCATTGATAAAGGCTTGCGAATCAATAGAACATGGATATGGATTACCTGTTAATAATAATTGTCCTGCTCCTACAGTATTGTTATTGATGGTTCCATTATTAGGTTTACCAACAAATGTATAGTTTTGAGTAGTATTGGGACCGTTATTACCCTTCATGGTAAAACCTTGCCCTGTGCGTACGGTTCCGTTTTCAAAAATCTGATTCCAATTGGCATAGGCATTGGTGTAATTATCAAATTTATAAATCCAATAGCGAGCAATACTTATAGGTGAAGTTGTTGCACCATCATAGCCACCAATCCAGTTGATATCTTGTGGCGTAGTGGTTGTTCCGTCACGCATTACGTCTTTGATGCTATAATCCGTATTGTTTTGAGTGCTGTTGATACGGCTCACTGGTGATGACCAATAGTTATAATTGTATTTGTTCCCTTGTCCTTGTTGGTCTCTTTCGATAAAACCAGCACTTGCAACATCTAGGATGCTACCTTCTGTTTGTACCAATTGCGATTTTCCAACCAAATCAAGTTTACCAGTAAGTTTGAAATATTTTGAAATTTCGATCTTATTATCAGTGTTGGCACTTACAGTATTACTGTCGATTAACAATCCTAATACGGTTTTGTTACCATTGGTAGTAATGTTATTGCTTGTTCGAACAATATTCCAATCAATAGGGGTCAAGTTGTCTACACCAAGAGTGTTTGGAATGTTCCAAACGTTCCCGTAGGTCCATGTAGCGCTGCTCTCCCAACTTGTATTGGCAGCAGAGGTGTAAGGAACGGGAGCACTTTCTGGCTGTGCACTTTCGATACCAATTAATCTACCGGTACGCAAACTTGCAGATTTGTCTAAAAGGTTTCCGTTAACAAGGTCGTTTGCTTGTTTCATAGGGAAATAGGCTTGCAAGTTATTCCAAGACAAACCATCAATTGTCAAAGGTATGGTTGCACCAAGTACAGATGTGCTGCTTTTTTGAATTCTTTGATTCATCATTTGGTGTGCTTGATCTTCAGTCAAGGCAACATTCCAAACACGTAATTCTTGCATCCAACCTTTGTAAAAATTGGTTGGTAAATAAGGAGAGGTCGTACTAGGTGCCATGGCTCCCAAAATACATTTAGCACTATTATTAGCAACTGGATTTGTTCCAATTACTGGAATTTGTACAGCGACACCATCAATATATAATTTGTAAAGAGAACCATCAAAGGTTACAGCAACATGATACCATCTCCCTGTGGTTACAGGATGTAGTGAAGTAATAGAACCAGTTGTATTCCATTTAAAAGAGATCATATTGTTTACCACTGTTAAATCGTATCCATCGGTTAAAGAGGTTGCATTTCTTTTCGAAAAAATAGTTTGAACTGCAGCATTAGTTTGTCCTGGTTTGATCCAAGTTTCGATAGTAAAGGCTCCCGAGTTCAGAGCATAATTGGTATCGAAATTAACATGGTCATTGATACCGTCAAAATCTAGTTTGTCACACATACCTATGCTTACGGTAGTGTCGTCAACAATAGGTGAGCATGCTCCGCCACCATAAGGAACAGTCCAACGCAAGGTATATACTCCTGAATTTGGACTAGAAAATTCTGAATTTGGACTTGTGGCATTCGAAAAAACTTCGCCTCCGCCAGCAGGACCACTCAAAATTGACCAGGTTCCAGTTGTATTGGCCGTTGCAGCCAAGATTACCGATGATAAACCACAAGTGGGTGGTGCTTTGTCAGGTCCGGCCAAGGCAGCAAAACAAGGACTATTGCTACTGTTGAAGTTGACTAAAATAGGATTGTCGATCAAATTAAAACAACCACTTGAATAATCAATTCCTTGCGAAATAGCATCACTAAAGCCAACATTGGTAATTGCGCCTTGTCCTGCTATGATTCCGTTTAACGAAATTGCATTGTCACAACCCATGTTAAATAAAGTTGCGCAATCAGTAGTAAGTTTTAGTTTGAACAGTAAGCTTCCTAATAAGGTATCTGGGTCAGATGGTAACGGAATGTTGCCAACATTCCAAATGATAGCATTCAAACTACTGTCGAAATAAGGCGCACTGGCAGGTGAAAACGTACTGTGAATATTTGATGTACTAATACTGCTGATGGTATATAAGGTAGAGGTAGGCACCGGAATCGTTAGGATGGTGTTTTTGGTAGCCTCACTACCATTGTTTTTAATGTCAATTTTATACTGTATCTCGTCACCAGGTGATGCTGTCAAGGGCAATGTAGGTGTTACTCCACCAATGGTATTTACTTTTACCGACGCAATTGGTTTTGGGATATAAGCATCAACCGCCATGGCAAAAGCAAAAATTGAAAATTTGTCATTTTCAGAACTGTATCTAAATGTTGTTGAGGTTTGGCCATTGGCTATTATGGAGTTTCCTGTATTTGGAACGTTGAACATCGAAATATCCATTCCTGTATTATTAAGGTAATTTGGATTTCTGGTATTTCCATCTGTATATATCGAGGAGTTGAAAAAATTGGTGGTGGTATTGTTGGCATGTGACAAAGCTAAATAATTGCTACTGTTATATGGAGATGTTGGACTGTTTAGTTTTAAAATTTGAAGCGCATCACCGGCTCTATTACGATCTCCTTCACTAGCCATAACTCCCAATTTCATTACTACATTTCCGCTCAAAGTGGCGAAGAAACCAGAAATCGGAATCGTTCCTGTATTTCCTAAGTCTACATAAGCGTAACCATCAAAAATGGTAACCGCACGATCTTTCATCTTTGGATTTTCATACACTATAATAATTCCCCATCCTCCTAAATATCCTGGGACATTGTTACCTTCGACCAAAGCGATATCGGCAACAGTATAATTCCCTACACCATTTGTTTTTACGTAATCGGTGATTTCTTTATAACCAACAAAAATATCATCATCAGTATTTTGGGGATAATATAAATCAGTTGAATTTGCTGTAATTGTGGTGTAAGAACTTGCAGATCCACCTTTTAATTTAATTACTTTTTTATCAAATGTTTTGGTTACGCCATTTTTGGTAACATTAAAGGGGGCATTATTATTAATTGCAGATTTTCCAGTCCAATACAACCCAGCATAAATCACTTTAGAACAAGAAGGGTCTGCAATTCCTCCTTCAGTGGAGAAACCAAGCGTCGCAGAGGATGAATTTAACGTATTACTGTCGCCATCGATATCAACAAAGTACATGTCGTTATAAGTATTGTCAACACCATCACTACTTGTTTCAGTAGTCATATTGGTGTTTCCAATCATTGTAAAATCACCTTTAATGTTGTAGATGACTTTGGAGGGAGAATAAGAAGATGTTCTTTGTGTGAAGTTTCTACGAAGTTGTCCATACATTCTTATTGACGGCATGCATAGCAGGGCAAGCAAGACCAAGATGCTAGTTATATTTTTTAAGATTGAGTAATTTTTTTCCATAATTAAGAAGTTTTAATCTTACTGTATTCTAAAAACAAATTCGCTTCTTGAAACTTTTGTACGGAGGCTAGGGAGCAAATTCTATTTTTAATCTAGTATGCGATATCGATAATTGTAATTTGACCATTTGTGCTGTAAATAGTATCGAATGATCAAATATAGCTATAAGTCAGATTAAAAGCATAGTAAATCCGATGAAATACATATATTTTAATATGTATTACTATTTAACTTGTTAAAAGTGTTTTTCGCGCTATAAAGGATGTACTTCTTCGAAAAGTATTGGTGAAGTTGTTTTTTAAGTCCTTTTGATCAATGAGTTAAGTAGAGTCGCATATCTACAAGCTGAAATTTCATTACTGTTTTAATTTTTTTTCGAAAGTAATTCTTTGAGACACATTCGATCAAAAAAAAACAGATGCTACAGCGTCTGAGTATGACCTGTAGCACCTGTGTAGGAGAAGCTATAAAATTTATTTTAAAGGGTTGTCATTTGTGTCCTACTTCTAACAGGAATGTACATATTACTATTTATTTGCAAGTTTTTTGTACTAATCCTGGCTTAGCTCATCATGGTAGAGATGCTTCCAGATTAGTAGTGTTCTTTAATTTTCGAGCTAAAACATGTATTTTACCATGCGTATCTTATACTTAATAGATAGTAAATATGATTTATTTAAAAACATCAAATTGCAGACTGATCTTTTCTTTCGGCCATTAATCATCATGAAAAGCATGCGTTTTTAACTATTTGGCTTGCGCTGCTACAAAGAGCTTCTACTGATCAATGAAAATCCGTTTTCAATTTGCTCTTTTTTGTCGCTCAAAGCCATTTGGGCTACAATTTTGCCCATGACTTCAAAGTTTGTCGAAATGGTCGTGATACCATTTTCGACAATTTTTTTGAGGGGTGTTTCATTGTATGATATGACACCAAAGTCTTTGCCGAGCAGCAATGATTGCGTTTTCGATTTTTCTATAACGCTCACAAGGTCTCTATCGTTGGGTATGATGTACACTTCCCCTTTTTGAATCTCACGGTTTTTGAAGGTGGAGATGACTTCGTGCGCAAAGGAGTGGTCAAAGCAAAATTTTTCAAAACCAATTTTCATTTCTACTGGCTCCTTAAATCCGGGGAATATCATAATCAACTTGTTGTATTTCTTGAGTTTGCTTTTACCTTTTTGCAAACCTTCGTAAATGTTTTTTGCAAAATTCTGATAGACGGCAGGATACGATTTTAAATCTTCATTAGTCTGGTCCAAGATGTAAACATCATTAACTGGTAGGGTTTTTATAAAACTACTTGCTTGGGGTAGGTTCGTAGGCATGATGATGTATTTGGTGTAATTTCCGTTTGCATCATCTACCAATTTATTAAAAACAGTAGGGTTGAAATGATGAAAAAAGATATCAACTTGGGCATCTTTTCCAATGTTAAATAAGATCGAATTGTACAAATCTTCTTTAAAAATATTAAGCTCATCAAACAGTAAAAAGATCTTTTGCTGAATGCTAACTTGCGTACTTTTAATGTAATAGCCTTTACCTAGTATAGCGTAGATGATACCACGCTTTTTGAGTTCGTCATAAGCTTGTAAAACGGTATCTCTAGAAAATGAAAATTCCAAACATACTTTATTGATTGAAGGGAGCTTATCATCTTTTTTTAACAAACCGTTTTTAATGGCTTTTTCGATAGAAAAAATGATCTGTTTGTACTTCGGAATTCCCGAGTTATTTTCGATTGTAATAACCTTCATATTCTTTTTTTTTGCAAGATAATTAAAAAACTGGTAGGTACTGGTGTGTATGATTGGCTTATTTTAATATTTTTGCTTTTCCGTATTTGATAAAAATAAAATGCAATTTAAACATATATCGCATTTATGTTCCGCTTTTGTAATTAATATGATTACCGAAAGGAGATGTGGCCCAATTGTCTTTATCTCATGCAAATAGCAGTTAAAAGAGCAACTAGAGTTGTTGTATTTGATACTGATGGCTTTCAAGAGCTGTCATTATCATTTGAAACTCATCAAAATAGTAGTGCATTTTTTTATTTTCGAAATAAAACTAAAACCAAAAATAACGTATAACTAACTACAAAATAATACTGTAATGAATGATATTTTAATTAAAGATACGAAGGCTTTCTATCAAAAAACATTTAACAATTCTGCAGAAACTATTGTGCTTTCGCCAGGAAGAATCAACATCATTGGTGAGCATATTGATTATAATGATGGCTATGTATTGCCTGCTGCGATTGATAAGATAATTTGCTTTGCTTTCGAAAAAAACAATTCAAATGTAGCAACTATTCACGCTATAGATTTGAATGAGAGTTTTACAATCGATGTGACTGCAAAGCAAGAATTAACAGATGATGTTTGGACCAACTACCTACGTGGCGTGCTGAATCAATTGCAATTAAAAGGTTTTGCTATTCAAGGTTTCAATTGTGCCTTCAGTAGCAATATTCCAACTGGATCTGGATTGTCTTCGTCTGCGGCACTTGAATGTGGTTTTTTATACGGAATAAATGAGTTGTTTGATCTTGAAATCAAACCTATCGATATTGCTTTAATGGGACAAAGTGCTGAACACTGGGTTGGTATCAACTGTGGGATCATGGACCAGTTTTCGAGTGTTATGGGACTAGAGAATAAAGTGATTAAAATTGATTGTAAAACATTAGACTTTACATACCACGAAGCAAATTTTGTAGACTATTCGTTGATACTGTTTGATAGTAATGTAAAACATTCTTTGTTTACCTCTGAGTACAATACCCGTCGTATTGAATGTGGTGAAGGTTTGGATATCATTAAAGCCAATTATCCAGAAATCACAAGTTTTAGAGACTGTGAGGTACATCATGTAACTAGTCTTCAGTCAAAAATGACTGATAAAGTATACCGCAGATGTTTGTATGTGGTAAAAGAGATCAAACGCGTTATTCAAGCTTGTGAAGCTTTGGACAATGGAGATATTTTGACATTAGGAAAACTAATGTTTGAAACGCACGATGGCTTATCAGATGATTATGAAGTAAGTTGTGCGGAATTGGACTATTTGGTTGCATTAGCAAAAGAGGAGGAGACAGTTATCGGATCCCGTTTAATGGGTGGTGGTTTTGGTGGTTGCACCATTACCTTGGTCAAAAAAGGAAGTGAAGAAGAAGTAAAAGCAAAGTTTGCTAAGCTGTACATGGACAAATTTGGAATCGAATTAAAAATACATGATGTAAAAGTATCAAACGGTACATCACTATATAAAAACTAAATAGAATATGAGAAATTTTGATATAAACGAAGATCCGCATAGAAGATACAATCCACTTATAAACGAATGGGTTTTAGTTTCACCACATAGAGCAAAAAGACCATGGCAAGGTCAAAAAGAAGCTGTTGCAAACGATGATCGTCCAGAGTATGATCCAGAATGTTATTTATGTCCTGGAAATACAAGAGCAAACGGGGTTACAAATGAGAACTATACTAGTGCCTTTGTTTTCGAAAATGATTTTGCAGCGCTAAAGCAAGAAGAAATTAATTTTGTAGATAACGGAAGCGATACATTTTTTAAAGCAAGACCAGAGAAAGGAATTTCAAAAGTGGTCTGTTTTTCACCGAAACACAATTTGACATTGCCAGAAATGGATTTAAATACCATTGAAGATGTTGTTAAAACTTGGCAAAAAGAATATGTAGAGCTTGGCGCAATTGACTATATCAACCACGTTCAAATTTTTGAGAACAAAGGGAGTGTTATGGGTTGTAGTAATCCACACCCACACGGACAAATATGGGCGCAATCGTCATTACCTACGCAGGTAGAAAAAACGCAAAATAACTTGCAAGAATACTACAAAAAACACGGTAGTAATTTGTTGGTTGATTATTTACAAAAAGAATTGGCCTTGGGAGAACGCATCGTAGTTGAAAACGACCATTTTGCTGCTTTGGTACCTTTCTGGGCAGTTTGGCCTTTTGAAACTATGATCATTAGCAAACGTCACGTAACCAAAATTAGTGATTTTACAGAGGATGAGGTTGCTGCTTTTGCAGTAATATTAAAAAAATTAACGATCAAGTACGATAATCTTTTTGAAACTTCTTTCCCGTATTCATCAGGAATTCATCAAGCGCCTACAGATGGTTTGGATCATCCAGAATGGCAATTCCATATGCATTTTTACCCGCCATTGTTGCGTTCGGCAACGGTTAAAAAGTTTATGGTTGGGTACGAAATGATGGGAGAGTCTCAAAGAGATATTACGGCAGAAAAAAGTGCTCAAATGTTGAGAGACTTATCTGATGTTCATTATAAAATTAAATAATTATGTAGTAAGTTTGTCATCAATGCAAGCAAATTGCAATGATGACAAGCAAATTACAGTTTAATAAAAATAATAATTAGTAGAAGCTATGAAAATATTAGTAACAGGGGGTTTAGGTTTTATTGGGTCTCACACAGTAGTAGAATTACAAAATGTAGGCTATGAGGTAGTGATCATTGATAATTTATCCAATTCATCTGAGGATGTTGTAAACGGAATTGTAGCTATTACAGGTAAAAAACCAATTTTCGAAAAATTAGATTTAAGAGAAAAGGCAGCTGTTGAAAATTTCTTCGAAAAATACACAGATATTGCAGGTGTGATTCATTTTGCAGCATCAAAAGCAGTAGGAGAGAGTGTTACAAATCCTTTGTTGTATTATGAAAACAATATTTCGACTTTGATCTATTTGTTACAAGAATTACAGAAAAAAGACGACGCTAATTTTATTTTTAGCTCTTCATGTACCGTTTATGGACAAGCAGATGTAATGCCAATTGACGAAAATGCTGCAATAAAACCGGCAATGTCGCCTTACGGTAATACAAAACAAATTGGAGAAGAGATTATCACAGATGTGGCTAAAGTGAGCGGGATTAATGCTATTTTATTACGCTACTTTAACCCAATTGGTGCACATCCTTCTGGAGAGATTGGAGAATTACCAATTGGAGTTCCTCAAAACTTAGTTCCTTTTATCACTCAAACCGGTATTGGTTTACGCAAAGAATTGATGGTATACGGAGATGATTATCCTACACCTGACGGAACTTGTATTCGTGATTATATTCATGTTGTTGATCTTGCAAAAGCACACGTAGTAGCCTTACAACGTTTGCTTGACAAAAAAAATGCAGAAAAAGTAGAAACATTCAATTTAGGAACTGGAGTAGGTAGCTCTGTTCTTGAAGTAATTAAGAGTTTTGAAAAAGTAAGCGATAAACCTTTTCCATTTAAAATTGTTGCTAGACGCGAAGGTGATGTTACCCAAGCGTATGCAAGTACTGACAAAGCTAATAATGTGCTAGGTTGGAAAACCGAATCATCATTGGATGAAGCCATGGACAGTGCTTGGAAATGGGAAACTAAGATTAGAAATAAATAATTTATTTTATTTTAAGTTGAAAAAACAATGAAATAGGAAAGTGCAGGTGATAAAAAAGCAGAAAATTCATTTTCTGAAGAATGTTTTTTGTATTATTGCACGCCTTTTTATTGTTTTTTTTTGCTATCTGTAATATTATCAGAATATAAGTAGCAAATTATTGGATTATTGCTCAAAAGATTGAAGATGATGAAGTGCTGAGCAAGCCACTTGAGATTGAAACTAAAAATTGAACTAAATATAATTAAACTAAAAACCAAAAAAAAATCTTATGAACACCTTACAAATTACCGATTACTTAGTCTTTCTCGTTTACTTTTTTATAGTCTCTGGATACGGCTATTGGATTTACAAACGTAAACAAACCGCCTCTCATTCTGCTTCACATGATTACTTTTTGGCAGAAGGATCTCTTACTTGGTGGGCAATTGGAACCTCTTTAATTGCATCAAACATTTCTTCTGAGCAGTTTATCGCTATGTCTGGAAACGGATTTAAAATGGGTCTTGCCATTGCAACCTATGAGTGGATGGCCGCTATTACCCTTATCATTGTTGCCGTATTCTTTATACCGGTTTACTTGAAAAACAAAATTTTTACGATGCCTCAGTTCTTGAGCCAACGATATAACGGAGACGTAGCGATGATTATGGCTGTGTTTTGGTTACTATTGTATGTAATCGTGAACTTAACATCAATCTTATATCTTGGAGCATTGGCTATCAACGGAATCTCTGGTCTTAACCTAGATTTGTGTATGTATGCACTTGCTTTCTTCGCTATCATTATTGCGCTTGGAGGAATGAAGGTTATCGGATATACAGATGTTATTCAAGTTGTTTTCTTAATCTTCGGAGGGTTAGTGACAACTTATTTAGCACTTAATAAAGTAGCCGAATTAAACGGACAAACAGGATTTGTAGAAGGTTTCAACTACATGTACACACAGTCAGGTGATCACTTTCACATGATTTTTAAACAAGATAATGCTAACTTCCCAAGTTTACCAGGTCTTACTGTACTTCTTGGAGGTATGTGGATTGTGAACTTAAACTACTGGGGATGTAATCAATACATTACACAAAGAGCATTGGGAGCTGACTTGAAAACGGCTAGAAGTGGTATTTTGTTTGCTGCATTCTTAAAATTATTAATGCCAATTATCGTAGTTTTACCTGGTATTGCTGCCTATGTTATTTACACAAAAGGAGGATTACAAACAGAAATGTTAGGAGCTGATGGAATCTTGAATCCTGACCGTTCTTATCCTGTATTGTTAAACTTATTGCCTGTTGGTTTAAAAGGACTTTCTTTTGCTGCCTTGACTGCTGCTGTTGTAGCTTCTTTGGCTGGTAAAGTAAATAGTATCTCTACAATTTTTACACTTGATATCTACAAAAAGAAAATTGATGTTGATGCAAGTGAATTAAAAATGGTACGTGTTGGTAAAATGGCTGTTGTTGGTGCTATGCTTATCGCCGTGATTATTGCACCGCATTTAGGTATTGACAAAAAAGGTGGATTTGAATTTATCCAAGAGTACAGTGGATTTGTAAGCCCTGGTATTTTTGCAATGTTTATTCTAGGTTTCTTCTGGAAAAAAACAAGTTCAAATGCAGCGATGTTTGCTACAATTGGTGGTTTCATTTTATCAGTAGTATTTAAATTCTTACCTAAATTCATGAACTTAGAATTCTTGAGCAGTACTGGTTTCTCTACATTAGTTCCACAAGAAGATGGTACTAGTTTATACGAGATTCCGTTTCTTGACAGAATGGGATTTGTATTTGTAATCTGTGTAGTTTTGATGATAGGTATCAGTTTAATTGATCAAAAACGTGGTCTTAAAACTAAAGGATTGGAAATCGATTCTTCTATGTTCAAAGTGAATAGTGCTTTCTTAGCAGGAAGTTTACTAATTGTTGGATTACTAGTAGCTCTTTATTCTGTTTTCTGGTAGAATACAGAATCTATTATAAAATTATAAAGCTCCCTCATTTAAAATGTAGGGAGCTTTTTTTTATGGTGTAATCTTAAGATGTTATAAAGGTATTTAGACTTTTTTTCGAAAGGTATTTATTGAATGATCAACTTTGTAATTTTCGAAAAGAATCCTTTCTAGTAGAAAAAAGGCAATTGCTATAATCTATATTTTGACTTTAAAAATAAGTTTCTTCACGATACCAGTACCCATCATAGAGGCATGACAATCTTCAGGGTATAAAATTGCAAATTGGTTATCCGTCAGGTTATAAAAAGTATCAGGAGCATCAAACCAAAAACGCACATCTTTTTCGGTATTGTATTCTCCATTTTGGTTCGTACATTTTTCTCTTGGTTTCCAAGCATAGGTTTCGTTTCCTTGTAGGCATACCTGAATATCAATATGGTGATCGTGACATTCAAAAAACTGTAGTGCATCGGCAGTATTACTGTTAGCTTCGGCAGTGTTTACAATCACACGCAATTGATCTGAAATGGTAATTACGCCATCTGCTAGGTTGGCTACGTCGTTTTGAGCAATAAAGTCAAAAGCAGCTTGAAAATTAGGGTTTAACGCTGCATATTTAGTAGCATTTGATAAACTATCTACAATCATAAAATTAAGTTTTATAGTTACGTATTAGGTTTTTTTATTCGAAAAGGAGCAGTTTTGCTACTGCACGAAATTTTTTCAGTGTTCGAACACGGAAATGCTAAATTATAGATAATTACTCAGTTTGAATTCTTAAATTTGAAAAATCAATTGAAAATTTGAGTAAATAACAACAACGCCAATACCTACCATTATCATAACAATAAAAGAAATAGCAAGGCTTGCCAATGTATCAACCGGTACAGTGGACAGAATAATTCACAAACGTGGACAGGTAGCGCAGGAAAATGTAGATAAAGTAAATGCGATTATAAAAGAGCATGGTTACAAACGCAATGTTTTCGCGAGTAATCTGGCCTTTAATAAAAAGTTTGTTTTTGCAGTTCTCTTACCCAATTATAACCATGTAGAATACTGGCACAAGCATGTACTCGGAATTCAAAAAGCAGCTAATGAATATGCTAGTTATGGTGTAGAAATGCGGTATTTTTTATACGATTATGATGCTGAATCTTTTGCAAAAGCGGCTCAGGAGGTCTTAGTTTCGCACCACCAAGGGCTATTGTTTGCTCCTGTATTCATCAAAGAATCTCTAGATTTTTTGAATAAATACAATGAAAATATAAATCCCGTAGTATTGGTTGACTCAAATTTAAAAAGGAATGATGCCTACGGCTACTTTGGACAAGATGCCTACAAAAGTGGTTTTCTGGCAGGTAAGCTAGTCAGCTTGAATCAAAAAAATGTTAACCGAATTCTGGTTGTAAAAATTGCCCGTGATATTGAAGCGACATCGGCTTATTTACAAAGAATGGAAGGTTTCTATGATTTTTTCAAAGAAAATAGTACTGCATCAAAAGTTGAATTTAAAGAAATCATGCTTAGAGATTCGGATAAAGAAGCTTTGAATGTAACAATTTTTGAAGGCATTGATAGTGTTTTTGTACCCAATTCGAGAGCCTATCTCATTGCAGATTTTCTTGAAAAAAATAACATACAGGACATTCGAATAATTGGCTACGATCTACTAGAACAAAATAAAAACCATTTAAAAAAAGGCGGAATTGATTTCTTGATCAATCAAAACCCTGAAATACAGGGTTACACCGCCATAACGTCCTTATATAAACAACTTGTATTGCAAGAATCTAAGATGGACTCACAATACATGCCGCTAGAAATTATAGTAAAAGAAAATGTAATTGATTAATTACAAATCAAAACCATAGGCTACTCGCACCATAATTTGGGCAAGACCATTGTCGGGTTGGTTATCTTTCACAATCGGGAAATCTTTCAAAAACTCGTATCGTAAGCTGATGTCTAGTGATTTTGCTCCGTATCCTATACTCGGAGAAAAAAGAATCGAATTGGCGTTTGCATCTTTAGTGACTGAAAAAGCACCTCCAAATTCCCCCATCACATAAAATTCATTACTAAATAGGAATGTTTTGTATCCCACTTTCACGGGTATATAACCAATGCTTGCGCCATCTTTTACACTCAAATTATTATAACCGGTGGTAAAAGTGAGCGAATAGTTTTCAGATATATTGTATTGAACTCGCGCATCGGCTCCCACATTCACCTGATAAGGATCGTTTAAAGGTAAGCCGGTAGAAAGTCCAACTCCATATTTAAAATTGCGTTGGTATGAATTGCTCTTGTCTTGTGCGTAAGAATGCACAGTCGCAAAAAGCAAAGATAGTAGTGCTAGGGTAGTGGTTTTTTTCATGTTGGGGTTATATTTAGTGTGTACTTACTTTGTTGGATATAAATTTGGTTAGGCCGTATTGCACGACATATCCCAAGGCTTTTTTGAAAATGGAATTTGATTTTCCCATTACTAATTTTTTGGTCAAATACCCACCTGAAATACTTAAGATCGATTGAAAAATATCGGCTTTTGCCTCTGGAGCTTTATTAAAATCAGCTAAGGTGTCTTTCAAAATATTAACTGGTTTTACACTTTCAAAAGTCATATTTAATTGTCTTTTGAGCGCATTGAGTTTGATTTCACGCTCCACCAACAACTGCGCTATCGAGTTGTCTAATGCTAGGTTTTGATCTTTATAAGCTGCCATTTTGAGTGTCTTTAGAATTGTTAGTAGTTGTTTTGCTTTTCAATAATTTTGCAATGATGACATTCGTAAGTGGCACTTTTACAATTTGGTCCCTTCTAAAGTGGAATAGTAAAGCAAATACCAAATAAAATCCTGCTACAGCCAAAAATCCTAAGTAAGGACTATCTAAAACATCGCCCAAAAATAAACCCATACTAATGCTTAGAAATAGGACAAACATTGCAACAACCAATATCACTAATAATCGTGCTAATAAGGACGACACTACGTCGGCCGTTTTATCAATGGCTGTTAGCTTAATCAATTCCACGTTGACCTCGGCATAACTTTTTGCTTTTTCATAAAGCGATTCTATGTTTGCTGCAATTGTTTCCATATTCCTAAATTTCTATTTTTTAATCTTCGAATTATTTAATAGCGTCCAATTCTTTTTTGGCAGTTTCGATTCCGTTTTGAACCAAAGTTTCTCCTTTTTCGATTAGAGTATTGCACTTTTCAGACATGTTAGTTAACAAATCGTTGATGCTACTCATTGCATCATTTTTGGCATCATTACCTTTTTCTTTGATTTTTTTTCTAGTGTTTGTTCCTTTGTCTGGAGCAAATAAAATTCCCAAAGCTGTTCCTACTATTACTCCTCCTAATACGCTGATAATTGTGTTACCTGTTTTCATGATGTTTGTTTTTTATTGTTATTATATTTTTAGATTTTAAAAGTAAAACTCAAAAAGAACACTCTCTTTTTGATGTTTTTTTCAGCAGTCAATTGTTGGTATTTTCTTTACCAATTGGCTACAGTACAAAGTAACGACGCAAGCAGTCTTTTTTTATTACACAATATTCAGGAACGTTTATACAATTTGCATTTTTAAGTTTTCAGTAGCGTTATATTCTTAATAGTATCATTAGTGTTGATTTCTTTATACCTATTATGATGCTACATATAGGCGAGGTAAAAGCATGTATTTTAGTAATTAGAAGTTTGATAAATCGTATAGGATTGGCATAAATAGGAGGGACATGTTTTTTATAGAGTTTGTGAATAGTGCTTTTTTTGTATCGAATGCATTACAGTTAATCAAAAAACGGATAGAGCACAGCAAGCTCGTAAGAGTTGAATACCTTTATCATTGTAGTAAAAGCACAAATCGCGATTACTGCGAAATAGAAAATCTTAAAACAGTATATTATGAAACTAGAGAATAAAAAAATAGCAATTTTAGCTACCGATGGCTTTGAGAAATCAGAATTATTTGAACCTTATAACGGTCTTAAAAAAGAAGGAGCAGAGGTTCATATCATCTCTATTAAAGAAGGTGAAATCAAGAGCTGGGACGAAAAAGACTGGGGTGAGTCCATCGCAGTCGATAAATTGGTAACCAATGCCAATGTCTCTGATTATGATGCTTTGGTTCTACCAGGTGGTGTTATCAATCCAGATTTGTTGCGTGTCGATGAAGATGCACTTTCGTTTATTAAAAGTTTCTTTGATCACAAATTACCAGTAGCTGCAATTTGTCATGCGCCATGGTTGCTTATAAGTGCAGGTGTGATTGATGGTAAAACGGTTACTTCATACAACAGCATCAAACAAGATGTTATCAATGCTGGAGGAAATTGGAAAGACGAATCAGTGGTGACGGACAACGGACTTATCACTAGTAGAAATCCTGGTGATTTACCGGCCTTTGTAGATAAAATTATCGAAGAAGTACTAGAAGGGAAACATTAATCAAATGCCCTTTAGCAAAATAAAAAGAAAAGGGGAGTGTAATGCTCCTCTTTTTGTTCATATAACTGAATAACTGTTCTTAATTAAAATAAAAAAGATGGATTTTATAAACAACAAAAAAGCGAAGAAGATTCTAATTTTAGTTGTTTTGATGCTATCCGTACTTGTAGGCGTGCATTTTTGGGCGAAGAGTAAAGTAACTCGAATTTTAGAAGAAAAAATTCCAGCAACCATAGCTTTAAAGTATACTGATCTGGATCTAAATGTAGTGTTTGGGAACGTAAGTCTTCACGATGCATTTATAACCGTTCGATCAGAAGATAAAACAAAAACACATACGTTCTTCAAAGTTAAAGCTGTAAAATTAAAAGGATTAGGCTATTGGGATGCACTTTTTAACGATCGTATTTCTTTTCGAAAAATAGTTTTAGTACAACCAAAAATAACTCATGATCCTACCAGAAGAGATAAAGTTGATAAAAAAGCCGATTCGACCAAAGGCAAGAAAGTGATAGCAATTAAGGAACTGGAAATTAGAGGAGGTAGCTTGGTAGTGCTAGATGCTGCTGCAAACGATATTGCGACTACAGTGGTGGATTATGATTTATCCATTTCAGATATCGAATTGGGTCCAGAAACAAAACACAAATTACCTTTCGATTTTAAAAATTTCAAATTTAAGGGCAAACACATTAGCACAAACAATAGCCCTTTCGAAAAATTCATTTTTGATGAACTCACAATTGATGAAGGAAATGCCAGGGTCACGGGTTTTCATATTCGTCCATCCTATTCCAAGGCGGCTTTGTCAAATGTTTTACAATTCGAACGGGACCATGTAGCGTTAGATATTCCGAAAATTAATTTAGAGCATATTCAATTAAACAGAGACAAAAATCGTTTTCAGGTTGCTGTAGATCAAATGCAGTTGCAAAAAGTAAATTTACAGGTTTACAGAGACAAGCTAGTGGCAGATGATCTAAGCAAAAAGCCTTTGTACAGTGAATCGTTGCGCAAACTACCGTTTGACTTATTGGTAAAAGAGACTACAATAGAAGATGGTTTTATATCCTATGCCGAGTTGGTAGATTCAGAGAACAAGGCTGGCGAATTGACTTTTAGTTCAGTTCAGGCAACCGTTAAGTCTATTTCGAATGCAAAAGATGCTGCTAAAACCGAAATTGATGTACAAGCAAAATTTATGAAGCAAGCGCCTTTGAACCTTCATTGGAATTTTGATGTAAATAATAAAAATAATGCATTATGGGTGTCGGGTTCCCTCAAAAATTTACCTGCTTCTATCTTGAATCCGTTTTTAAAACCGAATATGAATGTTGTTTCAGAAGGAAAAATAGATGAAATGTATTTCAAATTTCAAGCCAATAAATCAGTTTCAAATGGCGAAATGAAGATGAAATATGATAACTTTAAATTTAATATTTTGCAAAATGATAGTTCCAAAGTCAACAAACTGCTGACAGCTATTGGTTCATTATTTTTTAAATCAGATTCTGAAGGCGACTCCAAAGCAGATTTTAGATATGGTACTATTGAAGCAGAAAGAGATCAGACAAAATCATTTTTTAATTATTTGTGGATTAGTGTCAAAAGCGGTGTCGTAAGTACGCTTACGGGCAATGGTGAGAAAGAGAAATAATAGTTAACTAAAATAAAATAGAATGAGATGAACAGGAATACAAATCATAAGCGAGCCATAATAGGAGGTGTTATCTCGCTTGCCATCATGCTACTGGGGAGTTTGGTGCTGGGAAAATTAAGCGGCTACGAGGCCAAAGTCCTTATTCAGAAATCATTATCGGGTGTCAATACCTTATGCAATACCATTGCTCTCGCATCAGCAACTATCTTGGCATTATTACTGACGGTTTTAGGCATTAGTTCCAATTCTAGAGCCAAACTCAAAAGAGATCATTATTTTCATGTACTGGCAATAGCGAAGTGGGATACGGCGGTATTTATAGCTTCAATTGTATCTTTTATGCTCTTGAACTTACCTATAACCGAGACAGATGCAGTGCCAACATACTGGTACAATTATTTGTATTATACCTCACTAACAATTTCGAGTATCCTAACTTCAGGGTTAATAGTTGTAGTTTTGATGCTTTACAATACCATTGTAAATATGATCGAAATTGTGGGTTTAGAAAATCACGATCATCCGCTAGCAGTTGATAAAAAAGAGGAAAAATAGTCCTTGCAATAGCCGTAAACATCATAAATCGAGCACATAAAAATGCCTTTACTTTCATTAAGAAGGTAAAGGCATTTTTTTAGTGGAGCACAGGTGCTTATTCTTTATCGTGATCTTTAATAGCATTTTCCATGATGGCGTTGATATCTTCACGGTTAGAAATTTGATTTTCGGGAATGGCAGCAAAAAACTCAGAAAGCTCCAAATCAGCTGTTGGTCCATAGCCCAATAACATTGTTCCTTTTTCGTTTGAGTCCGTTTCGATGACATATAAAATAGATAAATCTTCTGGATTGCTCATACCTTCGTAGCGGTGTTGCGCTACAATGTGCAAGTTGCTAGGTTGGTATGCTTCACTTGTATCGCTGTTAAAAAGTGTTCCCTCTCTAAAATAGAAATTGCTAGTATATCCTTTTTCTTGATAGATTTCGATATAGTCTTTTTCGTGTTTTGAATATTCGTTGATCATGATTTTAGATTTTTAATGATTAGACTTAGATTTTTCGAAAAATAGAATTACTTCAATAATTTATGTATAGCGGTATAATCTCTTTTTCGAAAATAGAAATAGTATAAAAAAACAAACTGCTTATAGTTTCAATGAGAAGTAAATTTCATTTTGATATAAGCAGTTTGCAGTCGTATGTTAGTATTAGGCTGGAATTTCTTTGACTTTTTCACTTCTATCCCAGTTACGGTGTTGTTTTATTGCGTTGATAAAAGCATCTGGTTTTTCGTCAATCAATACTGCCGCATCATCTTTGAATTTTGCTAGATATGTTTTATCGATTAATGCATTGTCTTTTCCGTCCACGGCAATTGCTTTACAGTGTTTTAAGGCTTCGTTAATAAATTTTAAAAACTTAGCTTCACCCATAAGCTCGTTTACAGACTCTTTTCCACCAGGAATATACACAGCATCAAACAAAACACTTTCGGTAGTCATTATGGCAGCATCTACTTTGTGCTTCATGCCTGCGTCGCAAGTGACCATTCCTCCATGAGGCGCGACCAAGTTCAAAACGGCACCTTCTTTTTCTAATGCATCTGCCATTGCTTTATAATTTTTCATCGAAAAACCGTTGGCAACCAAGACCGCAATTTTTCGAGAAACAATACTGTCAAATTTAGTATTGGCTTGACTTAAGGTTGGTGCGCTGTCTAGATAGTTTTTCTTTTTTGGTGGTTGTTGCTCCTCTATATTTGCATCGGCTCCAATGGCTTGATTGATAGGTCGCTCAATGTCTGACGGAATTTCAAGTCCAAGACCTTTTGCTACTTTTTTTGCTAAATCTTCATCGATTTCGGCAATTAACCATAACATGCGCTCTTTTATGTGATCATGATTACATTTACCCAATTCAAAGGTGTACGCATCTGCTACGTGTTGTTGCTCCCATTTGGCTAAGCTTCTATAAAAAAGGGCTGGTTGCGAGAAGTGATCGTTAAAGCTAGCGCTTCTTGTTCTTATTTTTTTTGCATCAATGCGTTCTTCATAAGAGTGGAATCCACCTTCGGCCATTTTAGCTAAATGTGGGCATCCTCCGCTTAAACTATTAGGGAAATAAGCAGTTTGACCTTTGTTAATTTCGGTTTGCATCATTCCGTCGCGTTGGTTATTGTGTGATTCAACAACAGGACGATTGATCGGAATTTGGTTAAAATTTGGTCCACCTAGTCGTGACAACTGCGTGTCGCGGTAGGAGAATAGTCTACCTTGAAGCAAAGGATCATTGGTAAAATCAATTCCGGGAACAATATGACCTGGCAAAAATGCAACTTGCTCTGTCTCTGCAAAGAAGTTTTCTGGATTTTTATTCAGTGTCATTTTTCCGATAATTTTTACCGGAACCATTTCTTCTGGAATTAATTTGGTAGGATCCAATAAGTCGAATTCGAACTTGAACTCGTCTTCTTGCGGAATAATTTGTACACCCAATTCCCATTCTGGAAACTGACCTGCATCAATGGCATCCCATAAATCTCGACGATGAAAGTCGGCATCGGCACCATTTATTTTTACGGCCTCATCCCATGTAAGAGAGTGAACCCCTAATTTTGGTTTCCAATGGAAACGTACAAAATGAGATTCGTTTTTGTCATTAATTAAACGGAAGGTATGAATACCAAATCCTTCCATCATTCTAAAACTACGCGGAATCGCACGGTCACTCATCACCCAAATGTGGTTATGGAGCGTTTCTGTGGTGTGCGAAACAAAATCGTAAAATGTATCGTGGGCTGATGCAGCTTGCGGAATTTCTTTGTTTGGTTCTGGTTTGACAGAGTGAATCAGGTCGGGGAATTTTATAGCATCTTGGATAAAAAAGATAGGCATGTTGTTTCCAACCAAATCCCAAGTTCCTTCTTGGGTATAAAATTTCACAGCAAATCCTCGCACATCACGTGCAAGATCTGGTGAACCTTTTGATCCTGCTACGGTAGAAAATCGAACAAATACTGGAGTTGTTCTCTTCACATCGGTAAAAATTCCAGCTTTACTATATTGTTCTATACTTTCATAAAGTTCAAAAACGCCATGTGCTGCGCTTCCTCTAGCATGCACAATACGCTCAGGTATGCGCTCGTGGTCAAAACTGGTGATTTTTTCACGCAATAAAAAGTCTTCTAAAAGGGTAGAGCCTCTTTCTCCAGATTTCAGAGAATTGTTGGTGTCATTAACTTTCAATCCTTGATTGGTGGTCATCACTTTGCCAGTGCTGTCTTTTTCAGAAGCTTTTAGAGCCTCTGTCTTTGCAGATCCTAGATTTTCTTTTTTATTCGTAGCCATGTTACAAGTTTTTATGAGTTGATAAAGTTGCTGTTTGCGTATGCTTTACTAGTATTCGGTTTAATTGCGAATAGTTAACTGTTTTAGAGTGACAATGCCGATCTATTTTGATAGTATTTTGGGCAGCAATTGTACTTTTCTTTAAATATTTTCGAAAAATAACTTCTGCTAGTGAGTCCTATTGTGTAGACAATTTCAGAAATATTTAATTCTGAAGTTCGAATTAAATTTTCGGCAATTTCGACCCTCGCATTACGTACAAAGTCAGTTACCGTTCTATTATGTAAAATTTTGAAACCTTCTTGAAGTTTCAAAGGTGATAAACCTGATCTTTTGCTCAAATATTTAATGCTATAAGGCATAGCAGGATGCTTTATAATGGAATCAGATAATTCTTTGACCATCTTCATTTCGTATTGATTCAGTTGAAATGCAGCTGTATCATTGGTCATTGTGTCCAATCTATGTTGTTCAATTTCTAAAGCTAAAATCAAATAAATAGTACTGTTGGTCAATAAATTTCGAACCAAAGCATCTTCGCTAATAGCTTTTAAGGATTGTATTTTGTCGAAAATTCGAAGATTAAGCGAACCTACGTACGAGAAAGCTTGACTGTTTGTCGAGTCTAGAAAAGTATTTTTTAATTGGGAACGAAGTTCATGATCTGACACAGATAATGCGTCTACAATTACAATCGAAAATTTAATGTGCTCGTTGGCAGAAAAGCGTAGTGCATTTTTATTTTGATCGGTATTTGAAAATATGATCGTCTGGAAAGCCTCAATTTCTTTAGTGTCTTCCCCAGTTCCAGTGCTTTGCTTTATCGTTCCTTGTGAGCAATATCCAAAATATACAGAGTTTGATTGGTCAATTTTGTATAGAATAGATAGGTCTTCATGAAAAACGAGATCATATTCCATATATAAAATAGCATTTTCAACCGGAATCCCAGAGATGCGTCCTTTTGCTATTTCATTGTCAATCTGAAGCTGAAATTCATTTGACTTTACTTCCAATTGTCCTCCTAACTGACGTTGTAAATCAGTAAATAATTCATTTATATCGTTCGAAATTATGGATAAAGTCTTCATGTCTTGAATTTAAAATGGTCAGTGAGCGCTAGTTTTGAATTTTGATGTTACAAAGTTGCGCAGGATTGCCTTGAAAACTGTTACATAATTTTGATATTGGGTTATAGAATTTTAAGGATATAATGAGAATTGACTAAAAAAAGGAATATACTTGATGGCCTATAACCATTCAATTGCCTGATAAACTTTTAATTCGAAAAGAAAAAAAGTAGTTAAAAAGTATTTTTAGTAATCCCTTAAATCCGCAAGCTTTATTAACAGGAAGAATAAAAAGCCAATAAAAACAATGCTTTAAAGGCATTTTTCTTCCCTGAAATTTCACTAAATTTAGTGAAACTCGTAGCAAGGTGAAAATTACAACATCCTTAGAAAACATCAACTCATTTGGCGGATTAAATTTTATATCTTCCGAATTCGATCAATTAGAATTACCTAAACTAATCACATCCTCTTTAGGAAGCCGTTCACTATTAACCACTTACCAATATCACGATATTATTAAAAATATTTGGATGATTTTGTTCTCTGGAGGTGATTGTGCCGAGGATATTCAAACAAATTTAAAATCAGAACTTTCCAATGTTTTGAATATGAAAATTTGTTCGGCAGACACCATTTTGCGTCTCCAAAAAGAACTTAGTTTGGTCAAAGAAATTCATTTGAGTAAAAATAACGTTGAAAATCAGTTTAGTAATCATCCCTTTTTAAATAAATTAAACCTATCCATTCTATTGTTAACCAATCAGTTAGAAAAAGGAAAAAGTTATGACTTAGATTTTGATAATCAATTTATTGCTTGTGAAAAATATGACGCGAAGAAAGGCTATAAAAAACTACGAGGTTATTTTCCAGGTATTGCAACTATTGGAAAAAACATTGTTTATTTAGAAAATAGAAATGGCAATTGTAATGTAAAATTCAAGCAAGAAGAAACGCTTTCTAATGTTTACAAAATGCTGCAATCTAACAATATTAGTGTAAAAAGAAGCCGAATGGATTGTGGTTCTTTTACCAAGGCTGTTATTGATGTTGTGCAAGAAAACAGCGAATTGTTTTATATTCGTGCGCAACGCTGTTCTGAACTCAATGAGACTATTAAAGCTGTTAAGAAATGGAAAAAAGTAACCATCGGCTTTAAAGAATTTGAAGTAGCTAGTGTCAACTACATACCTTTCAACGGAAATAAAACTTATAGATATGTAGTAAGTAGAGAGGCTAATAAGAATAGTCAAATAGATGTTTTTCAAGGAGATAACTTCATTTATAGAGCAATAATAATCAATGACAATGAAATGAGCGACCAAGAAGTGGTTTGCTTTTACAATCAAAGAGGTGGTTCTGAAAAAATATTTGATGAAATGAATAATGATTTTGGTTGGGGGAATTTGCCTTTTTCATTCTTAGAGGAAAACACCGTTTATATGCTTATTACAGCAATGTGTCGAAATTTTTATTTGTATTTTATAGAAAAAATAGCTCATAAAATCCCTTTCATAGAAAAGAATTTCCGTCTAAAAAAATTCATCTTCCGATTTGTGGTTGTTCCTTTTAAATGGATTAAAAAAGGTGGTCAAAAAACATTAAAACTCTTCACTGACAAACCCTATCAGTTACTGATTTAACTGTTTTTATTTTGAATATTTATACTAAATTGGGATAATTACGTTTGATTGCTAAAATTTAAGCACTATATATCAATATATTATGTTTTATTTGAAATAAATTAACTTATACCCATAGCGTTCTTCAAAGTAAAAAATGAATTTACGTAGATTGCCATAAAATGGATTATGGTAAAACCTGATAAACATTTTTTTAGGTAGTTATTAAACCGAAAATTATAAATAATGCATAAACAAAATCCGCAAAACTAATTTGTTTTAGGCTTGCGGATTTAAGGTAATCAAAAAAATGGTTATTTGTTTAGAAACCAACGCTGCTTCGGAAGGAATTTATGTGAAATCGAATTCTTTTTTTTCGAAAGTGAAAGCAGAAATCTCGTTAGAATAAAATAAAATTATACGCAGAACATCAAAATCAGTTACCTAATAGCAAGAATAGAATGGAAGATATAGGAATTAAAAAAAAGTAAAGCACAATAAAAAAAAACCTTAAATGAGTGATGTTTAAGGGTTTCTTTCCGTAGCGAGTTCGCCGTGGCGAATGAACTCATGAACAATTTCATTGATTTGTTAGGTTTGAAATAACAGAATACTGCAGTTTTGTCAAACTTTATCGCAAAAAAAAACCTTAAACAATTGTTGTTTAAGGGTTTAATTTTGTAGCGAGTTCGCCGCGGCGAATGATCTCTTAAACAATTTCAGTGATTTATGAGGTTTGAAATAACAGAATACTGCAGTTTTATCAAACTTTATTCCAATAAAAAACCCTTAAACAATTGATGCTTAAGGGTTTGTTCTTGTAGCGAGAACGAGATTTGAACTCGTGACCTCAGGGTTATGAATCCTGCGCTCTAACCGACTGAGCTACCTCGCCAAATGCAACGATCGGTTGTTGTTCGTTGCGGGTGCAAATATAAAACTTTTATTAAAGCACGCAAGCAAAAATCAAAGAAAAAAAAATATTTTTAAAAACGTTTTTTTATCGGGCATATAATGTATATATTCGAAAAAAAATTACTACCTCATGGATCAGAAAATACGTTACGAAATAGAGTTTCCTATCACATCATCTCCACAGTTGTTGTACCAATATATTTCGACTCCGTCTGGTTTGTCTGAATGGTTTGCAGACAATGTAAATTCTAGAGGAGAGTTTTTTACCTTCATCTGGGATGATTCACAAGAGAAAGCAAGGCTTGCCTCTAAGAAATCAGGTGAAAAAGTAAAATTCAAATGGGTCGATGACAATAACAAGGATACAGATTTGTTTTTTGAAATCCATATTCTTGTCGATGAGTTGACAAAAGATGTATCACTTATGGTGGTGGATTTTGCTGATGCTGATGAAGTAGACGAAGCAAAGTTGTTGTGGGAGAATCAAATCTCAGATTTAAAACATCTACTAGGTTCTGTCTAGTATAATACTATATTAAAACTTATATTTGCCTTGAACAAAATTCAGGGCTTTTTTTATGATTAATTTTAATGGAACGATACTGGCTGATGAGGCCAATATACTAACAACCAACCGTGGTTTTTTGTATGGTGATGCGGTTTTTGAAACTGTAAAAGTAGTAAGAGGATCTATTCTTTTTTTAGAAGATCATTATTTTAGATTGATGGCTTCTATGCGCGTCGTGCGTATGGAGATTCCGATGAACTTTACAATGGAGTATTTTGAGGAGCAATTACTAATGGTAGCAACTGCCGACGGTTGCTCAGCATCTGCTAGGGTACGCATAACGGTTTGTAGAAACGATGGTGGGTACTATTTGCCAACCACAAACGAAGTATCTTTCCTTATACACGCTAGCGCACTCGATCAGCAGTTGTATTCACTACCTACGGCGGACTATGAAGTAGATCTATTCAAAGATTTCTATATCACCAAGCAATTGTTGTCTTCGATAAAAACGACGAACAGGATGCTCAATACGACCGCAAGTATATATGCCCATGAAAACGGACTTGATAACTGCCTATTGTTAAATGATAGTAAGAATGTGGTGGAAGCAATTCAGGGAAATATTTTTATGCGAATAGGAAATAAACTGATTACGCCACCAGTTGCAGAGGGTTGTTTGAATGGTGTTATGCGCAAGCAGATAATTGCCATTGCAAAAAAAACAGCTATAATCGAGTTTGTAGAAGAGGTAATATCTCCCTTTGATCTTCAAAAAGCAGATGAGTTGTTTATAACCAATGTAATCAAGGGGATTCAGCCAATAACCAAATACAGAAAGAAAAATTTCAATACGGAGACGGCGGAACTTTTAATCGAAAAGTTAAACGATCAAATAAATTCGTAATTAATTTACATAGAATAGTAAAAAAGAGGAGGCGCAGTAAAAACTGTAGTTCTCCTTTTTTTTATGTTCTAGATTTATGGTATTAGTTTAAATACGGATTCTCTGGAGCATTGGACCAAATGAGGTAATCACCGCCAAGCTCTTTAATTTGGTCTTTCCAGAAATGAGTAGGGGACTTACCAATAATTTTGTTTTTGTAAATGTTGGTCGTTACTATCCAAGAGTTAGCATGCATCTCTGTTTCCAATTGATTGTCTCTCCATCCTGAATACCCCAAGAAAAAACGAATATTATTTTTGTTAATAATACCCTCGTTAATTAATTCTTTGGCAGATTCAAAGTCACCACCCCAATATATTCCGTTTGAAATTTCTACACTATTAGGTATTAATTCCGGAACATTGTGGATAAAATATAAATTGTCTTGCTCAACAGGACCACCATTATAGATTCTAAATTTAGAATCAATTTCGGGTACAAGGTCGTGTATGGTATACTTTAAAGGTTTATTGATGATAAATCCTACTGATCCTTCTTTGTCATGATCTGCTAATAAAATCACAGATCTGTTGAATGATACATCTCCAATTATAGAAGGCTCAGATATAAGTAGTTGTCCTTTTATTAATTTTTCTGAAGTCATAATGCTGTAATTTTTTATTAAATTTAAGAAAAAAAATAAAAAAAAACCAAATTTAGCAATAAAATTAAATAAAAAAACCCTCCGATAGGAAGGTTTTGTTTCTATAAAGCAAAACTGTTAATTAGTTTACTGCTCCTTCTAGTTCTGCTCCAGCTTTGAATTTCACAACATTTTTAGCAGCAATTTGGATAGTTTTTCCTGTTTGAGGATTTCTACCATCTCTTGCAGCTCTTGCAGATACAGACCATGATCCAAAACCTACTAGAGATACTTTACCTCCTTTTTTTAACGTATCACCTACGTTACCTAAAAATGATTCTAAAGCTAATTTTGCAGCTGCTTTAGTGATTCCTGCGTCTGCAGCGATAGCATCGATTAATTCTGACTTGTTCATAATGTAAAGTTATTAATGTTGGTTAAAGATTTCTTACTATACAAATTTAGCAGGAAATCCCTAGCATGCAAGCGTTTTCAATTATTTCGACCTGATTTGTTGATAACTTAGTTTTTTTGTTGATAAATAAGGCTCGTTTTATTGGGATTCACGTAACGTCCAATGTTTTTGGGGGTTAAAAAGCTTTTGCCTCGCTCGTAAAACTTATTCCGTTCAATAATTCGGCAGTTTTCATTCTTTTCTTGCCAGGAAACTGAAGACTTATGATTTCAATAAATCCGTCCTCTACTGCAACCTTCATTTCTTTCTTGGTGCATAAGATTGTTCCTACAGCATTTTCATGCTCTTCTGTAACAATTTTAGATTCGTAGATTTTTACATTCCACTCTTCATTTTTGTCTGCTATCGTAGTCCATGCGGCAGGGTATGGGCTCAATCCGCGTATGTGATCGTGTATGGCGGTTGCCTTTTTTGTCCAGTCAATTTTGCAATTGTCCTTGTTTAATTTATAAGCCGTTTTAATTTCGGCAGTTTCGGTTTGAATCGTCGTTTGTACATCGCCTTTTTCAATGATGGCCAAAGTTTCTACCACAGTTGTGCTACCTAGGTGCATTAAGCGATCGTGCAAGTCGCCTGCAGACTCATTAGGATCAATTGCTGTTTCATGGTTCAAAATCATCGCACCGGTATCAATTTTATCATCGATAAAAAAGGTGGTTACGCCTGTTTTTGCTTCACCATTAATTATAGCCCAGTTAATAGGAGCGGCACCACGGTAATTTGGTAGGAGAGAAGCATGCAGGTTGAAGGTTCCTAGTGATGGCATTTCCCAAACCACTTTCGGTAACATTCTAAACGCTACAACTATTTGCAAATTGGCATTCAATGCTTTTAATTCGGCAAGAAAGTCTTCATCTTTTAAATTAGTAGGTTGCAATAGCGGTAAATTATTGGCAAGTGCATAGTCTTTTACGGCTGAATATTTTATTTTTTGTCCGCGACCAGCTGGCTTGTCGGCAGCTGTGATCACGCCTACCACGGTATAGTTGTTCTGAATAATAGTATCAAGGATTCCTACTGCAAATTCGGGAGTTCCCATGAAAACAATTCGTAATTTTTCCATTATAATTTTAAGGTATAGGTATTGTTGGGTTGTATACTGATAGTTTCGTTGGCAAGTAATTCTTGCAGTGCAAAGATAAGCGCGTCTGGGCTTGTATTTATTTTATTTTGTATTTCTCTTGAATTCAACGGTTCTCCTTTTAATAGCAGCATAATTTGTTGCTGTAGTACCTTTAGGTCTTTACCTTTCGGTTTTAGAGTAATGCAATAGGAGCAAATACCGCAATTTTCGGACTCCTTTTCTCCAAAATACGATAAGATCAATTTGCTTTTACATGTTGACTCTTCCTTTATATAATGCAATACAGAGGCTAATTGTTCTTTTTTTAGTGTATTTTGCTTCTCAAGATACTTTGCGACACGGCTAATAGTGCGTTCATCTTCTCGAATTTCATTAAAAGTGATTGCGGCATCATTATTTTTCGAATGAAAATCAATGACTTGTTTCTCGTGTAATTTTTCGAGCACAGCATAGACTTGTTTTTCTGTTCGTTGGGATTTTTTAGCAATTAAGGAACAGTTGAAAGCGGTCTCTATTTCGTAAACCCCAGGATAGGTGCGTACGATTGCTAAAATAATCTCTTCGTCGTTGGGATTTAAACTAAGGTAACGCAGCACTTCTTTGGATGAAATAATAAACTGTAAACTTATTTTTTGCGAAGATTCTTGTGCTAATGTTAAGATGCCTTGTTGGTCTAGAAACTGAATAGCATTGAAGGTGCGAAGAACGGGAAAATTATATTTGACACAAAAGTGATTGAGGTTGAAGCTGAATTTTTCATCAATTCCTTCGCCATAAGCAATTTGAAAATAGGTATTCAGTTTTCGGTAAATAAGATTTAGATACGCTTTGTCGGGCAGGTTTTTTATAAACTGATTTTCAGCATTTATCGCATCTGATGGACTGGTAAGTAAAACAGCAAATGCTTTTTCTTCATTTCGTCCAGCTCTTCCAGCTTCTTGGTAATAATTTTCCATGTTTTCAGGCAACTGGATATGGATTACGGTTTTTACATTCGCCTTGTCAATTCCCATTCCAAATGCATTTGTGGCCACAATTACTTGTGCTTTTTCTTCCATCCACAAGGCCATGTTTTTGTCTTTTTCTTTCGATTTAAGTCCTCCGTGGTAGTAAGTCGCCTTAAAACCTAAGGATTGTAATTGCGAGGAGATTTCTAAACAAGATTTTCTATTTCGAACATAAATAATAGAAGGTTGTGGATTTTTCTTTAAAATTTGTTGAATTTTAAAAAGTTTATCCTCAGCCTCAAATACCATGTAGGCAATATTTTTTCGAGCAAAAGACTGTTGAAAGAGAACTGGGTTTTCAAGTCCTAGTTCGGAAATGATATCCTCTTTTACACGTGAGGTAGCAGAGGCCGTTAAAGCCAAAAAGGGTACTGTTGGAAAGTGATCCTTTAAATCGGATATTTTTAAATAAGCAGGTCGAAAGTCATGACCCCATTGAGAAACGCAATGAGCTTCGTCGATGGCGATCAAATTGATGTCTAGTGTTTTAATGCGTTCCAAAATCCAGTCCGATTGAAGCCGTTCTGGAGATAGGTATAAAAATTTATAATTTCCGTATTGGCAATTATCCAATAAATTGATTAGTTCTTCAGAGTGGATACCGCCTGTAAGTGCAATGGCCTTGATGTTGCGGCTTTGCAAATTGGCAACCTGATCCTTCATCAAAGCAACTAATGGTGAAACGACAAGACAAATCCCTTTCGATAATAACGCTGGTACTTGAAAGCAAATGGATTTTCCTCCACCCGTAGGCAACAGGGCAAAGGTATCCTTGCCACTCAAAACAGAATCAATAATATCGTTTTGGAGCGGTCTGAAACTATCGTGTTTCCAGTATTTTTTGAGGATTTCTAAGGCTTCAGACATGCTATTTGCTTTTACTACAGTATATCTTCAAGTGCGTTTAATATAAAATCGACACGGTTTTCTACGCTGTCTTGTGGCACCTCGATTGGGTCATAGCCAAAACTTCTATAGGCATCTACAATACATTGATGTACCTTTTCTGCCTCAGTATAGGTCTCGTATCGAGCGTCATCAATTTTATAAATTTCTTCCCAAGGAGAAAGCATAAAGATTTTGGTGTACTTGCATTCTTCGCAAGCAGTTGTAAAATTCTCAGGATAATCTTGGTTGATAAAATGCATGTAAGCCAATATATCAGGCACACCACGATCAATAAACACATTTGAATGAGGTTCTTGTAATGCTCCTTCATATTGTTTTTGACGGCCTTCTAGCAAGAGTCTGCTAAAAAGTAATGGGTCTGCTAAAAATAGCTGATCGATGCCGTTTTTCTTAGCTTCGAGTGTTATTTCTCTCGAAATTTCGGGATAACAACAAAAGCCCTTATCTATCAATTGATTAAGAATTGATGATTTTCCTGTTCCAGGTCCTCCTATGAGTACGATTATGTTTTTTTGCACAGTTTTGAAATAAGGTTCAAAATTAATGAAACTATTTGGTATTTTAAAAAAAATGAGCCCTCATATTATGTTAGTTTTGACAAAAAATCAGAAGGTATAGTTATTATTTTCCATTTGAAAACGTATATTTGCTTATATTTTATACAAAGGATGGATAAGAAGTCAGAAGAATTCTATGAAAGATTAAAAGCGGAGTTGGAGAGAAGTTCTTCATGGCCCGCATTATATTTATACAAATTTATAGTTCCTACAACGGTAGAAAAAGTGCAGCAAGTAGAAAATGCTTTTGACTGCATGGGAGCCGTTATCAAAACTACACAATCAAAAACAGGAAGGTTTACTAGTGTTTCTGTAGATGTTCAAATGAAAAATCCTCAAGAAGTTATTGAGAAATACATTGAACTGTCTGCAATTGAAGGTATTGTGTCTTTATAGAACAGCCTAAGAATAGTGGTTTGCTTACTGCCAAAAAAAAGCTATTTGTACCCATAAAAGCGAGCGCTTTGATTCAAAATTTAATTCACTTATGAATTCAAAATACCAAAAAGAAAATGCAAATGATGTTGTACACCACTTGGAGTACAATGCCGAAAGAACGCATTTAATTATACCAGAGTACGGTCGTCATTTACAAAAACTGATCGATCAAGCTACGGCGATAGAGAGCGCAGAAGAACGCAACAAAGCGGCAAAGTATATCATTCAAGTAATGGGAACTTTAAATCCGCATTTGCGTGATGTGCTTGACTTTCAGCACAAATTATGGGACCAATTGTTTATTATGTCTGATTTTAAATTGGATGTAGAATCACCTTATCCTATTCCGTCAAGAGAGGTTTTGCAGTTGCGTCCAGATATTTTGGAATATCCTCAAAATTATCCAAAATACAGGTATTATGGTAACAATATCAAGTACATGATTGATGTTGCTAATAAATGGGAAGAAGGAGATATGAAAAGTGCTTTGGTGAAAGTTATTGCCAACCACATGAAAAAATCATATTTGAGTTGGAACAAAGATACTGTGAAGGATGATGTGATTTTTGAACATCTATATGAGTTATCTGGCGGAACATTGAATTTGATTCAAAGTGATGAAGAGTTGTTGAACACAACCGATTTGCTACGCACGAACAAAAGAGTGTCAAATAAAATTAATACAAGTACGCAACCTAAGATTCAAACCAATAAAAAGAATCAAAACAGCAAACGACCGTATACCAAAAACAACAACCAAAAATAGCATCATTTGCTAGGTTACTGTTTTAAAAAAGAACTAAAAACAAACAAACAATAAATTTAACTCATACCACAATGGGAGTATTCAAAATTGAAGGAGGCATTCGTCTTAAAGGTGACATTACGCCACAAGGAGCAAAAAATGAAGCATTACAAATACTGTGTGCCGTATTATTAACTCCAGAAAAAGTAACGATAAACAACATTCCTGATATTATTGATATCAATAAATTGATCAAGCTTCTTGGTAATTTGGGTGTGAAAATTCAAAAAAATGGCCCGGGATCTTATGATTTTCAGGCTGATGAGGTAAATGTTGACTACTTGGAGACAGAAGCTTTCAAAAAAGAAGGTGGAGCTTTGAGAGGTTCGATCATGATTGTAGGTCCGCTTTTGGCACGTTTTGGAAAAGGGTACATCCCAAAACCAGGAGGAGACAAAATTGGTAGACGTAGACTAGATACACACTTTGAAGGTTTTATCAATTTGGGTGCTAAGTTTCGTTACAACAGAGAAGATCACTTTTATGGTGTAGAAGCTACTGAAGGATTGGTTGGTACTGATATGTTACTTGATGAAGCGTCGGTAACAGGTACTGCAAATATTGTAATGGCTGCTGTTCTTGCTAAAGGAAAAACTACTGTATACAATGCAGCTTGCGAGCCTTACTTGCAACAATTGTGTAAGATGTTGAACTCAATGGGAGCTAACATTACTGGAGTTGGATCAAATTTATTAACGATCGAAGGAGTGAAAAGCTTGAGCGGATGTACGCACAGAATTTTACCTGATATGATCGAAATTGGTTCTTGGATTGGACTTGCTGCCATGACAAGAAGCGAAATAACCATCAAAAATGTAAGTTGGGATAACCTAGGATTGATTCCGAATACTTTCAGAAAATTAGGAATTACATTAGAACGTAGAGGTGATGATATTTATATTCCTGCTCACGAAGATGGGTACGAAGTAAAAACAGATATCGACGGTTCTATCCTTACTATTGCAGATGCGCCATGGCCTGGATTTACTCCTGATTTGTTGAGTATTATATTGGTAGTAGCAACGCAAGCAAAAGGAGATGTATTGATTCACCAAAAGATGTTTGAAAGCCGTTTGTTCTTCGTGGATAAATTGATTGATATGGGTGCCAAAATTATGTTGTGTGATCCGCATAGAGCAGTAGTAATGGGACACGATTTTAAATCGACTCTAAAAGCTACTACGATGTCTTCACCAGATATTAGAGCAGGTATCTCCTTATTGATCGCTGCGCTTTCTGCAAAAGGAACTAGTACAATTCAAAATATTGAACAAATTGACCGTGGATATGAAAATATCGATTCGAGGTTAAGAGCTATTGGAGCAAATATTATCAGAGAAGAATAAAAATTTATAACCACTATATTATCGTTTAAATAATCTTTTTGAAATTCATGAAGGTTATTTAAACGATTTTTTTTTGATCAAAAATGTCAAATCAATCACAAGCCATACAAGCCACTTACTTCAGTATCATTGGGAATACCATTTTGGCCATTCTCAAAGGAGTAGCAGGTATATTTGGTAATTCTTACGCCTTGATTGCCGATGCAATTGAATCTACCACAGATATATTTGCCTCTTTTTTGGTTTTGTTTGGTATAAAGTATGCCAGCAGACCAGCTGATGAAAATCATCCGTACGGGCACGGTAGGGCAGAACCTCTAGTGACTTTTTTGGTCGTAGGTTTTTTGATTGCCTCTGCATTTTTAATTGCGTATGAGAGTCTTCGTAATATCAATACACCACATGCATTGCCAAAACCATGGACATTAATCGTTTTAGCGGTGATTATTATCTGGAAAGAATATTCATTTCGGGTAGTGATGAAAAAAGCGATTCAAACCAATAGTTCGTCATTAAAAGCAGATGCTTGGCACCATCGCAGTGATGCGATAACTTCTGTAGCGGCCTTTTTAGGAATTACAATTGCGTTAGTTTTAGGAAAAGGATACGAAGCAGCTGATGATTGGGCGGCACTTTTTGCCTCTGTTTTTATATTATACAATAGTTATCTAATTTTTAGACCGGCTTTGGGCGAAATAATGGATGAGCATTTTTATGACGACTTAGTCCTAGAAATTAGAGAGATCTCTACTCAAGTTACGGGCATCTTGGGAACCGAAAAATGTCATATCCGAAAAGCGGGAATGGTGTATCATGTTGATCTACATGCACGTGTGGATTCTGAAATAACCGTTAGAGAAGGACATGATTTAGCACACCAGTTAAAAGATCGATTGAAACTTGACATTCCGAAACTAGGAAATATCTTGATTCATATTGAACCGGATTAACTATACCTATTTATCAGTACCGATGTCATTTAAAATCCATTCCAATTCCGGATCTTTACTTTGAATCACATCATCAAGAGTCGGTTTTATGGCTTGGTCGGGATAGATGCCGTGACCGTTTATAGGTGTTTGGTAAAAGGGTTTGATATCCATAATTCCAATTCTGAATTTCAAATCCGAGTGAGGCAGCTTGTACACAGGCATAAAACCTGCGACAGTGCCGTTGTAACCACCACCGGTTTCTTCACCAACAAAGAATGCTCGTTTTGATCCCTTCAAATTAGCAGACAAAACACTTGATGCCGAAAAACTTCCTCCATTGATTAGTACATAAATTTTTCCTTTGAAAGCGTTTTTGTTTAGTTTGTGGGTATAGGTTTCAGTGGCGTAATAATTTAAGTTGTTACTATCTTTATGTACCGTGAGCAGAAGGTAGGAATATGCAAGGGGTGCAAACGCAGCTTTCATTATTTTTAGCGGTAGCGAACCACCATTCCAATAGGCTCCTTTGAATAAGCTTGCTTTTGAAACCACTTCTGATTTTTGAAGAAAAACGAAACTGGAATCGGCCAAATAAGCATAAAGGTGAGCCACTTCTGCAAGTCGTCCTCCGCCATTGTTTCTTAAATCGATAATTAAATTTTTGGTTTCCCGTTTTTGTAGTGTTTCAAAGGTATGTTTGTAAAACCGTTTGTAATTTCCGTTTGAAAAACCTCTAATTTTCAGCAGAGCGACACTGCTATCTTTTGTTATGAAGTCTAGATTTCGATTGTAGTTTTGACTTTCCTTATTGTACCCATTATTTCTCTTCTTGCGTTTGAGCTCTTTTTTTTCGGTATCGGTCAGTTTTTTGATTTTGCTAACGGCACTAATTTTTGCACTATCTTTTACTGGTTTAGGTGGCTTTAACCTATGGATTGTGATGTTGTGTAGACTATCTTTAAATTTAAATTGATAGCGCAAACTATCTTGAATTCCGTTTTCGATCGTAAAATAAGTAGACAATCGCCTTGCCACCACATTATGTTTGAAAGTCGTGTTGTTCCCGTCTGAGCTATAAAAAGTGTTGTAGGCTTTAATCAATGCGGCAGGATTTTCACCATTTATACTCACAACTTCTGCGCCTTTGGGTATGGCTTTGTTTTTTGATTTATTTTGGAGGACATATATCTTGTTATCAATGGCAGTAAAGTCAAATTGAGAAAACGGACCTACTCCTTTTTTTATGAATTCTTTATTTTCTTTTTTTGAATAGGCCACCATTGGTGCATATACAAGGGTATGTCCTTGCTTGATAGAGGCTACAATAGGACTTAGTTTTTTATAAAAATCAAGCGGTTTCAAAGGGGATTTCACCGATTTTTTTAAACTATCAAATTTGTTATCTAAAGATTTTTTATTGATATAGAAATATAAATCAGGATGTAATTGCTGCAATTTTTTATAAGTAAAATCAATGTCAGATTGCATTTTGCTTACAGTGATATCCGTTTGAAGGTGTTTATTATGATTTTTGACAGTAGCGCACTGAGAGAACAGAAAAATGCTAAGTGCGGATAAAAATAGTTTTCTCATGGTCTAATTGTCATTATTTCTTTTACCTAAGTGGTGCAGCAACGTTGATTTATATTGAAATTCTAAGATAGCTTTTTATCGAAAAAACAGCGTGTTTTATACACAATTTTAAGTTTATTATAAAAAAATATTCTCGAAATACGGTTTTGCCCCTGATGGGAGTGGTAGCCCCGAACGAAGAAAGGTTATTTTTTACGGGAAGTACAGAGCGACCAAAGGAAGCTCCTGTACTGACCTAGTAAAAAAAACCTTTTGAGAGAGGGCTAAAACGGACAGCAGGATTAGGCACAAAAAAAACGAGCTTGAAAATGTTTCCGAACTCGTTTTGTGTTTATTTTATTGTGTTTACAAAAAGGACTGTACAGCTAAATCATAACTTTTTAATCCAAAACCAAGGACTACACCTTTGGCATTTCCGGAGATGTAAGACTGATGTCTGAAGCTTTCTCTAGAAAAGGTATTAGATATATGTACTTCAATTACCGGTGTAGTGATTGCTTTGATGGCATCACCAATTCCGATAGAGGTGTGTGTGTATGCTCCGGCATTCAGGATTATACCATCGTATGAAAATCCGTATTCTTGAATTTTGTCAATCAGTTCCCCTTCAATATTACTTTGGTAGTAGGCGAATTCTATAGTTGGATATTTGGTTTTTAGATCCGTAAAATAGTCTTCAAAAGTTAGACTTCCATAAACTTCTGGTTCACGTTTTCCTAATAGGTTTAAATTAGGTCCGTTGATGATGCAAATTTTCATGTGTAATGTTTTTGTAAAAATAAAAAAACCGTTCCAATTACAGAACGGTTTTGAATATTTTGTTTGCAGGTTTTAGAAAAGGATTCCGGCAGAAATTTGAAAAGTTGAATTTTTAGTTTGAGCGTCTTTGCTAGCTTCAGTTAGTCCGACACCATATCTCGCTTGTAAAAACAAATTGTTGGTAACTTGTAAGCCTAGACCAACAACACCAGCAAATTCGAAGGTTTCTGATTTTTTGTAATCAAATTTATTTCTTTCACTTAGTAAGAATGAGGCCTGAGGTCCTGCCTCTAAAGATAAGCTTTTGTTCAAGAATATTTTGGCAACTACAGGTATGGATACGTAACCCAGTTCGTTTTTGAATTCTTGAGTAGCATTTTTATAGGTTGCACCTTGTGTTGAATATAATAACTCTGGTTGGATAGCAAAGTTTTCAAATAATTTAATTTCTGCTACCAATCCAGCATGGTAACTTGTGATTGCATCTGTCGAATTATAATTTTCAGAATTTAAAGTAATTGCGGTTCCATTTTGATTGGCATAATTGATTCCCCCTTTAACACCAAAGCGTATCGATTGCGCTTGTGAAATTGTAGTCATTCCTAGTAAAATTGCAGCGAATAAAATTGTCTTTTTCATGTTTTTTAATTTGAAGATTATGTGTTGCAATGTATAACTGTTTAATGCTTGATATGTTGTATCATTTTCTAAATATGTTTCAAAATACCAATGTTGAGGTACTAGGTCGTGTATATATAAAGTGTATTACACTATTTTAAAAATATCTTTATAGTAAGAATAATAGGTTTAAATAACCAATCGTAAACTTTTGTAAATATTCTTGAAAATTGTGTAACATTCCATATTGACCTCATTTCTATTTTTGTAGAGCAAATATTTGTAAATCATTATATAAATATTAGCACGAATAATACCGTTAAATCAGAGGTATCGGAATCCGTTTTAAAGTTTGGTTTTATTATCTAAAAAAATAAAGCCTTACCATTTACTAACAATTAAAAATGAACAACATGAAAAAGATTTTTACTATTTGTGCGCTGGCTTACCTTGGAGTCAACGCAACTGCCCAGATGAAAGATGTGACAGTTACATTACAGCCAACGGCTAGTTACAATTGGTTTGACAAAAACACTGCTATTGAAGATGGTGCTATGTATGGAGCAAGATTAGGTTTTGGTTTTGGAGAGTCCATTGAGCTAAGAGGTGTTTATGAAAAATCTACTGATTTGAAAAACACTGTTAGTAATTTTAATGTCTTTAGTGATGATTTTATCAACAACTTTAACTCTCGCTCAGTTGATGTAGAACGTTTTGGAGGAGAATTCAAAGCAAATATTCCAACTCGTGGAACTTTTGTACCCTACTTCACTTTGGGTGCAGGTGTACAAAAATTGACAGTTGATAATAATGCTCAAAACGCACCACAAACAAAATTTAAAACAGAGCAAACTTACCTTAATGTAGGTTTAGGAACTCAAATTAAACTAGGAACCAGATTGTTTTTGAACTTAGAAGCAAAAAACACTGTTTTCAATTTAAATCCGAACTCAATATTATATCAAGATGGGCCTAATCAAAACGAATTTAATGGACTGTTAGGTAGTGATAATAATTCTAGAATGTCAAACTGGTCTGCTCTTGCGGGTCTGCAGTTGTACTTAGGTGGACGCGCTCCTGAAGAGTTAAGTCCGTTGGACAGAGCGTACCGTAATAAATACTCAGGAGGACTGGGAGGATTTAAATTAATTTTCGAACCGGGTGGAGCTTACGTTAATTTTGATAACGATACCAATTTAAGAGATACTTATTTATTAGGAGGTAAAGTAGGATTTGATTTGAACCAATATGTTGGTATTAGAGGATACTACTACAGAGCAACCAAAGACGAACAATTATCATTTGATTTTGATGATTTGGCAATGTACGGTGGAGATTTTATAGCTAAACTAAATGTTTCTCGTGGGCTTGTGCCTTACATTACTTTGGGTGGTGGATATTTGAATGTTAACCAAAACAGTTATGTGGGTAAAGACGGCTTAACAGCTGCATCATCTGGTTACTTTGCAAAAGGTGGAGCTGGATTGACGATTCCTGTTGGAAGAAATGTAGAATTATTTGGGGATGCGAGTTTCATGTATACATCTAATCGTGACAACGATGATTTGCAAAATACAGTTTCTCCAGATGAGTTGAGACAACACGTAATGTATACCGCAGGACTTCGTTTCCAAATTGGAAAAAGAGCAGATGATACAGATGAAATTTTAAGAAACGAAATTGATCAAAAGGTAAAAGCTAATACTAAAGTTTACGAAGATAGAATCAAAGATCTTGAAGATGACTTGGCTAAAGCATACAAAGAAAACGATAGTAAAAAAGCGGTAGAAATTATTGAAGAGAAAAAAGAGCTTGAAAGATCTATCGAAGTGGAGCAACGTAAAGATAGTAGAGATGATTTCAATCAAAATAAAAAGAAAGAATCTAGATCTAGTTCTGACGAAGATAGAAAACCAAAAGAATCTAGAGTTGAAATGACTCCGAAAGAATTGGAGAGCATGATTGACAAAGTAATTCAAGGTGTTGATGAAGATTCTCGTAAGACTCAAAGTACAGATCAACGTATGGATCGTTTAGAGAAATTATTGTTAGAAATCAACACGGGTACATACAGAGAGAATTTGTCTCCTGCGGTACAAGATGATGCTTCTCAAAAAATTATCGATAAATTGAATGAGTTAAATCAAAAAATCGATAGTAACTCAGATAAAATCAACAATCTTGGAAGTGTACAAAACCAAGGTCAAGATAAAACAGTTGTAATAACTTCTGGTCAACAATCATCAATGTTGCCACAAACGATTCAACAATCACCTGCTACTGTTCAAACAAATGATCAAGGTACTGCAACAGTACCAGTAAACAACACTAAACAAGGTGTAGTAACTGGATTGGTGGTAAACGAAGGAATGTCATTGTTCACTGGTGCGGTTATTGCAGACGATGTATCAATGATTGTAGGTATTAGAGGAAACTATAATTTCACTAATTCAAACTTCAGATTCATGCCAGACTTATATATTGCTCCTGGAAAAGACACAGGATTTGGAATCAATGCCAATGTTGCAATACCATTTGCAGTAAACAAAGGAGCAATTGGTGAGCCTTATGTAGGTGTAGGATTAGGATACAATGATGCAGTAGGAAAAAGTACTTTTAGCCCTAACGTAGTTTTGGGAACAACTTTTAATGTGCTTGGAGGTAAATTATATGCAGATTATACTGCACACAACTTTATCACAATTCACCAAATATCTATTGGGTATAAACTAAATTTTTAATAATATGATGAACTCAAGCATAGTAATAAAAATGAAGAAAGTGGTACCATGCATCTGCATTTTATTTTCAGCTAGTCTTTTCGCGCAAAGCGAAGAGACTACTGAAAAAAGTACCATCGTTATGACCAAAACAGAACTGAACTCTTTTTTGAGTAAAGTTGCTGAGGCTAGAAGATCACAATTACAAGAGCGAGATAGTAGAAATGTAAAGCAAGATTTAGCAAATTTAAGACTTCAATATCAGCAAGCTAATCCATACACTAGTTACTCAAATGCTCCTTCGTCGATCTCAAATGAACAGCTACTTAGGGAATTGAATTATTTAAATCAAAGAATCGATAACCTAAGTAATATTGGTAGTTCTTTGCCAAATTCGGGCAGAAATAGTTCTACTATAATTTTGCCAAGTGAATCAAGCAGCAGACCTGTGTACACGCAAAGTCCAGTGGTAAGTAAAACAGTTACGCCAAGTAACAATTTGCAAATTCAGCAGTTGAGTGCTAAGATAGATTCACTTAGAAATGCTAAAAAGATGACTGCAAGTGTAAGCGGGAATACAGTAGCAAAAGACAGTTTGAACGCTATGAGAAACCAGTTGGCAAATGTCAAAAAACAAATGGACGATTTGCAAGCTAGAATTAAAAACTCTGAGAAGAAAGCTCCTCAGGCTACCGTAGCAAAAAAGGAGAATACGTTTATGAGACAACAGGTATATTTTGCAAATAATTCAGATGTTTTAGCAGATGAATATTACAGATATATACAGGATTTGACTCAAATTTTAATTGAATATCCAGAGGCCAATATCGTTCTAGAAGGTTGGGCAAGTTCAACTGGAAATGCTAGTTACAACAAACAGTTATCTATGCGTAGAGCAGATGCGGTGAAAACGGCATTTGTAAACAATAGAATTGATAGTTCTAGAATTTTAACCTCTTTCAAAGGGGAAGATAAAAGTTCATCAGAGCAACATGCCAGACGTGTTGATATGTTTGTGACGGTTAAGTAAAATCGTGTTTTAGTGATTGGAAAATTTTAGATTAAACTAATCCTATTAATTAAAACATATTTAAATAGTCCTTAAGCATTAAAAATAAAGTAACTGAAATTTCGTTACAATCGATTATTTAAATCCATATTTATCAAGTACAGATCATGCTGTACATCTAAAATCTCAGGTCAGTAATTGATCTGGGATTTTTATTTTATAAAGAAAGGATAGATTTCGTACCTGTCAAAAATAGAAGTAATATAATATTTTTAAGTTATTGAAAATAAGTCAGATACCAGGTTTTATTATCGAGAGTAAGAGTATTGTGTTTATTAGTTTGGCGGATGAACCTTTTAAAATGAGAAGTAAATGAAACCGTTTAGAAATCAAATTCAGTTCTCCTTGTAGATTAGGAATTACTTTTTAATTTCTTTTTGTTATAAAATTGTTAACGGAAATTCTTAGTGTTTGGGGAAAATATTGAGTTATAGCTTTTTATATTTACGAAGTATTTTTCCTAAAGTTAAATAAGTGTTTAATTTTATCTAGGAGGGTATTTTCTTGAGTAAATAGTTATAATTTTGCTTTAAAAAAAAATAATAATCATGAAAAAAGTAATTTTATCAGCCATTGCATTACTGGCAATTTCATTCGCAAACGCACAAGATTCAAGTGCTAAAGAGTATGGTTTCTCAGAAGGAAATGTACTTGTTGAAGGGAATTTAGGTTTCAATTCGTCTACTAACAATAATACGGATGTGAAAACTAATTCTTTTAACTTTACACCAAAAGTTGGTTATTTTCTAACAGACAAATTTGCTGTTGGTGCACAAATAGGTGTAGGAACGAATAAAACAGAAACAGCTGGAGTTGATACTTCAAAAAGTACAAATTTGTCAGCAGGTGTTTTTGGTCGTTACTACTTCTTAGATCTAGGACAAAGATTCAAAACGTATGCTGATGCTAATGTAGCTTATGGACATTCAAAAGATGGTATTGGAGCTGCAGAATTAAAAGCAAACGGTGTTTCTGCTGGTCTTGGTTTAGGGATCAACTATTTTGTGACTAAGCGTGTAGTTTTGAATTTTGCTTTAAGAAATATCTTAAGCTACAGCACTGCTAAAGTTGATGCTCCTGGAGCAAAAAGTGTTTCAAACTTCGGTTTTGATTTAAACGGAAATATTGCAAATCCATTTGCAACAGGTAGTTTTGGAGTTGGATATATTTTCTAATACTATACTTCCTGATACTTGTAAACCTCTCCATTGGAGAGGTTTTTTTATGTCTTAAAAAATCGTTTATTTGTAGTATGAACTGGACTTCCTATATCAAAAATTATCAATCTTATCTCAAAATTGAGCGAGGCTTGTCAAAAAACACCATCGCAAATTATTCTTTTGATATTGAGCGCTTGTGTTTGTTTTTGGAAGAAAATAATATAGTCGTATCTCCAGTAAAGATTACAGACACTACCTTGCAAGAATTTGTGTACCATGTATCTTCTCAGGTAAATGCGCGTTCGCAAGCTAGAATTATTTCAGGTTTAAAAAGCTTTTTTAGTTACTTGATTTTTGAAGATTACCGCACAGACAATCCTTTGGAGCTCATTGAAAGTCCGAAAACAGGCAGAAAGTTGCCTGATACTTTATCATTGCTAGAAATTGATGCTTTGATTGCTGCAGTGGATTTAAGTACGAATGAAGGAGAGCGCAATCGCGCAATGCTAGAGGTATTGTATGGTTGTGGGTTGCGAGTATCCGAATTGGTTGCACTCAAAATATCTGATTTGTTTTTTGATGAAGGCTTTATTAAAGTCACCGGGAAAGGAAATAAACAGCGCTTTGTTCCTGTTGGAGAGGTGTCAAAAAAATACATTCAGTTGTACAGGGAAACCATTCGATCACATAGTACCATTAAAAAAGGATTTGAAGATACTTTATTCCTTAACAGGAGAGGAGCACAGCTGACTAGAGCGATGATCTTTACCATCATAAAAAATCTAGCAGTAACGATTGGCTTGAACAAAAAAATTAGTCCACACACCTTCAGACATTCTTTTGCAACACATTTACTAGAAAATGGTGCTGATCTCCGTTCGATTCAGTTAATGCTAGGCCATGAGTCCATCACAACCACAGAAGTGTATTTGCATTTAGATCGAAAATTCTTAGCAGAGGTAATGAATACGTATCATCCTAGGAAGTAATTTTTAGTCTCGGTTTTTAGTTTTTAGTGGCAGTATTCAGTGGCAGTATTCAGTCTCGGTTTTCAGTCTCAGTGTACAGTCGCAGTGTACAGTCTCAGTGTACAGTTTTCAGTCTCGGTTTCCAGTCTTAGTAATTGGTCTTAGTAATTAGTCTCAGTATTCAATCTCAGTATTTTAATTATAGTTTCAGTTCTGTATTTACAGATAATAGGATACTGTTTTTTTTTGTAGATACAAAAAAAAAGTTGCGGCATGATTTACGTAGTAAATCATGCCGCAACTGTAAACTGTAAACTGTAAACTGTAAACTGTAAACTGTAAACTGTAAACTGTAAACTGTAAACTGTAAACTGTAAACTGTAAACTGTAAACTGTAAACTGTAAACTGTAAACTGTAAACTGTAAACTGTAAACTGTAAACTGTAAACTGTAAACTGTTATTTAGCGATATTTACCGCTCTAGTTTCTCTAATTACTGTTACTTTAACTTGACCTGGATAAGTCATTTCAGTTTGAATTTTTTGTGATATTTCAAAAGATAAAGTTGATGCATTATCATCTGATACTTTTTCACTTTCTACAATAACACGAAGTTCTCTACCGGCTTGAATAGCGTAGGCATTTTTAACTCCATGAAATCCGTAAGCTACTTCTTCAAGATCTTTCAAACGTTGAATGTATGAGTCTAATACTTGTCTTCTCGCACCTGGTCTCGCACCTGATATAGCATCACATACTTGGATGATTGGAGAAAGTAAAGACTTCATTTCTATTTCGTCGTGGTGAGCTCCAATTGCGTTGCAAACCTCTTCTTTTTCACCATATTTCTCAGCCCATTGCATACCCAATAGTGCGTGAGGTAAATCACTTTCTGCGTCTGGCACTTTACCAATATCGTGAAGTAAACCAGCTCTTTTAGCAAGTTTCACATTCAATCCTAATTCGGCAGCCATGATTCCGCAAAGTTTAGATACTTCACGAGAGTGTTGCAATAAGTTTTGACCATAAGAAGAACGGTATTTCATTCTACCCACTACTTTGATTAATTCTGGGTGTAAACCGTGAATACCTAAGTCGATAACCGTACGTTTTCCTACTTCAATAATTTCGTCATCAATTTGTTTCGTTGTTTTAGCAACTACTTCTTCAATACGAGCTGGATGAATACGTCCGTCTGTTACTAATTTGTGCAAAGCCAAACGAGCAATTTCTCTACGTACTGGGTCAAAACAAGAAAGGATGATTGCTTCTGGTGTATCATCAACAATGATTTCTACTCCTGTAGCCGCCTCAAGTGCACGAATGTTACGACCTTCACGACCAATGATTCTACCTTTTACATCATCAGACTCAATGTTAAATACAGATACACAGTTTTCTACTGCTTCTTCTGTACCAACTCTTTGGATCGTGTTGATGATAATTTTTTTAGCTTCTTGCTGAGCAGTTAATTTAGCCTCTTCAATAGTATCTTGAATATGAGACATAGCTTTTGATTTGGCTTCAGATTTTAATCCTTCAACCAATTGGTTTTTAGCTTCTTCTGCAGACAATCCAGAGATTACCTCTAATTGTTGTAATTGGCTTTTGTGTAGTTTTTCAACTTCAGTTTGTTTCTTTTCTAATATTTCAATTTTCGAAGATAATTCAGTTGTTTTACTTTCAAAATCATCATTAACCTTTTTAGCTTTCGATAATTCATTCGAAATTTGAGATTCTTTGTCTCTAATTCTTTTCTCTACTTCGGCTACTTTTTTGTCTCTAGACAAAATTACTTGTTCGTGTTCTGATTTTAATTCGATAAATTTCTCTTTTGCTTGTAGAATTTTATCCTTTTTTATGTTTTCAGCCTCCAAATTGGCGTCTTTCAATATCGAAGCCGCTTCTTTTTTAGCGTTTTTGATAAGGTTTGAAATATTACTTTTTTCTATTAATTTGGCAATGCTAAAACCTATTGCAATACCTATAATCCCTGAGATGACGATTGTTACTATGTCCATGTTTGTTTAAAATTTATATATAAAAAAGCCTACATTAATTGCTTGAATAAACTCGAATATGACAAGTTTTGAGCTAACTCACTGTTCAAGTTTTCCTGACGAATCGGGACGTACTCTAGTAGCGATGACTTGCTCATTCTAATTTGTTAGTGTTGAGTTTACCAATTGTGAACTAATGTAGGCAGTATCTTAGTTTATGTAAAGAACGTCTTTTAATCGAGATATTCGTCTAGCAATGCATTGATTTTATTCAATCTATCCATTGTTTCGTCTCCGTTGATAGTGTTATCTATCTGTTTTTGTTCTACTTGTGAGGCAAATTGTAAGGCACACATGGCCAAAACATCTTGCTTATCACGAACAGCATAATTTTCTTCAAATTGCTTAATCATCGTATCAATCTTCTTTGAAGCACTTCTAAGTCCTTCTTCCTGAGCAAAATCTACCGTTAGTGGGTACACACGGTCTGCAATTGATATTTTTATTTTAAGCTTTTCGTCCATATTTATAATTAGTCTGCAAGCTGCGCTATGCAATAATCAATTTCACGAATTAATGAATTTATTTTAAGCTTTGTATCTCTTTTGTTTTCGTCGCTGCCGAGCAATGCGCTAGCCATCTTAAGTGTTTCATATTGCGCTTTTAACGCTTCAATCTCAAGGTTTTGAGCTTGTATGATTTGTGCAGATTTTGTCAATTCGATATGTAAATCTTGAGTATTTTTTTCTAAATTTTGTATTTTTAGAATCAGTTTTCCAACTTTATTTTCAAGAGTATCAATTATTGCTGCAATTACACTCATTCGATTTCCTAATTCATTACTTAATATTACAAATTTAGTATTAGTTTTTATTATTACAATATTTTAAAGGTTTTTTTATTATAAAAAAGACAATTTGTTGTAATGTAATTGGTTACGATTTCTCTTTTTTTTATTTAGCATTCCGAATTACTTTTTTTATCTTAGCAAAAATGTAAAGAATGAGATTTTATAAATTATTACTGTTGTTTTCCACCGTTTTAGTAGCTCAAACCGAGTATCCAAAAGATTATTTTGGAGTACCTGTTGATATTCCTATTTTACTCTCGGGTAATTTTGCAGAGCTGAGACCCAATCACTTTCATGCTGGTTTTGATATAAAAACTAAGGGAAGAGAAGGAATCGAAGTGCACTCTGTTGCGGATGGATTTGTGTCTAGAATCAAGATTTCTCCTTATGGAAACGGTAGTGCATTGTACATAGATCATCCAAATGGATTTACATCTGTCTATTGTCATTTGCAACAAGCACAGGGACCAATTGCTGATTTTATTCGAAAAGCACAATACAAGGAAAATTCATTTGAAGTAGAATTGTTTTTAAAACCAACAGACCTTCCTGTAAAGAAAGGCGAGCTTATTGCACTCACAGGTAACACGGGATCTTCACAAGGACCACATTTACATTTCGAATTTAGAGATACCAAAACAGAAAAAATTATTAATCCGTTGCATTTTGGTTACGATTCGTTTTTGAAAGATACTCGTAAACCTACCGTAGCGGCTTTGTACGTATATCCGTTGGATGATAAAACGACGGTTAATAATTCGAAAAGACCTATTCTACTCAATTTAGCCTTGCAAAAGGATGGTACTTATCTAGCTAACAAAGTAAGTGCCAACGGGAAAATAGGATTTGGTGTTACTGCCGAGGATTATGATGCTGCATCATATAGTAAAAACGGAATTTACAAAATACAGTCCCATTTGAATGGTAAAGCCACATTTGGTTTTCAGATGGACACATACTCTTTTGATGAGATGCGCTACATTAATGCTCTTATTGATTATCCAAAATATAGAAAAACTGGGCAAAGGGTTCAAAAGTTATTTATGGAAACGCCTTTCCCTTTGAGTATCATCACTACCGATGCCGATAATGGCGTGGTGACGGTGAAACCAAATTTGTCAAGTGTATATCAAATCGATGTTGCTGATTATTTTGGCAATACAACTACGATTACTGTTCCTATTAGTTATGATATGATGAGTACTATTATCGAAAAAGAAGTAGTAGAGTCTAATTATTTTGTAAAAGTAAACCGCGAAAATATTTTCAGTAAGGATAATTGGACGGTTACTTTTCCGGCTGGGACTTTTTATGATAATTTTGATATGAATTTTAATGTTCGTGGAGAAAGTTTGTATTTGCATGACGAAATGACGCCGGTACACTCTAGTTTTACCATTAGTGTTGAAAATGAAAAATACGGTGCAGACGATAGTGGAAAAGTGTATATCGCTGATGTAGATTCTAGGGGGAGATACGGTTATAATTACACCACCAAAAAAGGAAATGTTTTCACCACCAAGGTGAAATCTCTAGGGAGGTATACGTTGGCAAAAGATACTTCAAACCCAACCATTTCTATCGGGAGATCAATTGAAGGCAAATGGATTAGTAGTCAAAAATCAATTGACCTTACCATCGGTGATAGCGGTTCGGGAATCAAATCATACAACGGCTATCTCAATGGAGTTTGGGCTTTGTTTGAGTACGATTATAAAACTCGAAAAATCACCCATAACTTTAGTGAAGGGATTGTCGCTGAGGGTGCCAATGAATTAAAAGTCGTGGTCGTAGATAATGTTGGTAATTCGACTACCTTTGAAACGCGCTTTTTTAGAAGTCAAAAATAAAATAGAACCAGTTTGAGCACTAATAAAATATTTTTTGTTGTTATCGCCTTTGCGATGAGTCTTTGTACCTATGCTCAGTCGGCAATAGTAAAAGGTTTTGTTTTGAATAAAAATAACCAAGCTGTGAGTAATGTTAATATTACTTGCATGGGCGTGAAAACGAATTCAAAAGCAGATGGGTTTTATTCGATAAAAATACCTGCCAACCAAAAAGTTCTTTTGGCTTTTACACATGTTTCCTTCAAAAAAACGGTGGTGTCGGTTCAATTAAGTACTAATGAAGTGTACGAGTTCAATGTTGTCATAAGTGATCAACAAGAACAAATGGGCGAAATTATTGTCACCAACACCAATCGTCGTCAAGTGCAGGGTGTAGTTTCAATCGAACCCGGATTGATCAAAAAGATGGCCGGAGCAAATGCCGGAATCGAAAATATTTTGAAAACATTACCTGGCGTTAATTCGAATAATGAGTTGAGTACGCAATATGCGGTCCGCGGTGGTAATTATGATGAAAACCTTGTTTATGTGAATGAAATTGAGGTATATCGACCATTTTTGATTCGTTCGGGCCAACAAGAGGGTTTGAGTTTTACAAATACCGATTTAGTACAAAATGTAGATTTTTCTGCAGGTGGGTTTCAGGCTAAATTTGGTGATAAATTATCATCGGTTTTGGATATTACGTATCGAAAACCAACAAAGCTTGCCGGTACGTTTGAAGCCAGTTTTTTGGGAGGTAGTGCGTCTTTGGATGTTATTTCGAAAAATAAAAAGTGGACAGCAGTTTCTGGTGTACGCTACCGAAATAATAGTTTGTTGGTAAACAGTCAAGATACGCAAACCAATTACAAACCTACATTTGTCGATGTGCAAACCAACGTAAATTTTAATGCTTCAGACAAGTGGAATTTCAATTTCTTAGGAAATATTTCGCAAAACAATTATAACTACCAACCGCTTTCAAGACAAACTAGGTTTGGTACGATTGATCAACCAATGGTGCTAACCGTTTTTTATGAAGGACAAGAAAAAGACAGGTACGCAACTTATTTTGGTGCTTTTAAAACTACCTACAAAGCATCAGAGAATTTCACGATAAAGTTTATTAGCTCGCTTTTTCATACTACTGAGGAAGAACATTTTGATATTTTGGCACAATACCGTTTGGGTGAAGTAGATGCGACTGTGGGAGGCGAAACGTATGATAATGTAAGTTTTACAAGAGGAATTGGTGCGCAACTGCATCATGCTCGAAATAATTTGGATGCCTTAATAAGCAATACCGAAATAAAAGGATTTCATGATTGGAGAAAAAATTTAGTGGAATGGGGAGCAAAGTACACTCGAGAATCCATTAGAGATCGAGTAGTTGAGTGGGAAGTTATTGACTCTGCTGGTTTTGCATTAAATCCGCCAGATCGATTTTTACCAGTCAATGATCAACCGTATAGCTCGTACACCGGGCCATTGGTACCGTATAATTCTATTAGAGCCACTAATTTTAATACAATCAATCGCTTCTCTGGTTATGTGCAGTGGAGCCGAAAAGATAAGTTGGGTAGCTCAGATGTATGGTACAATGCAGGTATGCGCATGCAAAACTGGGCCGTAAGTGGCACCAATGCAAACGGAACCTCGCAAACGGTTTTCAGTCCAAGAGGGCAATTTGCAATAAAACCGAATTGGGAAAAAGATATGGTGTTTCGTGCATCAGGAGGAGTATATTATCAGCCACCGTTTTATAGAGAGTTGCGTGATGCTAGCGGGCAAGTGCAAGCCAATGTGAAGGCACAAAAATCAATTCATATGGTTTTGGGAAATGACTACAGTTTTAAAATGTGGGACCGTCCTTTTAAATTGGTGTCTGAGTTGTATTATAAATCGTTGACCAATGTCAATACTTATACCGTTGACAATGTTCGCATACGTTATGATGCGTCTAACGATGCCGTTGCTTATGCGCAAGGTCTGGATTTGCGAATTAATGGTGAGTTTGTGCCGGGAACAGAATCATGGGTTAGTTTTGGTTATTTAAAAACGGAAGAAAACAGTGCTGGAAAAGGATATATTGCTAGACCAACAGATCAACGTTTAAAGTTTGCTTTGTTGTTTCAGGATTATATGCCAAATATTCCATCAGTGAAGTTGTATTTAAATTTGGTGTACAATACAGGTTTACCAGGTGGGTCGCCTGCTTATGCAGACCCTTATATTTATCAAAACCGTTTGAATGATTATCGAAGAGCCGATGTTGGTTTTTTTAAATCGTTTATTGACGATAGTAAGCCGAGACCCAAAAGCGGTATGTTCAAAGATTTTAAAGAATTGGCTGTAGGTTTCGAAATCTTTAATCTGTTCAATAATCAAAATGCGATTACGAATACGTGGGTGCGCGATGTGTACACGAAGTCTGAATATGGAATTCCGAATTTCATGACGACACGTGTTTTCAATATTAAATTGACGGCCAAATTATAAAGTAAAAGAAGTTCCTTTTTTTATAAATAAGGAATAATAATCAGAAAATCATTTTTTAAATTGTTTACATTTGAGATGATTAATTAAGGTACCAAATTATGAAGTATATAAATAGTGTTGTTTTAGCCATTTTAGCTGTAGTTGCCGTTAGTTGCAAGGAAGAGGTTGAAAAACCCAAAGTAACTTATGACAGCAGTTCGAAAAGTAAACCATATACCAAAGCAGATTCAACCCAAGTTGCAATAGCAGATTTGCCAATTCAACTTGAAGGGACCGAATATTTGATTCATCCCGTGGGTGACTTGCGTATTTATGAAAAAGGAACTAAATCTCGTTATGGATCATCAAGTGTGATTGATTTGAGTTTTACGATATCAAATTATGGTGATAATGAAATTACGGGATATTTACAAAACTTGAAATTCCAAAGGGTGAGTTCAGATTCTATTCGTCCCTTGACTGATAAGCCTGTTTTGATTCAGACAGCTTCCTATTTAAAAGGAATTGCAGACAAGACTAAGAATAGAGTTATGGTGTATACCTTGTTTGATATGGACTCCAATAGAGACGGAAAACTGGATACTAGCGATATTAAAAGTTTGTACTTGAGCAGTGTGAGTGGTGCTAACTTCACAAAAATTTCAGTAGACTTACAAGAATTAATTGATTGGAGTTTGATTGAATCTCAAAACCGTTTGTACTTTAGAACAGTTGAAGACACTAATAAAAATGGACAATTCGATAAAAATGATGTTGTTCATTATAATTATATTGACTTATCCAGAGCTGATTGGGAAGTAAAAAGTTATGAGCCAGTTAATTAATAATTCCTAGATTGTTTTTGGTATATTGTCCTAAATCAAAATATCACTTTCTAAATCTGATTTTTCAATAGTAAAATCAAATCCCAATTCTTTTACCAACTGTATAACTAGGTTTTTATACCAATTTTCAGATTTTGGGTGAATGTAGATTTTGTCGATCAAGACATTAATATCCACATTAATTTTCAAGCCATCGTTCAATTTCAGGTTGTGTCCGGTCACATCTGTAAGAATGCGAACTTCTCTTTCATATTGAAAGCTTTTTCTTTTAAAGAGAAAAGGGAAAAACATATCATCAAACGGAATATATTCTTTTTTATAGTCGATGTAATTTACTTCGCCAATGTGTTGGGTGAAGTTTTTTTCGGGTAGCAAGCATTCTTGTAATCGACCTATCGTCGATTGAATGGCTAGACCTTCACTATTTTGAGTAAAAATTTGCCACATTGCAAACGATTCGTATTCGTTAATATGCCAACTACTTATAGCTACCTTTTCTCGATGTGATTTATAGTATTTTAGAAAATTTGGGTTATCGATTGATAATCTTTTAATTTCATCATACGTTGGTTCGCTAAAGGTCCCTTCATATTGATCTTCAAATTTATCTGATCGTGACATGAATAAGTTTTTAGAAAGTAATAATTCTAAAAATTTGGACAGATCCAAGTACTTCCAAACGATTGTGTCGTTGTCAGACGGAAGCTTAATGTTGGGATTGTGTATGTACATCTTCTTAAGAGATAATAGTGTTAGAGTCCGATTGGTGATGCTAGTAATTTAATCTAGGGTCACTTTAATAGCCATAAAATAAAAAGACTCAAAGCTTAGATTAAGGCCTTTGAGTCTTGATGATAAATAGCATAATCTATGCAAATGTAGTCAAGTATATTAGGACTCGAAGGATTGCATAGTTACCAATTTGTTATATGTACCATTTAAGGCTATAAGTTGTTCATGGCTACCTTGTTCCACGATTTTTCCTTTTTGCATGACAATAATTACGTCTGCTTTTTGAATCGTAGAGAGACGGTGTGCAATTACTATCGAAGTTCTATTCTGCATCATATTTTCAAGTGCAACTTGTACAAATTTTTCGCTTTCGGTATCCAAAGCAGAGGTTGCTTCGTCCAAAATCATAATCGGCGGATTTTTCAATACAGCACGAGCGATTGATAAACGTTGTTTTTGTCCACCTGAAAGTTTGTTTCCACTATCACCAATATTAGTGTGAATACCTTGCGGCAGTTCATTTACAAATTCTAAAGCATTTGCAATTTTAAGTGCGGCAGTAATTTCTTCATCAGATGCATCTAGTTTTCCGAGTGCGATATTTGCTTTAATGGTGTCGTTAAATAAGATACTATCTTGCGTTACAAGTCCCATCAAGCCACGTAATGACTGTAAATTCATGTCTTTGATGTTGATTCCGTCAATGGTGATGGTTCCATCATTTACGTCATAAAAACGAGTCAATAAGTTAGCAATCGTACTTTTTCCACTTCCAGATTGTCCAACAAGGGCAACTGTTTGTCCTTTTTTGACTGACAGTGAGAAATCTTTTAAAACGGCTTCATCTTCGTACTTGAAATTAATGTTTTGAATACTAATTTCAGATTCGAATGTTGTTTTGATCGTTGCATTCTCTTTCGATACAATTTCGTTTTCTACTTCTAGAACCTCAAAAACTCTTTCGGCAGCGGCCAGTCCATTTTTCACAGCATAAGATGCTTTTGAGATGGCTTTTGCAGGCGTTAAGATGTTGAATGCTAAAGTTAGGTAAACGATAAAAGCTGATCCGTCCAAGGTTTTATCTATCAAAACCAAGTTTCCTCCGTAGAATAATAAAATCGCAATCGTAGTTACTCCCAGAAACTCACTTAGCGGTGTAGCCAGATTGTTTTTGGTACCAATACTGTTCGAAAGATTTAATAATCGCATCACAGAACCGTCAAATCTATTTTTGAAATTAGGCTCAGAGTTGTAACTTTTAATGACCTTTAGTCCACCAAGAGTTTCGTCTAGAATCGAAATCAAAAAACCACTTTCTTGCTGTGCTTCCAACGATTGTGCACGCAAGTTTTTGGCAACTTTTGAAATGATATACCCAGAAATCGGCATGAAAACCAACACAAACAAGGTTAGTTTTGTACTAATAATAAACATCGTAACCAAGGTAAATAGGATAGTCAAAGGTTCTTTGACTACCAATTCTAGAATCGAGAAAAATGAATTTTGTACCTCATTCACATCACCTAACATACGAGCCATGATGTCCCCTTTTCTTTTTTCAGAGTAATAAGAGATCGGTAAATCGATGATTTTGTCATACATCGATTTTTTCAAATCTTTCAAAACTCCATTTTTCAGGTGCATGATGTGGTACGAAGCCAAATAATTAAATAAATTTTTGAGTAAAAATGTAGTAATTACCATTAAAACAACAAAAAGCAAGGCAACTTGAATGCTGCTGCCTTGCGTTAATGTTGATATTTGGTAATAAAGGTAATCAGTCCCAAACTGTTTTATGTTCCCTATGCCAGTGTATATTGGTTTGCTAAGTATTGTTTTGGTTTTGCCAAACAACACATCTAAAACCGGTAGCAATGTTAGCATCGAAATTGTTGCAAACAAGGCATAAAGAATATTATAAGTAACATTCCAAATGATGTTGTGCTTATAAGGTTTTAAGTAGGGGAATAATTTTGTTAAGCTTTTATCCATTAGTTCAATTGCATTCCTGTAATAATATTTTGTATTTTTTCGTTCAAATAAGCGTCAGTTTCAGCAAATTTTTCAACAGATTCTAGTTCAGTATTTACGCTGATATAGAATTTTATTTTTGGTTCTGTTCCACTAGGTCTTGCACAAATTTTTGATCCGTCTTCAGTGTAGTAAATTAATACGTCTGCTTTTGGCATTGTAAGTGTTTCTACTTCGCCAGTCAAAAGGTTTTTGGCTGTAGAAGCTTTATAATCTTCTACCATTACCACGCGTTGTCCACTTATTTCTTTGATTGGATTCTCGCGAAGGTCAACCATCATTTGAGTGATTTCGGCCAAACCATCCATTCCTTTTTTGGTAAGCGAAATCAAATGCTCTTTATAAAAACCAAAATCAACATAATGCTGAATCAATTCATTGTATGCAGAGCTTCCTTTAGCTTTTGCTTGCGCGGCAACTTCACAAATTAATAGGGTAGAAGCAACAGCATCTTTGTCACGTACGGCATCACCTACCATGAAACCAAAGCTCTCTTCTCCACCACCAATAAACTGTGATTCAGGAAAATCTTTCACCATTTTGGCAATCCATTTAAAACCAGTCAAACCGCTTTTGTATTCCACATCATAAGCCGTAGCCAATTCCATAACCATTGGAGTAGATACAATTGTAGAAGCAATAAATTGTTTTCCGTTTAATTTACCAGCAAGTTTCCATTTTTCTAACAAGAAAGCCGTCATCAAAATCATAGTTTGATTTCCGTTCAATAATGTCATTTGACCATCATTATTACGTACAGCAACACCTAAACGGTCACAATCAGGGTCAGTACCAATCACGATATCTGCATTGATTTTGTTAGCCAATTCGGTTGCCATTTTCAAGGCTTCAGGCTCCTCAGGATTTGGTGATTTTACCGTTGGGAAATCTCCGTTTGGCTCTGCTTGTTCTTCAACAATATTTACATTTTTGTAACCTGCTTGCGCTAAGGTTTGTGGTGTAACTGTTATTGATGTTCCGTGCAAAGACGTAAAAACAATGTTCAAATCATCTTTTGCAGCAGCTGGAGTATCAAAACTAGCATTTGCTATAGTAGAGTCAATAAAAGCTTTGTCAACCTCTTCACCTATATAATGAATCAAACTTTCGTTTGCTTCAAACTTGATTTGATTGTATTTTAAATTCTCAATAACGTTGATAATTGCACCATCTTCTGGTGGAACAATTTGTCCACCATCTTGCCAGTATACTTTATATCCGTTGTATTCTGGAGGGTTGTGCGATGCTGTTAAAACAATACCACAATGGCAATTTAAGTGTTTTACTGCAAACGATAATTCTGGAGTTGGTCGCAAGGAAGAAAATAAGTAGACTTCAATTCCGTTTGCCGAAAATACATCAGCAACCACTTTTGCCAAAGTATCACTATTATGACGACAGTCATAAGCAATAACCGCTTTCAAAGGTTGATTAGGGAAAAAGGTACGCAAGTAATCAGATAATCCTTGTGTACTTTTTCCTAAAGTGTATTTGTTGATTCTATTATCGCCAGCACCCATGGTACCACGCATTCCACCAGTTCCAAATTCTAAACTTTTGTAGAAACTCTCTTCCAATTCTTTTGGAGAGTTGGCAATCAAAGCCTGAACTTCTTCTTGTGTTTTTGTATCAAAAACAGGGCTCAACCACTCATTGGCAGCGTCCAAAATGTTTTGTTTAATTTCCATTTGTGTTGTTTTTTGTTATTAGTTTATTTTTTAGGAGCTTCATCCTGCTCCCGACACTTCGGGACGTTTCAATCTTTTTTGGGAAAAATTAATGCCCCCAAAAGGATGTCTCCCGACACTTCGGGACTATCAGGGCTAGGACATTCTTTATAAATTAACCATTGTTGCTACCTTATATCTTTCTTCATTATTTTTAGTTCTCAAAATGATTTCTCCCAAGAAACCAGCCAAAAACAATTGTGTGCCCAAAATCATGGTGGTCAAAGCAATATAAAACCAGGGATTATTAGTAACAAGGCTATATCTCATGTCATTATATACATGGTACAGTTTTGAAACACCAATATAACCTGCGGCAAAAAATCCAATGATAAACATTATAGAACCCATGGCTCCAAATAAGTGCATTGGTCGTTTTCCAAATTTAGATAAAAACCAAATAGTAATCAAGTCTAAGAAGCCATTTACAAAACGCTCCATACCAAATTTGGTTTCACCGTATTTTCTTGCTTGATGAATTACAACTTTTTCACCTATTTTTCCAAAGCCAGCATTTTTTGCTAATACCGGAATGTAACGGTGCATTTCGCCTGAAACCTCTACATTTTTGACTACGATATTTTTATACGCTTTCAATCCGCAGTTAAAGTCATTCAGCTGTACGCCAGAAGTTTTTCTAGCCGCCCAATTGAAAAGCTTCGAAGGAATGTTTTTTGCTACTACAGAGTCGTATCGCTTTTTTTTCCAACCCGAAACCAAATCATAATTTTGTTGGGTAATCATTTCATATAAACCAGGAATCTCGTCTGGGCTATCTTGTAAATCAGCATCCATAGTGATAATCACATCACCTTTTGCTTGTGCGAAACCTGCGTGTAAGGCCTGCGATTTACCAAAATTTTTCATGAAACGAATCCCTTTGATGTTTGGATTCACCTGTGAGAATCCTTCGATAATAGACCAAGAACTGTCGGTACTACCATCATCAAGGAAGATTACCTCGTAGGTGTATTGATTGGCCTGTATCACTTTTATGATCCAGTGGTATAATTCTTTTAGAGATTCTTCTTCGTTTAAAAGAGGAATTAGTATCGATAAATTCATTAGTTAACTTGTGAGGTAGTTTTTGATTTGAAAAAAGCAGCCATGATTAATCCGAGTATTCCACAAAAGAAAAGGCTTACTACAGCTCCTTTTAATTGTTCGATAATAGAAAAAGGATCTGTTTTTCTTAAATTAGAAATCATTTCATTCAGGGACGAAGCAGGAACTCCAAATTTTTGAGACGTGCTTTTTAAATATTTTACAGTTAAGTCTAGTAATGTTTCTTTAATCGAAGGATCAATAATATTGAACAAAACCATTTTGTACCCAACAGAAATTAATAAACCTACTAATGCAGTTATGAAATAAGCGGTAAAAGCTTCTTTGAAAGGTAGGTTATCATTTAATTCAGATTTTGTTTTAACCAACATTACGGCTGGAACAATAATAAAAATAGAGAAACTCAACAAAGTAGTCCACCAAGCTATGAATAGTTCTAAATCGACCACATACATTATAGTAGTGATTAACGCTAAAATGATTCCTGTAATAATACCGTAAGTAACACCGTTTTTTTTAATTGTTTCTTGAACCATTTGAACGTAAATTTTATTTAGACTGCAAATATAACAAATCCCTGATTTATGACGGAGGAAAATTCTATTTTTGCACCGTATTAAAAATTAAACGAATAAAGATTTGATTATTGAAAAATAATTGTACTTTTGCATCCTCAAATAAACAGAGTAAAATAAAAAGTTATGGCTTGTTTATACCTTTTCTGTAAAAAAGAAAAGCCGCAAAGCAAATTATAACCAAAACAAATAAAAAAATTACAAGATGAAAAAAGGTGTACACCCAGAAAATTACAGATTAGTTGCTTTTAAAGACATGTCAAACGAAGACGTTTTTATCACTAAATCTACAGCTGATACTAGAGAAACAATTATTCACGAAGGTGTTGAATATCCAGTAGTAAAATTGGAGATTTCTAGAACTTCTCACCCTTTTTACACAGGTAAAAACAAACTTATCGATACTGCTGGACGTATTGATAAATTTAAAACTAAATACGCTAAACATATTAAATAATTTTAATTTGTTTTCAAAATACAGGAAGCCTCGCAATTGCGAGGCTTTTTTTTGGTCAAATATTTTGGTAATGCTTGCGCTAGAGAAAAATACCAATAAAAAACTTTGTAACTTTGAAGCATCATAACCTTGAAAATTTATAAAAATGAACTATATCCTTTTTGACGGTCCATCTCGAAATGCATTATTGCCTTTTACATACACCCGTCCCGTAGCAGATATTTTGATCGGAATTGTAACCATTCGTCAAAAATGGGAAATGTATTTGGGATCAACTACGACTACATTGACTGAAGAATATTTGTCTGATAAATATCCAATGGTAGAATTGGAAGAAAATGTGATGATCAACGCCTCGTTTTTGCCCAATGTAGAATTGGTAGAGTTGATCTTGGATTTAGGAAAAAACCAAGCAATTTTTAAAGGAGAAGATGTAGTTGCCTTTTATTCTGGAGAAAATCAGGAAGAGATTGATTTTGATGATTACGAAATTATCGAATTCGAATATGATACTATTACTGTAAATAATCCTTGGGATATATTTTCGAAAAACGATGCCGCTATTCGTGCCGATTTCGAACTATTGACAGAAGATAGAAAATCACAACCGATTCCGAAAAGTGTTAATGTAATCGCGCCTGAGAATGTTTTTATTGAAGAAGGAGCAAAACTAGAATTTGTAACATTAAATGCTGCTACAGGACCAATATACATCGGTAAAGATGCTGAAATCATGGAAGGATCGGTGATTCGTGGCCCTTTTGCTTTGTGTGAAGGCGCTGTGGTCAAACTAGCCACCAAAATATATGGCGCTACTACGGTTGGTATGCACTCTCGAGTAGGTGGTGAGGTAAACAACTCGGTTATTTCGGCTTATTCGAACAAAGGACATGACGGATTTTTAGGAAATTCTGTTTTGGGTGAATGGTGCAATATTGGTGCAGATAGTAACAATTCGAACCTGAAAAATAATTACGAAGAAGTGAAATTATGGAGCTATGAAACGGAAGGTTTTGCTAAAACTGGCTTGCAATTTTGTGGTTTGATGATGGGCGATCATAGTAAATGCGGTATCAACACCATGTTTAATACCGGTACGGTCGTTGGTGTGAGCGCTAATATTTTTGGAAGCGGTTTTCCTCGCAACTTTGTACCAAGTTTTTCATGGGGTGGGGCGTCAGGCTTTAGTACCTACATAACCAAAAAAGCATTTCAAACAGCAAAAATTGTAATGAGCCGTCGTAATATAGAATTTGATTCGCAAGAAGAAGCTATACTGGAGCATGTTTTTGAAGAAACTAAAAAGTGGAGGAAGGAATAATTTCGACATTTATTATAATTGAAAGCCACTAACGTAAAGAAGTACATCTTTAAGTTAGTGGCTTTTTCTATTTCGAAAATCTAAAACAAAACGATACTATTACTATTTTATAGCATATATAGGAGTGTATTTTGAGTATAATGTTATGTTTTTGCTTTTAAACTGTATATAATGTTGTTTTATGATAGAAAAGTAGATTATAATGAAATTATGTTTTTTGCAGTGTAAATTCGTATAATTCCTTTATTTTGACTTTTAGGTAGATTTATTTTGAAAAATTGTTTGAAAAATCAATGTTTTGTTGTTTTTTTGATGGTAAATTAAAAAATACCTTATGGAAGAAATTGTCGGTTTATTGAATGATATTATTTGGAGCAACGCTTTGATTTTTTTATGCTTGGCCTCTGGGCTTTATTTTTCTGTTCGTACTCGATTTGTACAAGTGCGAAAAATCAAAGAAATGGTTCGGTTATTATTTGATGGAGAAAGTACAGATTCTGGAGTATCTTCCTTTCAAGCTTTGGCAATGTCGCTTGCAGGTAGAGTAGGTACGGGTAACATTGCAGGTGTAGCTACGGCGATCGCCTTTGGTGGTCCTGGCGCCTTATTTTGGATGTGGGTTGTTGCTTTTTTAGGAGCTAGCACCGCATATGTAGAGGCGACTTTGGCACAAATTTATAAAGAGAAACACTTAGGAGAATTTCGTGGAGGTCCTGCTTATTATATCGAAAGAGGATTAGGGGTGAAATGGTTTGCTATTGTTTTTGCAGTAGTATCTGTTATATCGGCAGGATTATTTTTGCCGGGTGTTCAAGCGAACTCTATTGTAGTCGGAATCGAAAACTCGTTTCAAATTGAAACCTGGATGACAGGATTGTTGGTAGTGGCTATTTTTGCAATTATTGTTTTTGGTGGTGTGAAGCGTATAGCAAAATTTACCGAATATGTAGTGCCGTTTATGGCTATTGGGTACATCATCTTAGCATTGATTATTTTAATCGTAGATTTTCATCAAATACCAGAATTGTTTGCTTTGGTTTTTAAAAGTGCTTTTAACATGGAGGCAGGATTTGGAGCTGTATTTGGTTTAGCTATTCAATATGGAGTTAAAAGAGGAGTTTATTCAAACGAAGCTGGTCAAGGTACTGCTCCACACATTGCAGCTGCTGCGGCTATTTCGCATCCAGCAAAGCAAGGTTTAGTACAAGCTTTTTCAGTTTATATTGATACTTTGTTTGTTTGTACGGCAACAGGATTTATGTTGTTGATCACAGGTAAGTACAATGTGCAAAATCCAAATTTTGGTGCTGCTGGTGCTCCTGAGTTTTTGGTGGAAGGATTACCAAACGTAGCTGTAGGCCCTGCTTTTACACAAAGTGCAATGGATACAGTTTTTCCTGGATTTGGTGGGTATTTTGTAGCGATTGCGTTGTTCTTTTTCGCTTTTACAACCATCTTAGCCTATTACTATATTGCAGATTCAAATGTTTCTTATTTGACTAGAAAGTTTGAATCACCTATCTATTCATATGCATTAAAAGTGGTGATGATGGGTGTAATCATGTACGGAGCAGTTAGTCAAGCTTCATTGGCTTGGGGACTTGGAGATATTGGAGTAGGATTGATGGCGTGGTTCAACATTATCGCAATCTTATTATTACAAAAACCTGCTCTGAAAGCATTAAAAGATTATGAAAAACAATTGGCAGAAGGTAAAGACCCTGCTTTTGATCCTGATGATATTGGGGTATCAAATGCTCATATTTGGCATACGATCAACAAAAAAGAAGGAGAGAAAACTGTATAATTACAAACCTCTTCACGCTGTTTAATTTACAACAGGAATTGTCTCGAAATATCGGGATAATTCCTGTTTTTGTTTTATGACCCAAAAGAGTGAAGGTATTAGGCAGAATTTGTGATACCATTCAAGAAAATATTTCTGATTATTCAAATGGTCATGCTGCTTAATTGAGCTATATTTGCACTTTTAAATTTAGAAGATTAAACATTTTAATTTCTAACTCAAAACTTATAACTTCTTAGAATGATTACAATAAACGATATTTCAGTAAACTTTGGCGGAACAACGCTCTTCAGCGATGTTTCTTTTGCCATTAATGAAAATGATAAAATTGCCCTAATGGGTAAAAATGGTGCTGGAAAATCGACACTATTGAAAATTATTGCAGGACAAAGCAAACCGTCTACCGGAAGTGTTTCTACCCCAAAAGAAGCTGTAGTGGCCTATTTACCACAGCATTTGTTAACTACAGATGGTGCAACGGTAATGGAAGAAGCTTCTAAAGCGTTTGGTGAAATTCTAGGTATGAAAGCTGAGATTGACGAAATTAATGAGCAATTGACCATTCGTACTGATTATGAAAGCGATGGCTACATGAAATTGATCGAAAGAGTTTCTGACTTAAGCGAAAAATTTTATGCAATTGAAGAAGTAAACTATGAAGCAGAAGTTGAGAAAATATTAACTGGTTTAGGTTTCGAAAGAGAAGATTTTAAACGTCAAACTTCTGAGTTTTCAGGAGGATGGAGAATGCGTATCGAGTTAGCCAAAATTCTTTTGCAAAAACCAGATTTGATCTTGCTAGATGAGCCAACCAACCACATGGATATCGAAAGTATTCAATGGTTGGAAGAGTTTTTGATTAGCGAAGCTAAGGCTGTAGTGGTGATTTCGCACGATAGAGCTTTTGTTGATAATATCACCAATCGTACGATTGAGGTTACTATGGGACGTATTTATGATTACAAAGCAAAGTACTCTCATTATCTTGAATTACGAAAAGACAGACGTGTGCACCAACAAAAAGCATACGATGAGCAACAAAGAATGATTGCTGATAATAGAACATTTATTGACCGTTTTAAAGGAACATTCTCAAAAACTGATGCCGTACAATCACGCGTAAAAATGCTAGAGAAATTGGTTATTGTTCAAGTTGATGAGGTGGATAATTCGGCATTAAAGTTGAAGTTTCCACCAGCAGCACGTTCAGGACAGTACCCTGTAATTGTGAAAGAGTTGGACAAGGCATACGGAGAGCATGTAGTTTTTAAAAATGCCAATATTGTAATCGAAAGAGGAGAAAAGGTAGCCTTTGTTGGTAAAAATGGTGAAGGAAAATCGACTATGATCAAAGCAATTATGAAAGAATTGCAAATTGATAGCGGTGTGCTAGAAATTGGTCACAATGCTCAAATTGGATATTTTGCCCAAAATCAAGCGTCCTTATTAAATGAAAATGCTACCATTTTTGAAACGATAGATGATATCGCTGTTGGAGATGTGCGTACACAGATTAAGAATATTCTAGGTGCTTTCATGTTCCAAGGAGATGATATTACCAAAAAGGTAAAAGTACTTTCGGGTGGAGAGAAAACTCGTTTGGCAATGATCAAATTATTGCTAGAGCCGGTAAATTTATTAATTCTAGATGAGCCTTCGAATCACTTAGACATGAAAACCAAAGACATTATCAAAGATGCACTACGTGACTTTGACGGAACCTTGATTTTGGTTTCGCACGATAGAGATTTCTTAGACGGATTGGCTACTAAGGTATTCGAATTTAAAAATAAAAGAGTTATCGAACACTTCGAAGATATTACTGGTTTCTTGGCCAACAAGAAAATGGAAAGTATGAGCGAAATCGAAAAATAAATAGAATGTTTTAGTTAAGATAACATTAGCAATGCTAGTGTAAATTTTAGGTTAATTGAATATAAATTAAAGTTGTTCTTAAGTTTGATTTAAGTTCATTTTAAGGCGAAGTTGATTTTTAGTTAATGTGGTTTTGGGGTTCTCAAAATACATTTGTAAAAATTAAACCTCTCAAAAAAATGAAAAAAATCAAACTTTTAGAACTGCTATTTTTTCTTTTCTCAATAGCTGTTGCCAATGCTCAGATGACCACTTCGAGAGTGGCAGGAAAAGTATTTTTAGGAAATACACCTTTGGCAGATGCCAATGTTGTGTTACTGTTCACGCCAAGAAATTCTACTTTCAAAGGAACTACAGACCGCTTCGGAAGATATAGTTTTGAAAATATGCCAGTAGGTGGTCCATACAAAATCACGATTACGAGTACAGGTCTTAAAACCTTTGTCAACGCTTCTATTCAATTGTCACTTGGTGATAATGATATTCCTAATATCACTTTAATCGAAGAAGGGCAACAATTGTCTGAGATTGTGGTTAAAAGTTCAAAAAAAGTAACCAAATCTGGAGGCGCTTCTTTCAACGAACGTCAGATAAATAATCTACCAACTATAAGCCGAGGTATACAAGATATAACTAAATTGACACCTCAAAGTGCAAACAATTCTTTTGCAGGAACCAATTTTAGATACAATAACGTTACCATTGACGGATCAATTAATAATGATGCTGTTGGGTTTAGTCCTTCGCTTGGAGGAGCAACAGGTACATCAGGAATGCCAGGTAGTAGTACGAGATCCAATTCTATTAGTTTGGATGCCATACAAGACATACAAGTTTTTATCGCACCTTATGATGTAAAATTAGGTAACTTTCTTGGTGGTAGCATCAATGCCGTAACCCGCAGCGGTAGTAATGAGGTAACAGGATCAGTATATTCATTTGCTCGCAATGCCTCAATCACAGGTCGCAACTATGCAGGAGACAAAGCAAAAATGCCAAGCTCATTTGAAGATTATCAGACAGGATTTAGAGTTGGTTTTCCGATAATCAAAGACAAACTGTTTTACTTTACAAATGCAGAAGTAGCAGAACGAAAAGATCCCTTGTTTTACAATGCAGGCACTCAAGGTGCATTAATTGATGCCGCAACGGCCAAGACAATTTCAGATTTTGTTCAATCAAAGTATAACTTCAACCCAGGAAGCAGTGCCGATTATTCTATTTTTTCAAAAAGTAAAAAGTTTTTTAACAAAGTAGATTGGAAAATTAATAATAAGCACACAATGTCGCTTCGAAACAATGCAGTCATTTCAAGTGCTTCAAATCTAGAACGTGATGCCGCAAATTTTAGATTTTCAAGTATTGATTTCATTCAAAAAAGTACCTCTATCAATACTGTATTAGAATTTAAAAGTCGTTTTAATGAGCGTTTGTCAAACAATTTTATAGCAAGTTATTCTACGGTGAGAGATCAACGTAACCCAACATCGAGCAATGTTCTTTTTCCACAAGTCGAAATTGGTATCAATGGAGGAACTGTATTGCTAGGTAATGATAGAGAAGCTACAGTTTTTAATATGAAACAAAACACTACCGAAATCACAGATAATTTAACGTATAGAGCAGGAAACCATAATTTTACTTTGGGTACTCATAATGAGTTTTATGATATTAGCTACGGTTTTGTAAATGCATTAAATGGTAGAATTTCATATAAAACACTTGCCGACTTTTTAAATGCAACTCCAAGTAGGGTGAGAGGAACTTTCCCTGTTGATGGGTCTAGTCGCGATGAAATATTCAATAATCCGTATGCAAAATTCAAAGTAAATTTATACAGTGCTTATTTTCAAGACGAAATCAAAATTGGGTCAAAGTTAAAAGTAACACCAGGTATCCGTGCTGATTATACTGATGTTCCAAATAAACCACTTTTGAGTTCTTTGACTCAAAATGCAGCTGTTGATCCATTGGCAGGAACAACGTATTCTAATACACCTGTAAATCAAATTAATAGTTCGTTTTTTAAAGCCGTTTTGTTTTCACCTAGAGTAGGTTTTAATTATGATGTTAAGGGAGATAATTCTTTGGTGATCCGTGGAGGTTCAGGTGTGTTTACCGGTAGAATTCCGTTTGCGTGGTTAGGTTATGCCTTTTATAATGACGGTGTAGGCTACAATAGTTACGATGCCAACAACCTTACTGCAGCACAAGTCGCTACAAATGGTGATCCATTGGCAGCAAATGGATTAGCCAAATACCAAACACCAAATAGAAAACAAGTAGATTTAATTGATAATAATTTTAAAATGCCACAAGTAGTACGTTCTTCTTTGGCAGTAGATTACCGAATCGCTGGATATAAATTTAGTTTAGAAGGTATTTATACCAAGGTGATCCGTGATTTACAATTTCAACAAGTGAATTTGCAAGACAAGGTGAGTTATTATAGTTATGATGTAAATAAACAACAACCGATATATTCAGGTGCTAGAATAGATAATAATTTTTCAAATGCTTATTTATTGTCCAATACGAATCAAGGGCACCGCTACAGTTTAACAGGTCAAGTATCAAAAAGTTACGATTTCGGGTTCAATTTTATGGCTGCCTACACCTACGGACAGTCCAAGGATATTACCAACGGAATCAGAAATTCGATGGAAAGTAATTACCAGATGAACCAATCTTTGACTCCAAATAATCCGCAGTTGGCCTATTCAAATTTTGATATTCGTCATAGAATCGTAAGTAATTTAGGCTATCAGCTGCAAGTTGGGAAATCAAATACAGTTGCTTGTAACATGTACTTTAATGCTCAGTCTGGAGCACCATTTTCATGGGGATTTGTAAACTCAACTTTAGCAGGGACAGGACAAGCGGCGGGTCTAGCTTATATTCCTACCGAAGCAGCAGCTATTAACTTTTTTGCCGATAAGAAAAATGGTGCAATCGTTACTGAAACAGCGGCATCACAAGCAGCCAATTTTAACAACTTTGTAAGTAATGATTCGTATTTGTCTAGCAGACGAGGTACGTTTACAGAGAGAAATGGCGCTAGAACACCTTGGAATATTCAAGCCGATTTGAAAGTACAAGATGATATCAAAGTAAAAATTAACGAAACGACCTATCATACTATTCAAGTTTCATTAAGTATTGTGAACTTTAGTAATATGCTGAATCATAATTGGGGTAGAAATTATTTTGTACCTAACACATTCAACAGTACTTCGAGTGTTGGTTTGACCAAAGTAGGATCTGTAGCGGCAGGAAATGCTAACGCAGGCGATCCATTGTTCAATTTTACAACGCCAACTTCTAAGCCCTATAGCGTTGATCAATTTGCTTCTCGCTTTCAAGGGCAGCTAGGGTTGCGATATTCTTTTTAATTTTTTTGTTTTTTGTTTGATAGAATAGCCCGAAGAGTTCCCACTCTTTAGGCTATTTGTTTTTATAGTCTAATGCCAGGAGGTAAAAGTTCCTTATACACAGGATTCTTTTTGAAAAAAGTGACGATCTCTGGTAAAATAGGCACAACCTTAAGTTTTCGTTCTACAGCAATTGCCAAAATATCTTTCAAGAATTGGTCAATTACGGTTTTGTTGTTATAGTCTTCGGGCTTGTGAATTTTTGTCAAAAATATTTTTCTCTCCTGTAATGAGTATTCTACGATTAATAGACCTTCTTCGACTGTAGTTTCAAATTGTCTAGCAAAGGCATTGTCTTTTATTTCTAGTGTGCTTAAATTTTCCATTGTAATTGTATAAAATCTATTTTAAGAGTGGACGTAACTTCGGTTCATTTTGTAGTTAAGTCTCCGAATGTAAATGCTGCGTTTTGCGTTTTGTATAGAAAAGGTTTGTTTTTTTAAATCGAAAGTTGATTCTATACAAAGTTAGTCATTTGGTAGTCAGTCTACAATGATTGTATTTTATTTAACAATGTGGTTTTTATTCGAATAAGAAGGTTTCTAATTCGAAAAATAAATGTTGTACAGTAGAAAGATAAAGTAATCATAATTCCACTTTAAATAGGTGCAATTACGAGATAAAAAGGTATTTTTATAATTCGAAAAATAATAGATCTTGTTTCTTTTCTTATGACAAAAATTCCCGTTTATTTCATGCCAGGATTGGCAGCTAGTACAATGATTTTTGAACGCATAGCACTTCCAGAAGTATTTGAAGTCGTTTTATTGGAGTGGGAAATTCCGTTAGAAAAAGAATCTTTGCCTGATTATGCGTTGCGAATAACACAAAAAATAAAGCATCCAAATCCAGTTTTGATTGGGGTTTCGTTTGGTGGTATCTTGGTGCAGGAAATGGCCTTGCATATTGCAGTCAGAAAAGTAATCATCATTTCGAGTGTCAAAAGCAATCTTGAATTCCCGACTCGTTTCAAATTTGCTAAAACTACCAAGGCCTATAAACTTATTCCGATGAACCTGATTTTAAGTATCGAAAACTTAGCTCGCTTTTCATTTGGAGAAAAAATAAACCAACGAATAAAATTATACGAAAAGTTTTTGTCTGTTCGAGACATAGGCTATCTACAATGGGCAGTAGAACAAGTAATTTTGTGGAACAGAACCAAACCCGCTGACGGAATCATACACATTCACGGTGATGCAGATGATGTTTTTCCAATCAAAAACATCAAAGACTGCATTCGAATCAAAGGTGCAACACACATCTTAATTTTAAGCAAATATAAATGGCTGAACGAAAATTTGCCTAAGTTGATTATGAAAGATTAAAACTATAATTGATGTCATTACAATCCATTCGTAACACCCAAGAGGACTCCAATTTTGATCCTTTTTTCTAATGAATCATCTTGCAGTGTACTATGGCAAAGACTTGCGCCCCTAGTAATTTTACTAAGCGAATATTTTATAATATCATTTACTTCAAAATTTGTGAATGTGTGCATGCCATTGGAGATACACAATATAGCGTTTCCAAAATTCGTATTGTAACTTTTCAATGAATAAGGAAAATTAAAGATAGGAGTAATGGCATCCATTGCGGTATCGTGATTTGATACAAAATTTGTTCTCAGTAGGGCAATAGTACAATTTTTGAATAATGTTTTAAAATTTTCAAAATCAAAACTAGTATTGCGATACTGTGCAATAGAATCATCATGGTATAAGATTTCATTGAAACCAATATCTGAAAACGTAGCTTCAGTGCTCATTAGAATGAGTGACTCGAATTGACTTTTACTATTTTCTATTTCAGCAAGAAACAATGCTTCAGGATTTATGAGGTCAAAATGTTCGGGAACAACCAAACATCCTAAATTCAAACTTTCCTGATTATTGAAAATCCGAATTAAAAATACTTTATCCGTAGCATGCTCAATAATAAGGTGCGAGTCTATGGCATCAGCAGGGATCAAATTGCTATCGATTAATGTACGTTGCTCCCATTTTTCTTGCACTTTTTTAAAAGCTTCTAATCTTGTTTGATCCATTCTATTTTGCATGTTTTTATAATTTAAATTGACTGTTAAGTGCTTTTCTATCGAATTTTCAAGTTTGCTGCTGTCATCACTGTAATTGCAATAGCATCACCGAGATTATCGTCTTCGCTTAGCATCATTACAATATGGGCATCTAATCCCGACTTTTCTTGAATATAGTCGTTGATAACTCCAACTTCATCAATGCTTATTTTGGTGGAATAGGAAGATATAAATAAAAAAATATTCTTACTGAGATTCACTAAAAGTGGTAAAAGTGCCAATTCAATTGCTTTTGTAGCTCTATCATTTCCTGAAGCAATGGCGAAACCAATAAAAACAGTTTTTAGAGTTTGCCTGTTGTCATTTGAAGCAAGTTTTTCTTTGTTGTTTGCGAATCTTGTCTGTACGAGAGATTTGTGCATTTTAAAAAAATCTTCTTCGAAATTACATTCGGGATTGATTTCTAGAGTCATTGTAACGGAAAAATAATTGCTGGTCTGCTGGTAGTTTTTGTTCATCTTGTTATTTTAAATGACAAAGAACGTTAGGTAGTACGCCAAACTGTGACGGGCTAATTTTTATATTTTTAGAAGAAGGATTTCTACATTACAATTTTGCTCATTTTGATTTTAAATAAAATTCTCTAAAGAATTAGGCCAGTTACTTATTTGGAATTTCAGTTTTTGGTTTATTTGCGGATTATCTATTTTAATGCTCTGAATTTTGTCACAAATGATTATCAAATTCGCTAATTTTTTATTTATTTTTATTTTGTTGGTTTGAGTGAGATAGAGATCACATAGAAGTAAATGCTCATTAAGAACAAGCTTTTGGACAGGAGTTTCGGAGATACGTAATTCTTGTAAACCATCATTCAAGTTTAGTGTTGCTATTGAAGTCTCTCTTAATTCTAATGACTTTAGATTTTCGTTGAAATTGATGTGATCTAAATCTTGCATCGAAAAACAAGCGGATTCAATATTTTTGCTTAGCACAATTGATTGTATCCCATTAGGTAAACATATTTCCTCTAAGTAGAATTGACCCTCATTACCATTGGATCCATCATACAGAAAAAGTCTCTTCGACTGTTGCTCTTTAAACTTGGAAAGGGCATTACTATCTTCAAAAATATGATTCTTGGTTCTAGATAAATATATTTCGTTTAACTGGTTGTGAAACGTAATCTGATTAGTTAGTTTTGGGTTTTGAGATTGTACCTCACAAAGAGTATTGTGCTCTTGTATTAATTTTTCGATCTCATTAAAATCGAGAACATGTAGCCGTGAGCTTTGAATAATTTTCCATTCAGTGGCTGAGAATTGCTCTTGCTTTGCGGTGCTATTCAAGTCTAATGTCAAAGTATAACTTTTAGGACAATAACCCATTCTGGCCAGTTCTAAATCGTTTAATTTTTCATCATCTTCAAAGGTGAAATCTTTAATTCCTAGATTTAGTTTTTCTAGATTATTGATTATTTTGGATTTGAAAAACACACGGATTTCTAATTGATTTGTGTTTATTGATTTATAAAAGAGAACATTACATCCAAAGTAAATTTCTTTATCTGATTGCTGAATCTCATAACTTTTGTTGTTAGAGAACTTAAAGACGGTTTCCATATTTTAATTTTCATCAAAAATAACTGCGGATCATGACAAAGGACGTCGTTCTAAATAAATGATTTTAATTCATTTTAAAGTTCCAAAATAATTGGAGCATTTACCAACTGATAATTGAGGTTTACCGAAGAAGCATTGACAAAAATAGTTTTGTCTTTTTCAACCATTCCATAGCCTTCGTGTATGTGACCAAAAACGTGTAGTTTTGGTTTGATTTGATCTACTTTTTTTAATAACATTTCGCAACCTGCATTATAATTGGAATTGGTTCGGTCTAAAATGCCAAAAGGTGGTCCATGAGTGATTAGTATGTCGGTGTCTTCTGGAATTAGTTTCCAATGCTTATTAATTTCTGCTCCTTTTTGGCGATTGAAAGCCCAATCTAAAAAAGTGGGCTGAACGGGTGATCCCCATATTTTCAGCCCCTCAATTTCTACTCCTGAATCATTCAGATAATGAATCTTTTTCGGGATTATTTTGTCGATATACGTTTTGTCCTGTTTTTCAAAAAACCAATCGTGGTTTCCCGCTATGAAAATTTTATGTTTGTACGGCTGCTCTCCAAACCATTTTAAAAATGCTAAAACCTCTCCCTCCGTACCATGACCGCACAAATCACCTGCGTGAATAAGCATATCGCCCCCTTGCAAATGTAATTGGTTGTGAAGGAAATGGGTATCGGAGATTAGGGTTATGTTCATTTGTTAGGTTGTGTAACTTATCTATTTGTAATTTTGGTTACTTGGTCTTCTCTACTCGGTTTTTGCTGCCAAGCTAATTTGCAATAACCACCGGGGGATTTGTTAGCTAATTTTCATCTGTTACATAATTGTCAATTAAAATATCAATTTCTGTTTTGTGTTTATTTATTTGTTCAGTTTCCCATTTGTCATTCTCATAGCTTTCAAACATTATTAGTCGTTTCAAGCTTGAATTATCTGGTTTTGGATGTATAAAGCGTTTCTTTTTATCGCTTGGGTTTTCTTTGTTGCCTGCGGAATTTTGTGAAGCAGAAATTAAACACAAATTTCCAATGCCGTTCAATTCATCTAAAGGAATACTTGCTGAACTTGGATTACTTTGTGCTGCAAGATGTTCTTTAGAATTGAGTTGTTTGAATTTAAAATTATTGAATTCATTTTTAAACTTGTCAATTTTACTTTTTAATGATTTCAAATTTTCGTTTACTTCTTCAGTCTTATAAAGTTTCCAGAGCAAAAAATCAATAAAATAAAGATTGAAAATACTAACTGTTGGATATGATAAGTTGAACCTATTAAATTTAATTTTGACAATGTCCCAAACTTTCTCTGTGTATTTACAAACTTCAAAATCCGTATTTTTCAAAATTTCTTGCAACCAATTATTGTATGTGTTTGTTGAATCTGAATAATACAGCATTACTTGAAGTTTTGTCAATTCTTCATCAGTTTCAAAAGTTTTAATTGTTGTTTCAAAATCGGTGTTTAACTTTCTTATCCCCCAATTTTGTTTGCTTTCATCAGCGTCTGCTAAGTCTTGTTTTATTATAAATTTGTCAAACAAACTTCTATATTTCAATAAATCAAAAATAAACTCTTTCGGGTCAGGTTTGAAGTCGCTAAATTGCTCTAAAAGTTTTTTATCGTCAAGTGAGACTTTATCGTTTTTAATTTTCAAGACTTGTAATAGATAATTGGGAAAATCAATAACGGATTTGTATTTGTCTTTGATGAATTTTTCTTCTTTTGGAAAGTCGGTTGGAATGTTATATTCTGTAATAATTTTTAATAAGGATAATTCTTCGCTTTTATCCCCATTTTCATTTATACAAATTTCTTCAAAGTTTTTTCCGATAAGTTCGCTTTCGTTAGTAAAAAGTTTAACTCTGCTTTGCTTGTCAATATTTAAAAACACGTAATTGTTCATATCGGCACAAGCGTCCCAAATTTTAGCAAACTTTTCTTGTTCTATTCTTTCAATTTGTTTGTTATCGTCTATTATTTTTCCCAATAAAAGTGCTTTTACGATTTCGTGTTTTTCTAACTGCTCACCACGATTATTCATTATTTCAAAATAATGGTTCAAATCAGTGTCTTCTGGAACTTCCACACGAAATAGATAAACATTATTGTAGAAATTGCTTGCAAATCCTTCAATCTCTTTTATGCTTCTTAATTCTTCTTGAATTATCTCAATGGCATCTTTGAAACTTCCTGTACCCGAAATGTTTAATTCGCCAATTTGCGTTTGAAAGTTGTCTGCTTTGTATAAATTTTCAATGTAATTCTGTACTTTCTTGCGAGAATCAAACTTAAGATTTGGAACTGAAACAGTATTTGGAATATTTTTCGCCCAATTTTTCAAAACAAGATTTATCAGTATAATGGTTGTGTGGCGTTGTTGTCCGTCAATCAATTCAAAATTGCCATCTTCTCGTTTGAAGCAAACTAAAGAGCCAAGATAATATGATTTTTTTTCACTGTTTCCCTTTGGAAAAAACTCATCAATATCCTTGATTAACTGTGAAATTTCAGCTTTCCCCCAAGCGTAATTTCTTTGGTAGCGAGGAATGATATAATTGTCATTTGCTAAAATCTCTTTTATGTTTTTTGCGCTATTCATGATATTGTTTTTTTTCTTCGTTTATCTTTTTAATCCACCCTGATATATCATCAACAATAGTTATTACGTCTTCCTTTGTCGATATTATTATTTCTTTCCAACCAAGCCAAGAATTGTCTGATTTGGGCAATTTAAGTTTATCAACAAATTCTTTAAATTTATTAATTTTCTCACCTGATAGAGCATAGTGGTCTTTCCCACCAAAGCCATACCAATAAGGATTATTTTTATCTCCAATATAAATATGAAGTTCATTACCGAAATATTGAAACGGTATTAAATAATAGTTTGGATATTTACTTTTTTCTTCAAATTTTAAATTTTTCGCAATAATTTGCTCTTTTAGTTCTTATTCAAACTCGAACCCTCTAAGAAAATCTGCAATTTTGTCAATTCCTTTTACCCTGTCATTTTCAATTTGGTATGTTTTATACTGATAATTTTTGAAATTATCAGGACTGATAGAATCATTAATTTTGCTAAAAAGTTGTCGTGCGGAACTATTCATAATTGTTTCTACGGCAATTCGTTTTTTATTGCAGCGAATTTCATAGGCAAGTTTGTAGAATGCTTTGTAGAAATTTTCAAAATCATCAATATAACCAAATTTATCAATGAAGGTCATTAGAATATTTTCATAAATATTCCTCACTTTTTCATCTCCACTGCGCCCCCAACCATTATAACCGTAGCAATAAGCTTTGTAAAACGTAACAAATTCGGGTACTTCTGCCTTTATAGCATCTTTTATATTCAAATCAAATAATTTTTCCCGTTGGTGAATGTAAAAATCAACGTATTCAAAAAAACGTTTACCGTTAATTATTGGCATTGTGATTTGAAATGGAAAAGCTTGTGCAACTTGTAAGTTTTGCAAAAATTTATCGTTTTGAGCATTATCTACAAAGCCGTCCAGCATTCGAATTGCATTTTCGTATGGATATTTTTGTTTTTGCTGCAACGAAATACCTTTAAATTCTTCAATTTCATCTTTGGTGAAATCGTATTTCCATTCATTTTTACTCCATTTACGAATTTTGAAAAGATGATTTCCAAGTATAGGTTTTAAAGTTCCATTATCAACAGATGTTTCCCAACAGTCAACGCATTTTGTTCTGTCTTCTTCGCTATCAAAATCCATTTCTCGTAAATGAAATGCTTTTAGTAAGTCATAAGGTTCAAGGGCTTTACCTCTTGCATTTTGTGAATCAAAAAGCTGAAATGCTTCGTCTTGACGAAAAACTTTAAAAAGTACAAACTCGCATTTATCCAAGATTTTTGTTTTGAAATCTGATTTTTTGTTTTCATTATTTCTAAATTTTGTGCATATCCATTGATTTATAATGCGATAATTATACACAATATTGTTTTTTGAAATATTGTGTTTAAATTTTTCATTTAGCAACAAACCATCAAAATTAGTTTCTAACACCTTTAAAATTAGTGATATAGTTGTGAGCCGCTGTTGGCCGTCAACAATATAATTGGTTGTATTCTCGCTATTAATTGCATTCTCGCTGTGTAAAATGATATTTCCAATTCTGTAATCCTTGTTTTTGATAATAACATACTCAAAAATATCTTCTAAAAGCTGAATTATGTTTTTTTCAGTCCATTTATAAGGACGTTGATAAATGGGAATGATGAGTTTTTCTTTTACTAATTTATTCAGTTTAATTAGATTTTGTGTTGGTTCTCTTGTGTATTCTATTTCCATATAATATCTTTTTTTTCTTTAAATGTACTTATTTTCGCTCTAAATACACTCATTATTTCCCGCTATTCCGCTCAAGAAACATTGTTGCAAAAGGCCTAGCATAGCTTAACGAATTGTGATATTTTAATTCTATCTCAAATTTTTAGTACAAGTTAGTTAAACAGTAATATAAATCTTATAGTTTATTGATATAATTTTGTCATTTCTGCAATCTTGTTTTTTACTTTTATTTGTAAAGAGATAGGTGTGACAACTTTTACTTCTGCACCCAGTTTTAGAATCTCCATAATAATGTCATGGGTAGGATGTATAAAAATTTCTAACAAAACACTTTGTTCATTTTCTTCCAAAATATGTTGGGAGTCGTGCAATGGAAAACTTTTTGCGTAGTTCCCTTGTACTTTTGTAAATTCTAACACAATTTTTGTGGCAGGTTCATACGTTTCAACTCCAAAAGCGTCTTTAAATTCTTTTTCAACATTATAAGGAATGGGTTTGAACGTGGTATCTGTAATAGTTAAATTTGAAATTCGATCCATTCCAAAAGTTTTAATTACGTCATCTTTTTTGTCAAGAGCAACCAAATACCATCGCTGTTGCGATTCTTTGAGAGCAATAGGCTTTACGATGCGCTGGGTTGTGAAGTCTTCCCAATGCTTCTGGTGGTTAAATTTTAAAATGAAATTGTTTTGGATGGCGTGGATGATGCCGTGAATATGCTCTGTTCCTAACGATTTTCGTTTTTCTAAGAATACGCTTGGTGATAATTTGTCACCTTCTTGCAAAGCATGATGAATAGAAAACGCATCAATCATACGCGTTACCGATTGGTCTTCGATTTCGTCTTCGTCAATAAAATAGGTTTTGTCTTTTCGATCGTATTGAATTACAATTCCGAAAAGTGCTTCTATGTCTTTTTTGTCCCGCTCAAAAGTTCTAATGGCGTACTCAAAATCAGTATCAACTTCGTCTTTTTGGAGTTTGTCAATCACATATTTTTGTAAACTGGCAAAGCTCGAAGGACGACTCCTTAAACGGTCTACAACATACAAATACCTTTTGAAATAGATTAATTTTGACATCTTAGTGGGATTAATTTTGTCAAAGATAAATCTTTAGTCTGCCATAGGATGACAGTGGAATAAAAATTAAATACTATTTTACTTCCATTTAATTCCGCAACCAATACTCGGTTTTTGGTTGGGGTTCATAGTTCGGTTGTACAAAACGCTGTCTATCGCACCGCGCAGGTCAGATCCACTTACCGGAATTCCGTTTCCAGGTCGGCTGTCGTCCAATTGTCCGCGATATACTAATTTGTCTTGTTGGTCAAACAAATAAAAATCGGGAGTACAAGCAGCTTGATAGGCTTTGGCAACTTCTTGGGTTGCATCGTACAGGTATGGGAATTCAAAATTATTTTCAAAAGCATATTCGGTCATTAGTGCAGGACTATCTTGCGGAAAATGGATCACATCATTGCTAGAGATCGCCACTATGCCTAGACCTTGCACCCTATAATCATTAGCAATCATTATAATTTCGTCAATGACATGGTGTACAAAAGGGCAGTGGTTGCAAATGAACATAACTAGAGTTCCTTTTTCACCTTTAACACCGCTGAAATTGAAATGGTTGGTTTCGGTAGTTCTATCATTTAAGTAAAAATCAGGAGCTTTGGTTCCTAGTGCAAGCATGTTAGATTCTGTTCGAGCCATAATGATATGTTTTTAGATTTTAAAGTTATAAAAAAAGCCTTGCTTTATGGGACTAAAAAAGTAATTTTAAATTTAAAAGTAGAAAAGATGATAAATTGGCAAGATTTCGAAAAAGTAGACATGCCTGTGGGAACCATTATTAGGTGTAAATGATTTTCCCGAAGCTAGAAACCCCGCCTTTCAACTGCAAATAGATTTTGGAATTGAAATCGGCATTCTAAAATCATCTGCGCAAATTACCAAGCGGTATACAAATGAAGAGTTAATGGGGCGCCAAATTGTTGCCGTCATTAACTTTCCCAAAAAGCAAATAGGGAAGTTCATGAGCGAATGTCTAGTACTTGGCGCTGTGGGTACAAATGGCGATGTGATTCTTTTGGCTCCAGATTTTAAAATCGAAAACGGATTACGAATTGGGTAATTGCAAGCTTTCGATAAAAGACTTTAAATATTCTTGCCCTTCTTCCCAAAGGCCGAGGTTTGATGCACCATTGATATGTCCTTTTTCTCCGATAGATACAAAGGTGCTACCCCAATGATTGGCAAGAGCCTCAGCACGCTCTGGTGCGATGTACGGGTCATCTGTACTCGTGATTAGCAAGGTAGGAAAAGCTAAGGGTTGAACGGGTAGTGGAGCAAAATTCCAAACCACTTCTGGCGTATGCGTTGCCGAATCTACATCTGCGGGGGCAACCAACAAAGCACCAATAATATTTTTACAATCGTATTTACAAGCCCATAGTGCAATTAACACTGCACCCAAACTGTGTCCTACCAAAACGGTGGGTTCTTGCACGTTTTGAATGCTATGGTTTAGTTTATCCAGCCATTGGTCAAGCAATGGACTATCCCAACTTTCTTGGACGAGCATTTGTGAATTGGAATATTTTTGGTGCCAAAGGTGTTGCCAATGTGTTTCGCCTGAGCCGCCAAGTCCCGGTACGATTAAAAGATGAGGTGTAGTTGTCATTAATGCTGCTTTTCGAAAATATTTGAAACAAAAATAAGCAATAGTTTTTGGAGCATTGTCCTATTCGAAAATAAAAACCATTGCGAATTACCCTTTTTATATGGAACTATTATTTTAAATTTACAGATTGATGCTAATGCATTGCCTTACTTTCGGGAGAAGCCGATTTAAATTTTACCTCATGAAGAATACTATTGCGGAACGTATTTATGATTTTCTAAAAGATTATCCCCCTTTTAATTTGATTTCGAAAGCTACTTTAATGGAGGTGGCTAGGAATGTAGAAATTCAGTATTTTGAGAAAGATGCTATCATTTTTCATCAAGATGATGTTCCACATGAGCATTTTTATATCATCAATCAAGGATCGGTACGGCTGTATCGCTTTGTAGCCAATGAAAAGCAAAATCTAGATATTTGTGATGAAGGTGACTTGTTTGGATTACGTCCGTTAATCATGAATGAAAGCTATTTGATGGGTGCAGCGGCCAACGAAGAGGTTATTTTGTATGGTATTCCGTTGCGATTGTTTCACGATATTATTACAGATTATCCCAAGGTAAGTCAGTTTCTTATTGCAAGTTTTGCTACCAATACCCGCGATCCTTATTCGGCGGAGCACAAAGGTAAATTGTTTGCCAATGTGGCTTCTATTCGAAAATCATACAACAGTTTTGCAGAGGCACAATCGGCAAAATATAGCAAGAATCCAGTAACCTGTTCATCAGAAATCACAATTCAAGTAGCTTGTTTGTTTATGGCAGAGGCCAAAGTAAACTCGATTATTGTTGCTGAAAACAATATTCCGATGGGAATTATAACAGACAAAGATATTTTAACCAAGGTGGGAACGGGAGCATTTTCGATTCTAGAAAAAGTAAGTACAATTATGACCTCGCCCGTGATTACTTTTCCTGAAAAAATAACCGTAGCCGAAGCACAAATTGCAATTTTGAAACACAAAGTATCTCATATTTGTATCACCAAAGACGGTAGTCCGCAAACTGAAATTGTAGGTGTATTGGCAGATCATGATTTAAATATTGTACAAGGAAACAATCCGACCTTCTTGATGCGCGAAATAAAATATGCCAAAGATGTTGAGACTTTGCGCCACATACGCGTGCAAGCATCTGAGCTCACGAGCGCTTATTTGGAACAAGAAATTCCGATTTATTTTATCACCAAAGTAATCTCAGAAATCAATACCGCAATTACCAAAAGAATTATTAAGTTGAGTATTGCCGAATTGGGTGAGCAGCCACCCGTTGCCTACACGTGGCTAGCAATGGGTAGTCAGGGGAGGAGGGAGCAATTGCTAATTACGGATCAAGATAACGCATTGGTTTTTGAGAATGTTCCCGAAGATCAATACCCAAAAGTAAAGGAGTATTTCTTGAATCTATCAACCAAAGTAACCGAAAAACTGAATACGGTTGGCTTTGAGTATTGTCCTGCCAATATTATGGCGAGCAACCCTAAGTGGTGTATTTCTTTGAAAGAATGGAAAAAACAGTTCAAGGATTGGATTAATCACCCCACCTTAGACAAGATTTTGTTGAGTATAATTTTCTTTGATTTCGAATACATTGATGGCGATCAGGAGTTGTACCACCAAATGTCTGACAGTGTTTTTAGATACATTGCAGACAAAGAAATCTTTTTGAGATTTTTGACGAAAGCAACTTTGAATAACGCTGCACCTCTTGGCTTTTTTAAACAATTTTTGGTGGAGCAAGATGGTGAACACAAGGATCAATTTGATATTAAGAGTAGGGCCATTCGACCTTTGGTTGATGCCGCTCGTATTTTCTCCTTACATCATAACCTGAAAATTAATAGCACCATTGCACGCTATGAAAAGTTGATGGAAATTGAACCTCAAAACAGTGATTTTTTCGAATCTTGTGCCAATGCCTTTAAGATTTTGCTACAGTTTAGAACCCTGCAAGGTTTGGCGAATAACGATAGCGGAAAATTTGTAGATATAAATAGCCTGAGTAAAGCCGATCGTTTGAAACTGAAAAGTTGTTTTAAACCTATAAAAAATATTCAGGAATCGTTGAACAACCGTTTTAATTCGGGACTAATTTCGTAAATATGTTTTCAATTTTTAAACGAAAGAAATATCCAGAATTCTGGAAGAAGCACATCGAAAAAGTGAAAAATGCTCCAAAACAAATGAATTTTGAAGACATTCGGTTTGTGGTATTAGACACGGAAACTACGGGATTTGATTATGACAAAGATCGCATTCTTTGCATTGGTGCAGTTGCTGTTAAAAACAGTAAAATTCAAGTTGCAGATTCCTTTGAGGTGTATGTAAAACAAGATGTTTTTAATAAAGATACGGTCAAAATTCACGGTATTCGAAGAGATGGAACAGAGGTAAAAGTTAGTGAAGAAGAGGCGCTCTTACAGTTTTTGGACTATCTCGATGATTCGATAATTGTGGCACATCACACCAAATTTGATATGACCATGATCATGAAGGCATTGCGTAGGATAGGAGGAGGTACGGTCCGATCCAAACAACTCGATACCAATTTTATACATAAAAAAATTGCAGCCGTAGACAGTTACCAAAAAATGTATTCATTGGATGAGTTATGCGAAATCTATAATGTTAAAAAACACGATCGTCACACCGCTTTGGGTGATGCCTTGATTACCGCTTATTTATTTTTGAAACTGACCTACAAGTACAAGAAAAACAATGTTTTGGATCTAGACGATTTAATTAAAACAAATTACAAGTTATAATTTCATCCTACTTGTTTTTTGTACTACTTCGCTTGAACCATTTGTAAATTTCGAGCCATAAAACAGCCAGTCCACTGGTGGCAATACACACCAAAACAGCATTAAAATTTAAAGGAACTACCTTGAAAAAATCGGCTACTAGTGGAACATAAATGATAATGGCTAGCAACAACAAGGTGAGGCTGTTCATGAAGACCATCATATTATTTTTGTTTTTTAGCGAAGTGAAAACAGAATAATAAAAGGAGCGATTAACCAAGGATAACATGATGTTTGAGAGTACTAATGTGGTGAAAACCATCGTTCGTGTACTGTTCTCAGATCCTCCGGTACGAATGCTAAATTGATAAATAAATAGCACTCCGGCAGTGATGGCAAGTCCTTGAATGATGCTCAATCCCATTTCTTTTAGCGATAAAAAAGTACTACCTAATTGCCTAGGTGGTTGCGACATGCTGTTTTTTTCGGCAGGTTCATTCTCGTATACGATAGAGCACATGGGACCCATAATTATTTCGAGAAAAATCACATGTACGGGAGTGAAAATATCTGGGTAAATCCAACCGAGAAATAAGGGCAGCGATACAGTAAGGATAATAGGAATATGAATCGAAACAATGTACTGTACTGCTTTTTTAATGTTGGTATAAATGCGTCGTCCTGCTGCTACTGCCACGACCATTTTTGATAAATCATCGTCTACTAGTATAATATCTGCAGCACTTTTTGCAATTTCGGTTCCTTTTTTACCCATTGCAATTCCGATATGTGCGGCCTTCAAAGCAGGGCCATCATTTACTCCGTCACCAATCATGGCTACCAACTGTTCGTCTTTTTTTAGAGCATTGATAACGGCCAACTTCGCTTCAGGAAACATACGAGTAAACAAAACGTTGTGATGAATCGAATGAATGAGCTGCTTTTCATCCAGTTTCATAATAGCTTCACCTTCCATAAATTGATCCGTATTTGTGATTCCGGCGCTTTTGGCAATACTTTGCGTTGTAGGACTGTTGTCTCCGGTAATTACTTTTACTTGTATCCCAGCCTCATAAAATTGTTCAAAAACCTGCTGAATATTAGCCTTTGGCGGGTCATAAAAAACTACTAATCCTAAGAATTCAAAGGGTAAGTCTTGTTGGTCATCAGGAAAGGTATCCAACTGAAAATTAGATTTTGCGACACCCAACACACGATAGCCTTGTGAGGCAAGTTTTGTAATAGTATTTTGAATAGTAGCACGTTCAGGTTCGGTAAGAGCAGAGACTTTTAAAATCGTTTCGGCTCCCCCTTTGGCAGCAATGATGCGCTTGCCTTGTGCATCAGCAAAGACATGCGTCATCATAGGCGGCTTGCCCTCGAGCGGGTACTCATGTACGAAGGCGTAGGCACGGCGTTGATCTATTTTTGTAGTTTGTTCGTAAACCGAATGTAAAGTGATTTCCATAGGGTCAAAAGGAACTGGTTCACTCGCCCACATAGCGATATCAATTACTTTTTGAGCTTCGGGTTGATTCCAATTGTTTTCATCGAAAAGTTGATTGGTGCCAAATGCATAAACCGATTGCAAAACCATTTTGTTTTCGGTTATGGTTCCGGTTTTGTCGGTACAGATTACAGTGGCACTACCTAGGGTTTCAACCGTTCTTATTTTTTTTATGATAATACCTTCCTTCATCAATCGCCAAGATCCTAATGCCATAAAAGTGGTAAAAGCAACCGGAATTTCTTCAGGTAATATTGACATGGCGAGCGTAAGACCTTTTAGTAAACTGTTTAAAATATCACGTGTTTTATAAAAGTAAACGCCCCACACCAGTAGAAATACCACAATACCGATAACAGCCATTCCTTTTACAAAATTCTCAATCTGAAGTTGCAGCGGCGTTGGTTCTTCTTTAGCATCCAATATAGAGGTTCCCAATTGCCCCATTTTGGTATGGTTTCCAATAGCGGTCACACGAAAAACAGCTAAACCACTAGCGACCAAAGTGCCACTAAAGACCGCTTTGTTTTCGTTTTTTTCAGATTTAAAAACACTGTACGCTTCCCCCGTAAGATTTGATTCATTGACAGAGAAATCATTACTGTGTACAATTTCACCATCTGCATTTATTGTAGCACCTTCTTCAGCAATAACGAGATCATGCACTACGATTTCTTTGGTCGGAATTTCAACGGCAAGTCCATTTCGGTAAACAGTACTTAAGGGTTCGGTGAGTTTTTCTAGAGCTTCAATTGCTTTTCGGCTACGGCTATCTTGAAAAAAAGAAATACTTGAAACGGCAATAATAGCAGCTAGCATGAAGTATCCTTCACTATTTTCGCCTAGAACAAAATAGATTATGGTCACCGCAATAAGTAGCAGCAGCATAGGTTCTTTCAAAATATCAAAGATGGCATTATACCATTTATATTGTGATTTATGCACCTGCTCGTTTGTACCGAACTCTTTGCGTGACTGCAACACTTCGGTATCAGTGAGTCCAGTTATATGTTGTGGAATATTTATTTCTTTAGCCATTGTAGATTGTAATAGTAGTAATCAAATATACCGCTTTAATGGCGTTTCTGTTCTACTACTTAGCTTACAACAGCAAATTGATATTCAGACTAGATATAAATAAAAACTAATCACATTTTCAGGAATGCTGATTTGAGAAATAAAAAAATAACAATCAGAAAATAGCACAATGATTTCTGGCATTACTTCAGCCTCTCAATTACAACAAAGACAGAAAATTTTAAAACCATAAAGCATCTGTGCAAATCTGTGCAATCTGTGTTTAATTTTGACCACAAAGAATTAGTGCAAATTCGTGAAATTCGTGTCTATAATTCATGCACCGCAAGCCAAACTACAGCAATTTCGTGAAATTCTTTTACCCACAAAGATTTAGTGCAAATCCGTGAAATTCGTGTCTATAATTCACGCACAGCAAGACCAACCAACCCATTTCAATTTCGTGTAATTCTTTTACCCGCAAAGCATCTGTGCAAATCTGTGCAATCTGTGTTTAATTTTATCCACAAAGAATTAGTGCAAATTAGTGCAATTCGTGTCTATAATTCACGCACCGCAAGCCAAACCATCCCATTTCAATTTCGTGTAATTTTTCACTCATAAAGCATCTGTCCAAATCTGTGCAATCTGTGTTTAATTTTAATCGCAAAGATTTAGTGCTAATTAGTGAAATTCGTGTCTATAATTCACGCACCGCAAGCCAATCCATTTCAATTTCGTGTAATTTTTCACTCATAAAGCATCTGTCCAAATCTGTGCAATCTGTGTTTAATTTTAATCGCAAAGATTTAGTGCTAATTAGTGAAATTCGTGTCTATAATTCACGCACCGCAAGCCAATCCATAGCAATTTCGTATAATTTTTCACCCATAAAGCATCTATGCAAATCTGTGCAATCTGTGTTTAATTTTAACCACAAAGAATTAGTGCAAATTCGTGTCTATAATTCACGCACCGCAAGTCCAACCAATCCACGGTACTTTCGTGTAAATTTTTTAACCACAAAGAATTAGTGCTAATTCGTGAAATTCGTGTCTATTTTTCAAGCACACTAATCTACACTAATTCCCTGTCTGTTGTAAAATCGAATCGAACTATTAAATTATATCTGTAGTAGGTTTAGGCGCCTGATGAACCACCAATTGAGGAAACGGAATCTCGATCCCTTCTTTGTCAAAAGCAATTTTCAATCTTTTTCTAAGCTCACCAGTAACTTCCCACTGTTTGCTGGCAAGAGTTTCACCAACAATTTTAACCACGATGGCAGAGTCTGCAAATTCGTTAACACGCAAAAACTGTGGTGCTTTTAAAATAGATTCTTTAAAAGGAGAAACTTGAGCAAGTTCGTCTCCAACTTCATTAATAACTTTTATAAGGTGTTCTAGATCTGTACTGTAACCAACACCCATATCGAGATTGACTTTTGAAAAATCTTTGGATAAATTTGAAACCGTTTTAATTTCTCCATGTGGAATATGGTGTACAGTTCCGTCCATATCTCTCAGTGTAGTTTTACGTAAGCTTATATCTTCAACAGCGCCGCTTAAGGTATCAAATCGAACAACGTCACCAATTCGGTATTGATTTTCTAAAATGATAAACAAACCTGTAATCACATCTCGTATTAAGTACTGTCCTCCAAAACCAAAAGCCAAACCTACAATTCCTGCTGCAGCAATGATTGGCGCAATTTCGATTCCGAATTCACTCAAAATCATTAATGAACTTATCGTTATTATTGCAATTTTTGCAGTAGTAGTAAAAATTGAGATCAATGTATTCTCTCTTTTTATTTCCGACTCTTTGCTTTGATGTTTTTCAGGTCGAACGGCAATTCGAACCGCTTTGGCAATAAAACCAACAAGTATCTTATAAATTATACATGCTGCAATGGAAATAATTATAACTTTAATTCCGCTAGTCATGGCCCAGGCTATTGCTTTTTCGGCATAGAGATCTGTATATTTTTGAGTGATGTTTACAAGGTTATCTGTTTTCATACTATTCTTTTTAACTGTTTCTTTAAGGGTACAATTTATAAGTTTCTATTTGTTTAGCCCAATTAGAACTGTTGTTATTCTGTTAAAACTATTCTAAAGTAAAAGAGTCCAAAAACAAAATTGTTTTTGGACTCTTAGATCTATTTGTATTTTCGACTAAATATCGTCAAATTCAATATCAGTAAAGCTAGATGTTTGTGGAAGCACCACATCAGCAACGGCCACTTTATCAGTTATATATTCTTTTTTAAAATCTTTTTGGTGTCTCTCAGAGATTACTTCTTCGCCTTTGTGGTTCAAAACGTAAGATGTCATTTCTTCCAAAATTTCAGAGAAAGCGGTGAAGTCCTCTTTGTACAAGTAAATTTTATGTTTTTTGAAGTGAAACGAGCCGTCTTCTTCAGTAAATTTTTTGCTTTCGGTAATGGTTATGTAGTAATCATCTGCTTTGGTAGCTCTCACATCAAAGAAATAAGTCCTTCTTCCTGCACGTAAAACTTTCGAAAAAATCTCTTCTTTCTCTAATATATCATTTTCTCTCATAATCCCTTCGAACAATTTATGGTTATTAAATCGTAATCAAAAATCATAAAAAAATAGTTATTAAACAACAATTACAGCAATTCTTTTTCCGAAAGTTGCTTCAAATACAGCGATGCATAGTACCCATCTTCATTTATAAGCTGGTTATGAGAACCTTGTTGAATGATTTTTCCACCGTCCAAAATGATGATTTTATCGGCATTCTTGGCACTCGAAACACGGTGGCTCACGATGATCGTCGTCTTGTCTTTACAAACCTCAAATAAGTTGTTTAAGATTGCCTCTTCTGTTTCAGTGTCAACCGCTGATAAACAGTCATCAAACAGCAAAATAGGAGGGTTTTTAATAATGGCTCTAGCAATAGAAACACGTTGTTTTTGTCCACCCGATAGCGTGATTCCGCGCTCTCCAAGGACCGTATCATATTGGTTTTTAAAACCCTTAATATTATTATGAACCACAGCATTTTTTGCCGCTGCGATTACTTCTTCATCAGTAGCATCTTCTTTCCCAAATTTAATATTGTTTTTTATCGAGTCCGAGAACAAAAAAGCATCCTGAGGTACAATTCCAATATTATTTCGCAAATCATACAAGTTCAAACTACTTATTTCTCTGTTGTCTACCGTAATGATACCTTCTGTCACATCATACAAACGCGAAATCAATGATAAAATAGTAGATTTTCCAGAGCCAGTTTTTCCAAGAATCGCTAGTGTTTCCCCTTTTTTGATCGAGAAACTTATGTCTTCAAGCGCTGTGATATTTGTATCCTCGTAGGTGTAGGTAACCTTATCAAAAACAATAGCACCTTCAACAGTAGAGTGTTCAGTGTTCTTGTTAGTGATTTCTGGTACAATTTTCAAAAATTCGTTCAATCGCTTTTGTGACGCCTCCGCTTCTTGCACCATTGACGATACCCAACCCAATGACGCTACAGGCCAAGTCAACATATTGACATAAAGGATAAACTCAGCAATGGTTCCAATACTCTGAATCGTACCATCAATGTACATCAACCCTCCAAAATAAATCACAACCAAGTTACTTATCCCAATCAAAGCCATCATAAACGGACCAAATAGTGATTGTACACGAGCCAAATCCAAACTTTTACTTTTACTCTCCTGTGCCAAGTCAACCATATTTGCCTGGTGTTGGTCTTCTAGAGAATACGCTTTTATAACCCGCACACCTGAAAAAATCTCTTGCGAAAAACTAGATACTTTCGATAAATATTGCTGAAAAGTAGTGCTTCGTTTATTGATCTCCGAACTCAATTTAAAAATGGCGTATGACAACAAGGGTAGGGGCAACAGCGTATACAGCGTCAATCGTGGCGACACATTATACATATACGTGATCACAATCGTAAACCTAATCAGCGTGTTGATTGTGTACATCACAGCCGGGCCCACATACATACGCACCTTGGACACATCCTCGCTTATGCGATTCATCAAATCGCCAGTTCTATTCTTTTTATAAAAATTCTGAGAGAGGTTTTCGTATTGTTTAAAAACTTCATTCTTCAAATCAAATTCAACATGTCGAGACATCACAATCAAAGTCTGACGCATCAAAAAGGTCAAAAAACCAGCAATAATCGTGGTTCCAATAATCAGCAAAATGTTATTGACCAATTCGCCCTGAATAATGCTGTTTGAAACCGATTTGTCACTGGAGAATTTTTCAATAGCGTCAAACGATTTTTTGATTAATTTGGGCGTAAACAACGAAAATATTTGCGCTATAATCGTAAACAAAATACCCATCAAAAAGCGGTATTTGTATTTAACAAAATATTTATTTAGATAACCTAATTCTTTCATGTAAGGGATAACTTGAGTGATTGCAATTCAATAAGCAAAGATAAAAGATAAAAGGCAATTATTTGTTAAACTAAAGTTGTATTCTAACCAAGTCCCTATCCGCTGCAACTGTTTTGGGCGTGCCAGCAATGCAAAAGGCAAATCTAGCAAACGCATAGCCTTTTGCATTGCTGTCGTGCTTTCCGTTACAAGTCCTCAACAGCTTCCGCTATCGCTACAGCTGTTTGTGGGCTTTTCACTGCAATCACTCACGCGGGCTGGTAGAATTTCAGGTTCTTTTCAAATTTTATATCTCAAGATATAGGCACGGGTTTTGTTTTAGCCTTATTTTTTAATTTGAATTTCCGCCTGTTTTTGGTACATTAGATTCAAATTTAAAAGTAATGAAAAACGATATAGTACCCATCATAGAAGCTGCTGCTTTGCTAGACCTTCAAAAAAACGAAAACCTAGTATTGGTAGCCGTTACCACAGGTCCCAACGCACAAGAGTTGTACCAAAAAAAGCACTTAGACAATGCTTTTTTCTTAGACTTAACTACCCAATTATCCAATATTAAAGAAGATTTCGCCCAAGGCGGTCGTCATCCTTTGCCCGAAATTGCTGTTTTTGCCCAATTGTTAGGGAGTATAGGCGTAAGCCCAGACTCACATGTAGTTGTGTACGATGACAAAAACGGAGCCAATGCTGCAGCACGATTGTGGTGGATGCTCAAAGCCATCGGGCACATAAAGGTACAAGTGCTGAACGGAGGCATTCAAGCAGCTGAAAAAATTGGGTATCCTATTAATGATAAAGTAGTCACTGCAAAAGAGGTTTCGCCATATCCTTTCTCCACTTGGCAATTGGCCATGGCTACTATCGAAGAAGTCGCGGACCAATCTGAAAATGAAGATTATTTAGTGATTGATGTCCGCGAAGCCTATCGTTACAATGGCGAGAGTGAGCCTATTGATTTGGTAGCGGGACATATTCCTGGAGCAGTCAATGTGCCGTTGACAACCAACTTAAGCGACGATGGTTTGTTTTTGTCTCCATCGGCTCTCAAAGAAAAATACCAAAACCTGATGGGAAATCGAAACTCAGAAAATACAATCGTTCATTGTGGCTCTGGTGTAACTGCTTGTCACACGCTACTAGCAATGGATTACGCAGGTCTCGAAATTCCGAAATTGTATGTAGGATCATGGAGCGAATGGTCTCGAAATGATAAGGTCATTGCAACAGAATTGTAAATTTTAAAATAAGTATTTCAAATCAAGTTCTCAACTGTGCCGTTAGGCACTTAATATAGGTAGAGAATTTGAATTGACATGGGGTGTAGTGCCGTAGGTATGCAATTGCTACGTTATTATACCGTACCTACGGCACTCTAATTCAGATTAATTATTTTTTTTACCAATATATTGTGCCTAACGACACATTAGCAGAGTACCTATAAATGATTTACATAAGTATTGGTTGTAGTTAAAGTAATTATAAAATAAATACTGTAAATCAAGTGTTCAACTGAGCCGTTAGGCACCTAATATAGGTAGAAAATGTGATTAGATATAGGGTGTAGTGCCGTAGGTACGCAATTGAGATAAGGTTTTTTCGTACCCACGGCACTTTAATTCGGATTGATTGTTTTTTTACCAATATATTGTGCCTAACGGCACATTAGTAAAGTACCTACAAATGGTTCGCATAAATATTGGTTGTTTTTATAGTTGTTAGAAATAAGTACTGTAAATCAAGTGTTCAACTGTGCCGTTAGGCACTTAATATAGGTAGAAAATGTAAATTGATATAGGGTGTAGTGCCGTAGGTACGCAATTGAGATAAGGTTGTTTCGTACCTACGGCACTCTAATTGGGATTGATTGTTTTTTTATCAATATATTGTGCCTAACGGCACATTAGTAGATTGTCTATAAATGATTTACATAAGTATTGGATGTCTTTGTAGTTGTAATAAATAAATACTTCAAATCAAATGCTCAACTGTGCCGTTAGGCACATAATATAGGTAGAGGATGTTATTAAATATGGGATGTAGTGCCGTAGGTACGCAATTGCAACGTTGTTATACCGTACCTACGGCACTCTAATTCGTATTGATTGTTTTTTTTAGCAGTATATTGTGCCTAACGGCACATTAGCAGAGTAACTATAAATGATTCTTATAAATATTGATTGTTTTTATAGTTGTTAGAAATAAGTACTGTAAATCAAGTGTTCAACTGTGCCGTTAGGCACTTAATATAGGTAGAAAATGTAATTGATATAGGGTGTAGTGCCGTAGGTACGCAATTGAGATAAGGTTGTTTTCGTACCTACGGCACTCCAATTCCGATTGATTGTTTTTTTTTACCAGTATATTGTGCCTATCGGCACATTAGCAGAGTAACTATAAATGATTCTCATAAGTATTAGTAGTTTTTGTAATTACAAAATAAGTACTGCAAATCAAGTGTTCGATTGTGCCGTTAGGCACATAATATAGGTAGAAAACGTAGATTGATATCCATTTGGCGTGCCGTAGGTACGCAATTTCAACGTTATTATACCGTACCTACGGCACTACAATTCGCTCTGATTTTTTTTCTACCAATATGTTATGCCTAACGGCACAGTAGTAGAGTACCTATAAATGATTCACATAAGTATTAGTTGTTTTTATAATTACAAAATAAATACTGCAAATTATGTGCTCAACTGTGCCGTTAGGCACAAAATGTAGGTAGAAAATGTGATTAGATATGGGTTGTAGTGCCGTAGGTACGCAATTGTAATGCGGTTGTCCCGTACCTGCAGCACTCCAAATGACAAAATATTAGAATAGGCATTTTACGCATTTGTATCTACGTTATATAACAAATAAAAAAAAAGTTGCAACTAATAAAACGGCTGCAACTTTCTTTTTTATGGAAACACTAAAAAAAATAATTAATACTGACTAACACTTGAATCTAGCATAGGCTGCAGTAGCAAATTATTAATTAGAAATTTTAGACTTGATCCTGCTCAAAGTTTCTTGTGATATATTGATGTAAGAAGCTACTATTTTGTTGGGTAGACGTTTAACAATGGTGGGATTTATTTTAAACAATTGGTTATATCTTTCTGAAGCATCCAAAGTGGTAAAAGACATTAATCTTTTTGAATTATTCACATAGGCTTTTTCTAAATAGATACTATAAAAGTCGTTCCATTTTGGAATTATTTTCATGAGATGTCTAAAATCTTCGTGTGTGATATATAAAAGTTTACTATTTTCAACAACCTGAATCGTTTCTTGCGCTGGCTCATTCGTTATAAAACTAACAAGTGCTGTTGCCCAATGATTTTCGAAGGCGATGTAACGAGTAACGTCTTTTTCAACATCATTGATGTAAAATATTCTCAAGCAACCTTCTAAAACAAAGTAACTAACTTGACTCACCTTTCCATGAGCAAGTAAAATTTCATTTTTATTTTTGTCAACGGGTTTAAAATAAGATAGAATGGTTTTTAGGTCATCCTCATCCACATTAATATTTTTTTTAATGTAAGTAGCAAGTTCGGGATAGTTTGTCATTTAATTGTAGTCTCTGACAAATTTACGATATTGAATTATATCTTTAATTGATAATACGATCAAATCGTGTTCTTTTCCAAATTCGATTATTGTATTCCTATTCGCCATTGTTCCGTCATCATTCATTAATTCGCACAATACTGCTTCGGGTTTTAAGCCTGCCAATTTCATTAAATCAATGCTTCCCTCGGTATGACCTTCTCTGTCAAAAACGCCATTATCCCTACCTCGCAGCGGAAAAATATGTCCTGGTCTTGCCAAGTCATCGCTTTTGGCATTATTAGCACAAGCAACTTGGATGGTTTTTAATCTATCTTTTGCAGAAACACCAGTAGTTACACCTTCTCTCGCTTCGATAGTGATAGTAAAGGGGGTTTGAAAGCTACTTGTGTTTTCTTTCACCATATAAGGTAAGTCCAGTATATCAGCTTTTTCATTGGTTAAACATAGACATACAATACCACTACATTTTCTAATCATGAGTGCCATACTCGCAACAGTCATATTATGAGCAGAGAATATGAGGTCACCTTCATTTTCTCTATTTTTATCATCTACCAAAATTACTCCGCCGCCATTTTGTAGATGCTTCAATGCTTTTTCAAAGTTTAGTTGACTATTTATATCAATTTCAGGATAAGTTTCTATTTGTGTGAGTTCCATTTTAGCTTTAAATTATTTGATACAAAGCTAAAGTTGTTTTTTATCAAAAAATTTGATGTAAGTCAAATAATAAAAAAATTTGAACAGTGCCCTTTTTGATTGTTTTACATTCGGCGTCATACGTCATGCGATCGTACGTGAGGCATATACGTATCACAAAATCACATAAACCTATGCGATCATGGGCTCAAATGCTACACGAAGCTGCTTGCGAAGTAGAGTCAATCTGTTTTTCTATTTGGAATGGTAGTTATTGTATCCTATTTCATCTTTGGTCATTACTATTGGCAACTGTTTATGAGTTTAATAAAATACACAAATATCGTCCAGTTCTTTTCTTTGCAAATCTGGAACCCAACAGTCGTCTGCGGGATAGCTCACAGGAATCAACATAAAAGGTTTTTCGTTTTCGGGGCGTTTAAGTGTTTTGGTCAAGAAATTCATCGGACTTGGAGTATGCGTCAATGCTACTAATCCGGCGTTGTGTATGGCAGCCAACAAAAATCCAGTGGCAAGGCCTACGCTTTCTTGTACATAATAATTGTTTTTGTTTTTTCCTTCTTCACCAAATTCATAAGTACGTTTGAAAACGATAATTAAATAAGGAGCAATTTCTAGAAATGGTTTTTCCCAACCTGTTCCTAGTGGCTTCAAGTCTTCAAGCCAACTGTCAGACATACGTGACTTATAACTGTGGCGTTCCTCTTCTTCGGCTGCGATACGAATTTGCTTTTTGATCTCGGGGTTCTCAACAACACAAAAAGTCCATGGTTGTTTGTGCGCTCCCGAAGGCGCTGTTGATGCAGTTTTAATCAAATTATGAATGACCTCTCGTGGTATCGGTCGATCAGAAAATTCTCTAACAGATCGCCTTTTTTCCATTTTTTCATAGAAAGCTTTAGATTTTTCAAGGATCTCTTTTTCTTCTGGCTGTGGTAAACTATACTTTATGTACGGATGATTATCAATAATTTTGTGGTCGCTCATGGTATTTGAATTAAATTTGGTTTTTAAAATAATGCAGTAGTCGTTTCTTTTTTTTACAAAATATTTTGGTCTACTCTTTTGTACTGTAAATCAATAATACACTCTTTTAATTAAACTTAAGAGGTTTTTTCAATAATTTGGAGGTATTTTCTTTTTTGTAGACAATGGTAGAGTCCAGTTGACCGTTCATTTTATAGTACGACCATTTCCCTATGTAGTACCAATGACTTTCTACGGCGTCACTATCATACTGTGTTTTTCCTTTTTTATATACTTGACCATTGGGATGATAAAAAACGGTTTTGGTGTTATAGCCGCGATAACGCTCTGTTTTAATTAGGTTTCCGTCTTTAAAGTAGCGCCACTTGCCTTTCTCATTGCCCTTGTGGTATCGTCCAGTTGCCGTGTAGACCGATTCAAGGGAATCGGTAATTACCCATTTACCTTCTGGTTTTTTATTTTTATACTGATTGATTTTGGAGCTACAACTGCTTAATCCTGTAATGATTAGAGTAGCTAAAAAAAGTGGTTTAAGCATAAGTATAATTTTAGAAGCTGTTGGTTGCTTGATTTGAACTTGTTCTTAAAAGTAGTGAATATATCTATTCGGTAAGAAAAAAGTATATTTTTTGAATAAGAATCGAATGGTAGTTAGATCGGATGGCCTTTAAAAATAGGGTTGGGAGGTGAGAAATAAAAACGGTTTTTTGAATAGTTCCAGTAAGCAGCGAAACGGGTTAGTGACATTTCAATACAAAATGTCATTAAATAAAGAGGCGTTGTTGCCTAGCCCTGATCGCAGCAAGTATCCTTTTTTGTGGTGGAGAGCCCGAAGCCTCGGGACGATCCACCATAAAAAAGATACTGCGCAGAGCAGGACAGCTGTTGTTGTAAAACGGATTGATGTGCTCCAAATGATTTGTATGATTTATCTCTTTTTGAAATTTAAATTTTATTTTTAGAAATGGAATAACTACTTTTGCACTCTAATTTTTAAAAGTTCTTACAAGGTGGTAAACAGAAGACACATTCGCGTCAAAGTAATGCAATCGATTTATGCGATGCATCAAAATGGTTCTGATAATTTCGAGAAAGAAGAAAAATTTCTTTTTTTTAGTATAGACAGTATTCAGGATTTATATCTTACCATGGTTTCCTCTTTGATGGAAATTTGTAAAAAAGAATCGGAGTTTTTGCATAAATCAAGTTTGAAACACTTGGCTACTACTGCAGAACGCAATCCCAACAACAAATTTATTAATAATGCCGTTTTCCAGATCTTGGCCGAAAATAATTCGCTAAGTATTGGTATTGAAACACGTAAAATTGATTCTTGGTATTTGAACCAAGATTATATTATGTTGTTGTTGAATGCTATAAAACAAAGTCAGTACTATATTGACTATATGAGCAACGCAAAACAATCTTTTGAAGAAGACAAACAGTTGATTGTGGATTTGTTTGTGAACGTTATTGCACCAAACGAAAAGTTGTACGAGCATTTGGAAGATGATAAATTGACTTGGATTGATGATATTCCGTTAGTGAATACTTTGATTGCTAAGCAATTGAAAGCTTTGGAGCCAATTGAGAATGATAACTTTAGAGTTCCTAGAGTATATAAGGACACTGAGGATAAAGATTTTGCAAAAGATTTGTTTCGTAAAACTGTTTTGAACGAAAAAGAATTGGCTAAACAATTTGCAGATAAAACGCCAAACTGGGATAGTGATCGTATTGCCGAATTGGATACTATTATTTTGAAAATGGCGATTTGTGAGTTTATGAAATTTCCATCGATTCCTGTAAAAGTTACTTTGAACGAGTACTTGGAGTTGGCAAAAGAATATTCTACTCCAAAAAGTAGTTTGTTTATCAACGGTATTTTGGATAACTTGGTCAAAGAAATGACAACTAATAAAACAATGATGAAGACCGGTCGTGGTTTAATGTAATTTATTAATTAAAAATAAAATAAAACAATGTTAGAAAATTTAAACAAATTTGCTCCCTTTTTACTAATGTTTGTAGTGATCTATTTCTTTATGATTAGACCGCAACAAAAGAAAGCAAAACAAGAAAAAGTGTTTGAAAGCGAATTGAAAGTAGGTGATAAAGTTATTACAAAAAGTGGTCTTCACGGTAAAGTGTCTGAGCTTTCTGAGACGACAGTAGTAATTGAAACTATGGCTGGAAAATTGAAAATGGAGCGTTCTGCAATCTCTATGGAGATGAGTGCTTCTTTGGCAAAAAAATAATAGCTTTGCTATAGATTACAAAAAAAGTCCCAATTGAATTGGGACTTTTTTTTTGATTACGAAAAATTACTTTTTCTTGTTTTTGCTCTTTTTCTTAGACTTCTTAGCCTTTTTTGTTTTAGCTTTCGCTTTTTTCTCTTTAAGCTTTGCTTTTACTTTGGCTTTTTTGGCTTTTTCTTTCTTCGCTTTTTTCGCTTTGGCTAGTTTCTTTTTTGCTTTTTGTTTTGCTTTTTCTTTAGCTTCAGCTTTTTTCAATTTTGCTTTTTTCTTGTCAGACATCTTTACTTTGTTTTTTTTCTTCTTGGTTTTAGACTTCACTTTTGTTGCAGCATCATCTGCAACTGTTTCTATATTTTCTTCGACAGTTGTTTTAGTTGTAATTTCGGCAACAGTCTCAGGTTCTTGTATTGCAATTTCTTCCGTAGGAGTTTTAATAGTTTCTTCTACTTTGTTTTCAACTACCTCATTGTTTTTAGGAACAACAGGTTCAACTTCTTGTTTTTTTTGATTGCGGACCATTATATATTTTCGTTTAAAAATTAAGTACTAGCGGTAAAAATCAGTGTTAACTTAATGTTATGTAATTGTTATGCAAATGTATGAAATAATACCGTTTTCCAATGTTAAGTTTTTTATGGTGTATGAATTTTAGGTAAATTCTAGGTCTTTTTATCTTTGTTGCGTTGGTTTAATTGGTTGATATTTAGTAAGTTTTGTCTTTGTGTTTTTCCAATGTTAAGTTTTTTCTGCAATGTGTTTCGAATACCAATAATGATCGTTTTTTGGTAAGAAGTTAGAAGAGATAGGAATAAAAAATGCCTCAAATAAGATTACTTTTTGAGGCATTGATTGTAGTTGTAAATGAAATTTTAATGCTTTAATTAATAATTATTTTGCTTTAAAATACCATTTGAAAGTGTTATCTCCGAGTACGGAAGTGGCATTATTTCGTGCGTACCTTTTATAAATCCAAGCGGACCTAAGATAGTCTGCGCTCTATTGGTCCTAACAAGGTCGTGGTATCTAAATCCTTCACCTGCCAATTCTACTCTTCTTTCATGATAGATAGCATTCAATAAAGGTGTACCCGATAGCGTTGCCGGTAGAGCAGGTAAGATGGCAGTATTTGTTCCTCTTGCTCTTGCTCTGACTAGGTTAACATATTTGATTGCGTCTGCTGGATTAGTATTGTAAACAGCCTCAGCATACATTAAATAAGCATCTGCTAGCCTAATAACTCTAATGTTATTTGAGCTATTATTGTTCCCGCCAACAGTAGGAGTAGGGTAATTACTAAACGGAGCCCAAGCATATTTTCTAATGAACCATCCTGTGCCATATGTAACAGGTGTTTGGTATAATGTTGCTGTTAATCTTGGGTCATTAGCTTCAAATTCACTTATCAACTCTGGTTTTGCTTGCATACAAGCATATCCTTTTTTGCTTATGGGACTTATAAATTGCGGTATACTTGTACCGAGTAAGCTCGTATTAGTCGTATAATTAATTTCGAAAAGGGAACCAGAATTCCATTCTCCTTCGGTTTGAAAAAGGGAGCTGTAAGTAGGATATAATGTAAAGGCGAGAGCAAACAATTGATCACCATATGTTTTGACTTGATCCATTTTGTTTTGATAGATAGACACTCGCATCATCAAACCCAAAGCAGCACCTTTGTCTGCATGACCTTGGTAAGATTGTGGTTTATCTAAACGAGAAGGTAAATCAGTGATTGCAGCTTTTAAATCATTTTCGATAAAAGTATATGAATCCTGCTCTGTTGAACGGGGTACATTGTATTCTCCTTGCTCGAGTACTTTATCAATAATAGGAACACCACCAAAACTATTTACTAAGTCAAAGTAATAATACGCACGCATAAAATGTGCTTCGGCCAAAATTTCGGCTTTTCGGGTAGCATCAGTAAAGGTAATGTCTGGTACTTTGCTTAATATTAAGTTGCAGTACAGTATTCCCTTGTAATTGATTTGCCATATTCTGCTCACGGCAATATTGGAAGTCGGAATGTTGTAACTTTCTTTCTGGTACAAAGGAAGATTGTCAACAACGCTAATTCCACCTTTCAAAAAATCGTCAGTTCCTACGTCACCAAAGGTAATATCGCAAGACATTCCTGCCCAAAAATTTTCTTTACCATACATTTCCCTCATAGGATTATAGGCAGCATTTAGACCCTGCTCGGCATCAGCAGGATTTTGGTAGAAGTTTTCCAATACAGGAGTACCATATACTTTTCCTTCCAATTCATTGCTGCAGGAGGCTAGTAAGGCAACTGCTGCTATACAGCAATACCTGGAGTTTTTTATAATTATAGTATACAAATTCATTTTTCTGTTTTTTAAAAGTTAATATCAAGACCTAAAGTGTACGATCTAACAGATGGGTATCTACCTCTATCAATACCGATGTCCAAAGGGCTATTTTGAGAAGGATCTACCCCAGCTTCTGGATCTAATCCATCATACTTAGTAAAAGTCAGTAAGTTTTGAGCAGCTACGTACAAACGAAGTTTGGAGATAAAAGACTTCTTTAAAAAATCATCTTTAAATGAATATCCAATTTGAACATTTTTTAATCTCAAATAGGAACCGTTTTTTACAAAACGACTTGATAATTGGGAGTTATTGTTGGTACTAGCAAAAGAGGCTCTTGGTACTGTGTTTGATGTTCCTTCACCTGTCCAACGGTCCAAAATAGCAGTACTAGAATTTGTTGAAATATCTGTTTGCAACCAATAGTCTGTGGTATTGTAAATTTTATTTCCTTGACTTCCTTGAAAAAAGGCGGTGAAATCAAATTGTTTGTATGATAAATCGAGATTGATTCCGTAAGTGAATTTTGGGAAAGGAGATCCAATAAATGTTTTGTCGCTATCATCAATTTTTCCGTCACCGTTCAAATCTTTGTATTTTACATCACCAGGTTTTGTATTAGGTAAGGTAGCGCTTGTGTTCACTTCGTTTTGATTTTGAAAGATTCCAGCCATTTGATAGCCATAGAAAGATGCTAATGGATGACCTGCTTCCGTTCTACTGATGTTGTAAAATGGATCGCTATCTCCTGTTTGAATGATACTTCCATCCCCATTCAGGCTAAGAACTTTATTTTGGATGAATGAAATATTACCACCCACACTAAAGTAAAAATCTTTGATTGATTTTTTATAATTAGCAGTAAGTTCCAATCCTTTGTTTTGGATGTTTCCTGCATTTGTGTACGGGTAATTTGCATAACCTGACGTTTGAAGTATTGGGCTAGGCATCAACATATCTGTCGTATTCTTAATAAAGTAATCGGCAGAGAAAGTGATTGAATTATGCATTATACCAAGGTCAAGTCCAAAGTTGGTAGAAACAGTCGATTCCCATTTTAGATTTTGATTCCCAGGAGTCAAAGGTGCAACTCCCAGTGCGGTATTGTCGCTGCCGTACAAATAGTTTGTACCAACGTTAAGAGTGTTGAAAACAGCAGAAATAGGAATATTTTGATTACCCGTTTTACCCCACCCAACTCTTAATTTTAATTGGTCAATAGCATTTGCGTGAAAGAATTTTTCGTTATGAACGTTCCATGCAGCAGCAAGAGAAGGAAACTTAGCCCATTTATTGTTGGCTCCAAAGCGAGAAGAACCATCTACTCTATAGGTACCCGTTAACAAGTAACGCTCATCATAATTATAATTTAATCTACCAAAAAACGAAACTAATTCTGATCTAGAAATACCACCGTTAAGGATGGACGTAGAAGAATCTCCCGCTCCAACAGTTGGGTTCTCGACACTACTAGGAATATTACTTTGTTGACCGCTAACAGAATTTGAACTTAGAATTTGTTGCTCTTGACCTAATAAAGCATTCAAACTATGTTTTTTACCAAATTGTTTGTTGTAATTTAAAGTATTAGAAACAATCATTACACGATTTTGGTTTCTTTGTATACTGTACACACTCACAGGAGCATTAAATCGTGGAGAAACATTGTATACTGGCCTAAAATTATTAACGTCATGCGTATTGATTTGAAGACCATAATTGGACTTAAAAGTCAATCCTTTTAAAATTTCAGCTTCAATAAATACGTTTCCTAAAAAGCTTTCTTCGCTAGAAGGTGTTTTTCCATATTGTACTAATCCTAGTGGGCTCACGGCCTGCAAAGAGTATTTGGACAAACCTAAAGAACCATCAGCATTATATAACGGAGTAACAGGATCTATAATGTAACCCACAAAGGCACTTTTTAGATTCGAATTGAACCCGTTTTGAGGAACTGCTACAGTGTTGGATGAAGCATATTGTAAGTTGGTACCCAATTTGATTTTAGGTTTAATCTGGTAGGTATTATTTACTCTAAAATTGGTTCTTTTGTATGAAGATTGATCAATAACACCTTTTTGTGCAACTGATCCAAAAGAAACATAATAGGTTGATTTATCTCCACCACCTGTTACAGCCAATTGATGACTTTGCATTGTTCCTGTTTTGTAAACGGCATCTTTCCAATTGTAGTTTGGTAACGAAGAGGGATCGGTTAAATTAGGATTAGCTGGTTTACCATCATTTACATTTGCTTCATTGTACAATGTTGCCCATTGATTTGAGTTCAAAACCTGTAGATTGTCAATTCGATTTTGTACACTAGCATAAGTACTATAAGTAATTGTTGGCGCACCTTTTTGACCACCTTTTGTAGTAATCATAACCACTCCATTTGCACCTCTAGAACCATAAATTGCTGTTGCAGAAGCATCTTTCAATACCTCAACTGATTTTGCATCGGCCATGTTAATGCTAGAAATATCATTAATTGGCACACCATCAACAACATACAATGGATCGGCTCCGTTTACAGTACCGATTCCTCGTATACGCACGGTTGGAGTAGCACCAGGATCACCAGAACTTTTGGTTACCGTTACACCCGCTAAACGACCCTGAATTGCTTGTGCGATGGAGGTGTTTTGAGTTTTATTTAATTCTTTGGTATCTGCAGATGCTACTGAACCCGTCAAATCTGATTTCTTAATCGTCCCATATCCAATGACAACAACTTCACTTAATGCAGCAGCATCACTTGCTAAAGTAGCATCGATCACTGTTTTTCCATTAATGTTTACTTCTTCAGTCTTCATTCCTAGGTACGAAAACACAAGCGTTTTGGCCGTGCTAGAAGTTGCTAAAATATAATTACCATCTATGTCGGTAGTCGTACCGATGGTTGTACCTTTTATTAGCACATTTACTCCAGGAATAGGTAACCCATCAGAATCTTTGACGGTACCTTTTATTGGAGTTTGCTGGTCTAAATAGCTTTTGATTAGCGGAGTTACTTTGTTGCTATAAGCCGCATGCGAATTGGTGTGCATCACAAGACAAGACACTGTAAACAGCACAGATATTGATCTTGTTCTGACTTTACTTTGGAATGGAAAAAGTAAATTTACTTTGTTCCGAAGGTTTTGATTCATATTTTTTTTTTTAATTTTTTTTCATCAGTTATTTTTATACGATTTTTTTCTGCATAGGCTTTTTTTATTAAGAGGTATTAAGTTCGAATTACATTTCTTGTTAGTATACTTTGTTGGTGCTAACAAAATTCATATGTGTTAATCTGATAACGAGGGTATTAAATCAGATGATTCATGGGGGGAGCATCTGATGTATTATCTTCAAATTGATTTTATTAATTGCTGTTTTTAATTCTATTTCAATCTAAAAAACAGTTGTTATAATTTATTAATCGATACAGATTTTATTGTTTTATGATGCTACTACTTTGACTAAAACGAGTAGCGTAAAAGCTGAAATTTGTTAATTAAATCATTGTGATACTCACAAATTTATCTCAAGTTACGAGTAGGAGATACTTCATAAATTACCTCTTAGTTGTACTATTTTACCTTGTTTACACCTCGTTTTTTAGAAAAAAATTGAAATATTTTTTTTTATTTGTTAACGAAATTGTAAAGTATTGCTCATAAAAACACGAGTGTAATGAATAAAGCCGTCAGGATCATTTTTTAGTTAATGATTTGATAAAGAAAACATAATGATTCTTAATCGTAGTCTAAAGGTAATTTTTGCCTCAAAATGAAGTTGTATAGTGGCAAATAGAAGCCCTTTCTTAAGAAAATCTTGGTATAATTTATACAAAAAGACCATCCGAATATGTAATTCGAACAGCCTTTTGGACAATGTTTTAGCGTATAGATTACAACGTAATAGTGTAAAAATGTGGTAGTCCTTTTTGATAATAAGAATAGGTTTCTATCTCTTATGTATTTGTATAGAAAAAAATAAGCAATAAAAAAACCTACTTCGATCATACAAACACTATACATGTTGCATTGATCAAAGTAGGTTAGAAGTACTTTACTTTATTTTTTATACTTAACTACATTTTAATTTAAAGATGAACGAACTTCCTTTTTCTTCAGCAGAAATAAGTTCAAGTGTCGAATCGTGTAGGTCTAATATTTTTTTGGCAATAGCCAATCCTAGTCCTGTGCTATTTTTTAAATCAGTATAATTGTTAGCGCGGTAATAACGAGCAAAAATACGTTCACGATCTTTCTCAGGAATCCCAATTCCGGTATCCGAGATGGTGATTTTTACGGTATTATTGAGACACTTTTCAGTAATGATGCTGATGGTTCCGCCTTCAGGTGTAAATTTAAGCGCATTGTCTAGCAGGTTTTGAATCACCCTTTCGATCAATGAAATATCTGCCAATACGGGCGCAAGCTCTTTCGATAAATAGGTTTCAATTTTAATCTTTTTATCAATGGCGATGATTTGGTATTTCGAACTTATATCATTTACCAGTTCACTAATGATAAAGGGCTCTTTTTGGGGCCTAATCTGGTTGGCTTCCAATTTTGATAGTTCAAATAATTCGTTGACCAACTTTTCAAGCTTAACCGTACTTTGGCTCACAATATCAATGTATCGTTTGCGATCTTCGACAGTGATGGTGTCCTCTTTCATCTGTAAGGTTTCGAGGTACCCACGTATGATCGCGATTGGTGTGCGTAGGTCATGCGAAACATTGGCGATTAACTCGCGCCTTAAATTTTCGACTTCCTTCAATTTATCAATATTGGTGGTGAGTATGTCTGCCATTTCGTTGAACATGGTAGCCAATTGTTTTTCACTATTAATACTGTCTAGGTCTATTCGAGCATGCAAATCTCCTTCTCTAAAACGTTGCATGACTAGCAATATTTTTGAGTAGTTTTTGGTTATGGTTCGAATGATAAGCAATCCGATTACAAACGTAAAAAATAAGGTTATTGCCATCGTTCGGTAACTAATTTGCCATAAGTAACTAGCAAATAAGGTGTCTGATGTAGCTTGCTTTTTTTCGCCATTCAGCACCACATAAATATAGGCATAAAGCATATTATTCATGGTCAACGGGTGAGCCGAGAATACTTTTTGAGTTCCAGGGTTAAGCGGATCGTCGCCCTTAATCAACGTTTTGTTTTGATCTGCTATAAATAGTTTGATAGGGTCAATACTTATTTTTTGTAGCGTCAGCTTTTTTTCTGGCGGAAACCATGCGATTATTTTTCCTTTTGGGTCGACCAAGTAGACTTCAAGATTAGGGTTTATTGCCATCACGTGATGAAACATTTCATCCAATGCGGGTTTAATTACTTGTCCGTTATAGAAGGGAGTAGAGTTGTCGATAATGTTTTTGGCAGTATCGTGGTTGAGTCGTTGGTTAACTTCTTCGAGATATTCTCGTGATGAGTGGTAGCTTATGTATACGTGCGCCACACCCACCATGGCGAGTAGCAGGAAGAATACCAATGATATTTTCCAGAATAAACTATTGTATCTTTTTTGTTCCATCATTATTTAATTTCGTCCGTAAAACGGTAACCAATTCCCCAAGTAGTCAAGATGAATCGTGGGTTGGTTAGGTTGTTTTCAATCTTAGTGCGTAGGCGGTTAATATGTGAGTTTACCGTATGCTCATAACCCGAAAATTCATATCCCCATACTACATTTAGTAAGGTTTCACGTGAATAACTAATGCCAGGATTAGACATAAATAGGTACAACAAATCAAATTCTTTTGGTGTTAGCTCAATCTTATTGTCGTCAAGAGAAACTTTTCTCTTGGTGGTATTCATCATAAGATTTTGGCACTGCAAAATCTCAGGAATTTCTACTGGCTCTGGTGCAAGCATTTCGGTTCGACGTATCAAAGCTTTTATTCGAGCTATAAATTCTCGAATACTAAATGGCTTTGTGAGATAATCATCGGCTCCAGTTTCTAGCCCTATAATTTTGTCAATTTCTTCGCTTCTTGCGGTAAGCATTAAAATTGGTGTTTTAATTTTTTCGGCTCGAATGCGTTTGCAAATTTCGATTCCATCGATTTCGGGCAACATAATGTCTAGGATAATGACATCATAGGTACCTGTCGTAGCAAGGTGTAATCCCTCAAATCCGGCATACGATTTGGTCACCTCACAGTGTATGTCTTTGAGGTGAATCGTCGCCAATTCTACAATAGACGGATCATCTTCAATCATCAATATTTTCTTCATGGGTCTATTGCTTTTAGGTGGTATTTGTAAATATAACGGATTAGGGTAAGAAATAAAAATTATTTCTTTTGATACACAATTCCAACCGACAAAATGTTGTTTGCGTAAACGTTTTTAGCTTTTACGATGGCACTATTCGAATTAAAGTACTGTGCAGTAAGTCCAAAGTTCTTGTTTAGTTCATACATTGCGCCCACAGACATTCCTGTGTAGCTTGTTCCATCACCTCTAATAAAGTCTGAAAATTCTGGATCAGCACCAACACCTGTCAAAACAGAAACTTTTGAGTTTACCCAAAGTTTGTCAAAGAATTGATAACCCACTTCGACACCAGCTTGAAATTGATTTTGAAAATCACGCTCTTTGTAGCTTGTTCTATAATTGAATGCGGTGAACGCACTTGCATATAATTTTGAAGGTGCAAAAGAATGTGATACGGCCAAAGTAGTCCAAACATTAAATTCTCCATCTCCTGAAGGTAGATTGATTGTCTCTAACGGATTGTTTTTATTGGTGGCAAAATTATCTTTTTTCCCCGTTGGAAATTCCGGTGCAATTGCGATCGAAAGTGGGAAAGACTTTTGCAATAAGGCGTATTTTAATTCTAATTTAAGATCACCAAGACCACTCACATTATTAGTGGTTTCATATCCATTTTGTTTATAAAGAGGTAAAAACCCAATGGCAGTCAAGCGATTTGTGATTCCGTATTCTCCATAAACTGAAATTGCATTTTGGGTGAAGTCACTTGTTTTTAATTTGTTTCCCACATTATTTCTAAAATCAGATGAGGTATAACTACTGTAATCTAGTTTTACAAAACAGGTATTCTTTGCTTTGGTCCAACCGCTTTGTGCGATGGATAGCATTGGGAAACAGAAGGCGAGTATTGTTAAGGTATAAAAGTATTTTTTCATAATATTGTATTTAAATAACAAAAGACATTGATAGATACCAATGCCTTTTGTTGCAGAAAAACTAAATTGTTATTTTAATAGTCCATTTCCAAAAGGAATACCTGCTGTACCACACCAGATGATTACGTAAGGTAGGTCTGCAGGGGCAGCTCCTGATAATTTGTAGTAGGCTTCACCATTTTTAGTTACAATACCTACCAATTTTAAATCTGGATTTCCGGTTCCTGGACTAGAGGTGAAAGTTGCCGTTTTAGAAAGATAAACTGTTGCAGTCCCGGTTCCTAATTCTGTTTTGAAGTCAGTTCCTAAATGTACGAAGGAGTTACCTTGGCTGTCAGTACCTGTTTCAATTTTACCAGTTGTTGGCGTTCCATTTTGCGCTGTAAGGGTTCCAGATTTTGAAACTGTAAATGCTCCAATTGGTGCAGCTGAGTCTACGGTTACTGTTGTTGCTGCTGGATCTGAATCGTTAGAACATGATACTGTTGTGAAAGTCAATGCTAATGCGAAAACTGCGATAAAAATTCTTTTCATAATTTTGATTTTAAATTTGTTATTCATTTTTGTTATTGCAAATATCCGCCTCAAGTATCACAGAAGTATCCCGAAAAAATTACAAAAGGATAAACTTTGCTTTCGAACAAAAAATAACAAACCCCAAAAAAGCGATTGCTCCTTTGGGGTAAGTCTTTAAAATCAAGTACAAATTACTTTTTATTTTTTGGCCTTTGGTACTGGTAAACCGTAGTTTGGTAAAGCAGTAAGCTCTGCAATTTTCACAATTACTTCTACCGCTTTTTGCATGCTCTCTACAGGTACGTACTCATATTTACCATGAAAGTTGTGTCCACCAGCAAATATATTCGGGCAAGGTAATCCCATATAAGATAGTTGGCAACCATCTGTTCCACCACGGATGGGTTTGATAATTGGCTTTACATTTACCTCTTTCATCGCTTTGGCCGCAATGTCTACAATATGTTTTACAGGAGTTACTTTTTCCTTCATGTTGTAATATTGATCCTCTACGACAGCGATAACAATATCTTCTCCAAATTGCTTGGAATATTTTTTATTGATTTTTGCTGTTATTTTCGAAATTAATTCTTTTCGTTTTTCGAATTTTAGTTTGCTGTGATCTCTGATAATCAGTTCCAAAACGGTTTCCTCAATGGTTCCTGCAAGGTGGTGTACATGAAAAAAACCATCGTAACCTTTAGTTTCTTGTGGTATGCCTTTTTTTGGTAATGCGTTTATAAAATCATTAGCAATCAATAGAGAATTGATCATTTTACCTTTGGCATAACCAGGGTGTACGCTTTTACCTTTGAAGGTAATAGTAGCTCCGGCAGCATTAAAGTTTTCATATTCCAGTTCACCAACTTGACTTCCGTCCATGGTATAGGCCCATTCGGCACCAAATTGTGCTACATCAAAATGATGTGCTCCACGACCAATTTCTTCATCAGGAGTAAAACCTACTTTAATTTCACCATGTTTGATTTCAGGATGATTGATTAAGTATTCCATTGCAGTAACAATCTCTGTGATTCCTGCTTTATCATCAGCACCCAAAAGTGTTGTTCCGTCCGTTGTAATTAAGGTTTGCCCTTTATATTGTAATAAATCCTTGAAATAGTTCGGAGACAAAACGATATTTTGAGCTGCATTTAGTACAATATCATTTCCGTCATAATCTCTAATTATTTGCGGTTTTACATTCGCACCAGAAAAATCGGGACTTGTATCAAAGTGCGATATAAAACCAATAGTTGGTACCTCATGCTCAACATTTGATGGCAAAGTTGCCATGATATAAGCTTTGTCACTTATAGTAACATCTTGCATACCAATAGTTTTTAATTCCGTTACCAATAAATTGGCTAGATCCCATTGCTTTTGGGTACTCGGAGTAGTAGCAGACTTTGAGTCAGATTCGGTGTCTATGGTTACGTAACTGATGAAACGATCTATAATAGGTTGCATAAATTTATTTTTTTTGTGAAGAAGCAAAGATACCTTTTTCGATTTAATTAAAAGTTTGGTCCGCAAAGATTCATAGAGAGAATGCGCAGAGATTCGCTAAGTTTCTGCATAATCTGTGATTCCGTAGGAATCTAGCGGTATTATTTGTGGTAATTTTTTTTTGAGAAACTGGACAAAATCTATCTGTTTGTTTTTTTAAACACATAGATTCATAGAGTTTTGTAGTGTTATATTTAGTCGTTTTACTCTCATAGGGAGCATAGTGTGTGAGGTGTAAGTAGGACTTTTTTTTAAACAGATAGAGTCATAGAATTTTGTATTATAAATTTCAGTCGTTTTACTCTCATAGGACGCATAGTGTGTGAGGTGTAAGTAGGACTTTTTTTTTAAACACATAGATTCATAGCATTTTGGAGTGCTATGTTCAGTCGTTTTACTCTCATAGGGAACATAGTGTGTGAGGTGTGAAAAGAGTTTTTTTAAACACATAGATTCATAGATTTTGAAAGTGCTATATCTAGTCGTTTTACTCTCATAGTTTACATAGTGAGTGAGGTATAAACAGGAGTTTTTTTAAACACATAGATTCATAGATTTTGAAAGTGCTATATCTAGTCGTTTTACTCTCATAGGGAGCATATTGTGTGGCGTGTGAAAAGAGTTTTTTTCAACTCAGATTATCGAAATAAAATAAAACTTAAATAATAATCTGTGTTAATCTGTGGAATCTGTGTTTACTTTGTTAGCTACAAAATAAATCTGTGCCAATTCGTGCAATTCGTGTTGAAAAACAATCTATTTCATTTCCTCCAGAATTCGAATAATCTTATCTAATTTTTCGATTTCGATGGAGTTTAATTTATCAGCCAAAGCTTCAATTTCGAGTTTTGCTTCTTTGTTGGTGTTGTAGTCGTCTTGTGCTTGTACACGGTCACGTTCATTTTGACGGTTTTGTGCCATCATAATTATAGGTGCAGCATAAGCAGCTTGGGTAGAAAACAATAAGTTTAACAAAATAAATGGATAAGCATCCCAATGTTTGAAAAAGGCAACCATATTTAGTCCCATCCAAATGATTACAAAGACAGTTTGGATGATAATAAAGCGCCAAGATCCCATTCCTTTGGCGACAGCATCAGCTATTCGGCCACCATAATTAAGATTTTCACGGTAGCTTTGGTGCCAGTTTTTATTCAGATTCATAAGAGTATAATTTTATGATATAAAGTAACGAAAGTTTTTAGTACGAGCTAAAATAAAGAAATAAACTTTTATAGCATGTATATTAGGTAGATTGCAGCTTAAAAATACTTCTCAACAGTTTCTATTTCGGTTAGATAGTAGTATTTTTGCCAAAATTAAAAAATCAGCTATGTACAAGTTACTATTACGTCCCTTACTTTTTTGTTTTGACCCTGAGAAAGTACATTACTTCACTTTTTCATTAGTTCGTTTTACCTCAAAAATCCCTGGTTTTAGTGCTTTGTACAGATCTTTGTATTTGGTAGATGATAAACGTTTGGAAACAGAAGTGTTTGGGTTGAAATTTAAAAATCCGGTCGGACTAGCAGCTGGTTTTGATAAGGATGCGAAATTGTACAAAGAATTATCCAATTTTGGTTTTGGTTTTATCGAAATCGGAACTTTAACTCCCAAAGGACAAGATGGAAATCCAAAAACGCGTCTCTTTCGGTTAAAAGAAGACCAAGCGATTATCAACAGAATGGGTTTTAATAATGGTGGTGTACTTGAAGCTGTTGAACGATTGAAATCAAACAACGGCGTTTTGATTGGTGGAAATATTGGTAAAAATAAACTTACACCCAACGAAGAGGCAACTTTAGATTACGAAATTTGTTTTGATGCCTTGTATGCTCACGTAGATTATTTTGTTGTGAATGTTAGTTCACCAAACACGCCCAATTTGCGTGCCTTGCAGGACAAAGAACCATTGACACAATTGTTGCAAACACTACAAAATAAAAATATAGCCAAGCCAAAACAAAAACCAATTTTACTAAAAATCGCTCCAGATTTGACAGACGATCAATTACTAGATATTATTGATATTGTTAATGCTACCAAAATTGCAGGTGTAATTGCCACCAATACAACAATCTCCCGTGAAGGTTTACAGTCAGAAAACAAAACGGAAATGGGTGGCCTGTCAGGAAAACCATTGACAAAACGATCTACAGAGGTGATTCGATTTTTATCTCAAAAAAGCAATAAATCATTTCCAATCATCGGAGTAGGAGGGATACATACCGCCGAAGATGCTTTAGAAAAATTAGATGCAGGTGCAAGTTTGGTACAACTCTATACCGGATTTATTTATGAAGGCCCTGCTTTGGTAAAAGCCATTAATAAAAAGATTTTGGCTAGAAAATAATTTTTCGATCTATAAATTTTATGCTAACCAACCCTGTTTTTAAAAATACGGTTGGTTTTTTTACTTAAAAATAGTACAAATTAAAACCAGGCTATGTTTAATATCATTCTTATTTTTGTCTTCCTGCTGTTGGGAATCGTTTTGCAAAATGTTAGAAAGTTTCCAGTTTTATCGGCTTACAAAATCCTGAACAAAATTGTGGTGACGGTTTGTTTACCTGCAATTGTATTGTATTATATTCCAAAATTAGTTTGGAGTAATGAACTTTTATACCCTATTGGTGCAGCGTGGATCGGTTTTGTAGTGGCTTTTCTTTTGTTTTATTTTCTAGGAAAAAAATGGGGATGGTCCAACAAATTAATCGGTTGCCTTGTCTTGACTGCTGGTCTCGGAAACACATCGTTCTTAGGATACCCAATTATTAGTGCTTTGTATGGCGAAGCGGGGCTAAAGATTGCTATTTTGGTTGATCAGCCAGGGACTGTAGTCGTGTTATCTACTTTGGGTATTTTTGTGGCAACTTATTTTTCGAAAGACAATCTGAATCCCATGCAAATGTTGGTTCGAGTTTTTAAATTTCCTCCCTTTGTGTTTTTTATTATCGCTTGCTTACTGAATGTTTTTTCGATTTCAATTAATGAAAATCTACAAATCATCCTGAAAAGTTTAGGAAGTATTATGGCGCCATTGGCATTAACATCGGTAGGGTTGCAGTTGCGATTTGAGCGTAAAAGTCAACATTGGCGCTTTTTGGGTTTTGGTCTTTTGTACAAATTAATCTTGACTCCTGCATTGATCTATGTGTTGTATGTGATGATTTTGGGTCAAAAATCGTCCATGATTGGGGTGGTATTAATGGAAACCGCTATGGCATCCAATATTACCGCAAGTATTTTGGCAGCAAGCTATGGTCTCAAGCCTCGACTAGCGAGCATGATGATTGGATATGGGATTCCGCTATCGTTCATTTCTCTTATTTTTTGGTACTTTGTTGCGCAATATAGTGCCGTCTAAAAGTCCTTTTAGCCTTTATTTATGATTTGATACTAGCACTATTTGCCTTTTTTTTCCTAATTTTAATCAAAATTTAAAATTACATAGCACTATGGCAACAATACGATTAGGAGATATAGCTCCAGATTTTACTACAGATACAACACAAGGAAAAATAAGTTTTCATGAATGGCTAGGTGACTCTTGGGGAGTTTTGTTTTCGCACCCATCCGATTTCACGCCTGTATGTACAACCGAGTTAGGAACAGTAGCAAACTATTTTCCTGAATTTCAAAAACGAAATACCAAAGTAATTGCTTTGAGTGTAGATGGTGTAGAGTCGCATTTGAAATGGATTAAGGATATTGAGGAGACTCAAAATGTAACCCTACAATACCCAATTATCGCTGACGAAAGTAAAGAAGTGGCCAATCTATATGATATGATTCACCCAAATGCTGATAATACGCTAACGGTACGTTCGGTATTTATAATTGGTGCAGACAAAAAAGTGAAGTTGATCTTGACCTATCCTGCGTCAACAGGAAGAAATTTTGACGAATTACTTCGTGTGATTGATAGTTTGCAATTAACAGCTGATTATAGTGTAGCTACTCCAGCAAACTGGAAAGACGGTGATGACGTTGTAATTTCAACTGCTATCAAAGACGAAGATATTCCAGCGAAATTCCCAAAAGGATTCAACCGCATCAAATATTATTTGAGAATGACACCACAACCTAATAAATAAGGGTGTTACCAAATTGACCGATTAAGTGTTATCAAGTTATAAGGAATCAACTTAGTCAAACAATATTAAAATTATGTCTTGCACGTTTTACTACTATATCAAATATAGGAGATATCAATATGTTCCTCACATAGCATAAAAAAAAAGGGAATTCAAATTAGTTTTGAATTCCCTTTTTGATGTTCTATAATTTTGATGAATTTGCAAAAGTCTTATTCTATTACTTTTTCGCAAAAAAAACAATTTAATCCTCGTTTGTTGTAGGTACAAAAATTAATGCAGCATAAGCTGGTAAGTTTGACGTTGCCTTCATGGCTTCATTGTCATAACCTTCCTGATCAATTTGAATAGGATGAACTTCCATATCGGTAAATTCTTCATCATATCCTGTCCAATCACTATTAAATACCAATTGAAAACCCGCTGCTTGCGTGATTCCAAAACTGTAATTTTCGTACGATACGTTTGATAAATTTACAAGCACCACCGTCGAATCACTAAAATCTTCTTTAGTAGATCGTGCGTAGGCCAGTACTTTATTCTGTTCATTAAAGTGCAAAATTTTGGTGAATTGCCCTTTTAATCCTTGGGTTTCAAATTTTTCTTCAGTTCGCAAGCGTACCAAGTCTCTTACCATTCTAGTAATGCCCTTGTGCTTTTTCTGTTGGTCCCAATCAAGTGCTTCTGTATCTTGAAAATATTCATCTTCAATAAATTCCTGACCTTGAAACAACATCGGGATTCCTGGTGATGTTAGAGTAATAGCAATTCCTAAGATTGCTCTCTTCTTGCCAAAGAAGCTATCTGCGTTTCCTGGCTCAATCTCTTCAGGTACGCGCGCTTTGCCATTCGCAACCTCATCATGAGATTCGGTATATATAATTCTTTCAAAAGCATCTATATTGTATTTAAATAAGATGGCATCAACTAATGCTTGCATATCGCGGTGCTCATCTCCTTGTTCAATTAAAACTTTTCTAACTGGGTGTACAAAATTCATGTCCCATTGTGATCCATAACCTAATCCACCATTCTCAGTAGATAGTGTTACCAAATCATCACCTTTCAAATCTTCGGCAATAGTTAATTTACCTGGATATTTTGAGTTAATTTCAGCATTAATATCTCTCATTAACTGATTTCCTTCTGGTATTTCTGTATCATATCCCAATCCACCACCTTCATAACGTATGTATGAGGTAGCGTCCATTCGTAAACCATCACAATGATAATCTTCAATCCACATCAAGGCATTGTCTCGTATGTATTGACGAACTTCGTCGCGACCATAGTCAGGTCTTGAATCACCCCATGGAGTCTCAGATCTGTGATCATTGTAGAAATAAATTCCACCTTTATCATTTTCAGACCAGCCATCAAATTGCCATAAATCCATATCCGAAGGGCCAAAATGATTGTAAACAACATCCAAAATTACGGCTATACCTTCTTTGTGAAAAGCATTTACCATTTTTGCAAATGCTTCTGCACCACCATAATCACGCTCAATGGCAAATGGATACGATGGGTTGTAACCCCAAGAGATACCTCCAGCAAATTCGGCAATTGGTAGTATTTCAACGCAGTTTATTGCCAATGATTTCAAATATGGAATTTTCTTGATTACATCTTCAAACGTAGCCACTTGGTCTTCCTGTTTTCTATTGAAGGTACCAACGTGCAATTCGTAAATTACCAAATTGTTCCATGATTTCATTTCGAAATCTTGGTCTTCCCATTCAAATTCGATGTTTGTAACCAATGAATTTCCGTTACTGTTAGTCATCTCTTTGGCGTAAGGATCATTACGCTCCAAGATTTGCTTACCATTGTGAATGATGAACTTGTATTCATCACCTGCTTTTGCATTTTTTACCGTAACTGCCCAATAGCCATTTTCTTCTGCCTTGAGTTTGTTTTTACTTTTGCTCCATTCGTTGAATGTGCCCGTAACATACACTTTGTCCGCATTGGGTGCCCACACTCTAAAGGTGGTTCCTGCTTTAGATACTATCGCACCCATGCCTTCGACTTTTGCTATAATCTTTTCCATAATCTTAGATTTTGCGGAATCGTGTTGCTAGTTAACTCTTTTACCTCTTTGCCATAAAGCGAAGTTGTTTTTGTCCAAGGGTCATCTTCTCTATTGGTTAATTTAGATTTTGCGTACGTCTTTCCTACTTTTGAAAATTGTGTGTTCATCGTGTTTTGTTTTTTGAATTAGTAATAGAATTTCAACAATACAAAGATGATTCAATTGTCTATTTAGAAAATTATAGAATTTTATGGTGTAGTTATATAATTACAATTTATGCACCATTTTTCATTACATTTTAGGACTTATTGCAGGTATTTGATTGTGCTTTCGCTTAAAAGTTATTATCTAATACTAGATGTTAATATTGCTAACAGTATCTAGAATGCCAATTGCATTAAGGTAGAATGCTTTGGTAGTGAGTTGATTGTGAAATTTTGAGCTACGTTTAAATATTTGTGCGAGCTTACTGAAAATCATGATTTTTAGATACTACGTAAATATTGGAAATATGAATTAAAGTAGACCTAAAAGCATTGACAATAAATTCTCCTTGTAGTTTTTATGATCGAAAAGGCTGCAGTTATAAATTAAAAAAGCCAGACGTTGGTCTGGCTGGTTGTTGTTATTTTACTAAAATGAAATTGTTTAAATCAGGCTTATGTGACATCCAATTGATTTTACTTACGTCAGAAATCATTTTGATGAGGTCGTTGAAATCGTATGGTTTAATGGCATAATAATTTGCTCCAAAATTTAAACTCATTTCGATATCCACTTTACTAGAACTAGTAGAGTACATCACGACTGGTACCTGATAAATAGTCGGTTCGTTGCGTATTTCTTTCAATAATTCAAGGCCAGATTTCTTTGGCATGTTCACATCTAGAAAAACGACTCCGTTTTTGAATTTGTTATTCATAATCCCTTCTACAAGGTTTTCTCCATTTTTATGAATATGGAGTTCAATTATATTGGTATGGCTTGTTGCAACGCTATCTACAGCGTCATTAAAAAACATTATATCATCTTCGTCGTCATCGGCATAAAAGATACTTAAGTTACTCATTGTACGTATTCGTTAGTGTGTAAAAGTATTGTATTTATACCATAACGGCTTCACTTTTTGAGTGTATTACTTGTGAATTTTATTGTTTTTTATCGGCTAAATCTTCATTAAGTTCCTGAATTGCAACTCTTCGCTTTTCTTTCACATTTTTAAAATGAGTAGGATTGAAGCCTGTTACTTTTTTAAATTGTGTCGAAAATGCAGACAAACTACTAAAATGAAGTTTGGTTGCTATTTCAGAAAAATTATATTCTTCGAATAAAATCATTTCCTTCGCCTTTTCCATTTTTATCAAATTGATATAAGTAATTATAGTACTCGAAGTAACCTCAGAAAATGCATTAGAAATATAATTGTAATCAAGATCTAATTTTTTGCTCAAATAATCAGAGATATTAATTTTGATATTTTCTTCGTTGTTTACATATTCTTGGCAGGAATTTTTAATTTTTTCGATTAAAATTCCGCCTTTGCTTTCTATGATTTCAAGACCAACGGTTTTTATTTTAGCATTTAATGTTCGTTTCTTTTCTTCGCTTAATTCCTCTTTAACTTGAACTTCTCCAAGTTCTACCTTAATAGGGTGTAGATCGAGTTCTTCTAGCGCGTCTTTTACAAACACTTTACAGCTCTCGCAAGCCATATTCTTGATATAGATTTTCATTTTGTGAATTTTGGTTTGTAAATATAGGAGTTTAGGCAAGATATTATATCATAGAGCGTCATGTAAATCATGTTTTTATATCGTCCCTACGGGACTACGAAATTGAGGTAGATTTTTTTTTACCAATATATTGTCCCTACGGGGCATTCTGTCAATTTATAGAGATGTAATAATGGTAGAAAACAGAAAAGGTTTAGCAATTAAATCGCGAATAGATTTTCATTAGTGAATTGAAGTTAATGTGGGGCAATCCCGTAGGTAGGCAAAATGGTAGAAACGATAATCGGTTTAGCCGTAAAATCCCGAATTGCTTATCATTATTGAATTGGTGCAAATACAAGCCAATCCCGTAGGGATGACATATCCGTAGAAAACAATAAAAGTTTAGGGGTTAAATCCCGTAGGGATGATATGTAATGGATATCAGATTCTAACAAAAATTTTATTTAAAGATCGTGTCTTTATATCGTCCATACGGGACTACTGGATTTATTATGATGTTTTTTCTACCAATATATTGTCCCTACGGGACATTTTGTCAATCCCGTACAGATAGAATATAGATAGAAAAGATAATCGGTTTATCATCAAAATCCCGAATTGATTAACAATATTAATTAGGTGCAAATGCAAGCCAATCCCGTAGGGATGACATATCTGTAGAAAACAAAAACGGTTTAGCAATAAAATCCCGTAGGAATGGTATAATATGGATATCAGATTCAAACAAATATGTTATTTAAAGATCGTGTCTTTATATCGTCCCTACGGGACTACTGTATTTATTATAATGTCTTTTCTACCAATATTTTGTCCCTACGGGACATTCTATCAATCCTGTAAGGTTGAAATATCGGTAGAAAACAGATAAGATTTAGAAGTAAACCCCTGAATTGATTACCAATAATGAATATGTGCAAACAAAGGCCAATCCCGTAGGGATTATATATTGGTAGAAAATAATAACGGTTTAGGAATTAAATCCCGTAGGGATGATATATAATGGATATCAGATTCTAACAAAAATGTTATTTAAAGATCGTGTCTTTATATCGTCCCTCCGGGACTACTGGATTTATTGTAATGTCTTTTCTACCAATATTTTGTCCCTACGGGACATTATATCAATCCTGTAAAGATGAAATATCGGTAGAAATCAGATAAGGTTTAGCATTAAAATACCGAATAGATTATCATAATCGAATTGGTGCAAATGCAAGCCAATCCCGTAGGGATGACATATCGGTAGAAAACAAAAATGGTCTAGAAATTAATCCCGTAGGGATGATATATTTTTTATTCTATTCCTAATATTGTTAGATTGGGTCTTTAAAGATGTATTGTTCATCAAATTCGATTTCAAAGGCTTTTAGAAACTTCAGGTATTCTTCCTTGAAGGATTCTTTTTTATGATGTTCTTCTTGATTCTGAATGTATTGAATTACTTTGGTAACGTGAGATTTTGAATAAGAAAATGCACCATAGCCTTCTTGCCATTCAAATTTTACCTTTAAAAACCGTTTTTCATTTATCCATTTAGACGAATTTCCTTTGATGTCTTGTAATAATTCTGAAATGGACTGTGATGGTCGCATTCCTATGAAAAGATGAATGTGATCAGGCATTCCGTTTATTGCTAGTAGTTTATGGTTATTATGGTGTATTATGCCAGTGATGTATTGGTATAATTCTTTTTTGAAAGAAGGATGAATTAGGCCGTTCCTATATTTTACGGCAAAGACAAATTGAAGGTGTATTTGCGTGAAGGTATTTGCCATAGAGTAGTTTTTTTTTCCTTGATAATTGGTCTGTAATCTAAATGTATTTGAAATTTTAAAAGTTTAATATGCAGTGTTTGCTATTGCTACTAAGATAATTAAAAAACAAACTGCTTTAGAATTTAAAATTTACTAGATAAACGACTATTCTGCCCAGGATAGAAACGGAAAGCCCGCAAGCAGGGAGCCCTTAAAAAATAAATCCCCAAACAGCGACCGGAGGAAGCTCGTTTGGGGATTATGTTTTTTGGGTGACCTGTGCGGACTTGCAGTGTATAGCCTGAAATGGCAGCCAACTAGTTATTTGCTACAAACCTAAATTGATTTTGGCGTATTGTAATAATAAAATGGTTTTGGCATCTTTAATTTCGCCTGTTGCAATCATATTATATGCTTTTTCGAATGGCCATTCTAGGACTTCAATCTCTTCTTGTTCGTGTTCGAGTCCGCCACCTTCACTTACCTTCATGTTTGCTGTGTATTCGCCCACAAAAAGATATAGAATTTCAGTTACGGCACCTGGAGAAACGTAGGTTTCCATTACCTTTTGAACGTCGGTGATGCGGTAGCCTGTTTCTTCTTCGGTCTCACGGATGATGCATTGTTCGGGTTGGTCTGCGTCAAGTAGGCCTGCGCAAACTTCGATCAACATACCGCTTGGATTGCCGTTTAAATAGGAGGGAAGGCGAAATTGGCGCGTAAGAATCACTGTTTTGTGTTCTTTGTTGTATAAAAGGATTCCTGCTCCGTTACCGCGATCGTATACCTCTCTACGTTGGGTAATCCAGTTTCCTTTTTTGTTGAGGTAGTCAAAGGTTACTTTGTTGAGTAGGTAGTAATCGTTTGCGAGTACTTCGGTATTTGTGATTTTGATTGAAGGGTTTTGCATTTTTGTATTTGTTAAAAAAAAAACGCTCTGATAAGTCAGAGCGTTTGGTATTATTTAAGTATCGTTTGTTTTCTGTCTGGACCTACAGAAACTATTTTGATAGGTACTTCAACCTCTTTCTCGATAAAGTCAATATATTCTTTTAATTCAATAGGCAACTCATCATAAGTTGTCATTCCTGTTAAATCTTGTTTCCATCCTTTGAACTCTTTGTAAACAGGAGTTACATTTTCTGGCTCGATGTTGTAAGGGAAATGGCTGATTTCTTTTCCTTTGTATTGGTATGATGTACATACTTTTAAGGTATCAAAACCAGAAAGCACATCACCTTTCATCATCATTAATTGCGTTACACCGTTTACTTGAACAGCATATTTTAAGGCTACAATATCCAACCATCCGCAACGTCTTTGTCTTCCTGTTACCGATCCAAATTCGTTACCAACTCTTGCCATTGTAGAACCATCTTCGTCAAAAAGTTCTGTTGGAAAAGGTCCGCTACCTACACGTGTAGTGTATGCTTTGAAGATTCCGTATACTTCTTTGATTTTGTTTGGTGCAATTCCAAGACCCGTACAAGCTCCTGCAGCTGTGGTGTTTGAAGAAGTTACAAATGGATATGTTCCAAAATCTACATCTAGCAAAGAACCTTGCGCTCCTTCACATAAGATTGATTTACCTGCTTTTTGAGCTTGGTACATGTATTCTTCACTATCAATAAAGTCAAGTTTTTTGATTTCTTCAATTGATTCAAAAAATTCAGCTTCTAGTTCGGGTAAGTTATATTCTAATTTTACTCCGTAGAAAGCGATCATTGCTTCGTGCTTGTCAGCCAAGGCGCGGTATCTTTCTTTAAAGTCTTCCAATTCGATATCACCAACTCTTAGACCATTACGACCTGTTTTGTCCATGTAAGTTGGGCCAATACCTTTAAGAGTCGAACCAATTTTGGCTTTTCCTTTTGAAGCTTCAGAGGCTGCATCCAATAGACGGTGAGTAGGTAAAATTAGGTGTGCTTTTCTAGAAATGATTAATTTCTTTTTGATATCGATATTGAATTTTGCTAATCCTTCGATTTCTTTTTGGAAAACAACTGGGTCAATTACGACACCGTTTCCAATTACGTTTACCGCCGTTTTATGAAAAATTCCAGAAGGAATTGTTCTAAGTACGTGTTTTATTCCGTCAAATTCTAAAGTATGTCCAGCGTTTGGGCCTCCTTGAAAACGAGCAATAATATCGTAATTTGAGGTTAGAACGTCAACAATTTTACCTTTTCCTTCGTCTCCCCATTGTAATCCTAGTAATAAATCTACGGTCATTTTAAGTTCTTTATTAAATCGTTAATCTGTTTTGATGGTCAATCACAGTAAGGTTCGACCTTTTATTTAAACTAAATTCTCTATTATTTTTTTTCGATATCTTCTTCAATAATAGCAACAACTTCTTCTACTTTTGGCTTTTTCTTAGCACCATAAAAATATAGAGAATGGTTGGTGATATCAACATCAAAAATTTCTTCAATAGTTTTTTTGATGATTTGGATGCGTGGATCGCAAAACTCTACCACTTCGCCGGTATCGGTCATGATAAGGTGATCGTGCTGTTTGTCAAAATATGATTTTTCGTAATGTGCTTGGTTCTGTCCAAATTGATGTTTGCGCACCAAGGCACAATCCAAAAGTAACTCGATAGTATTGTATAAGGTAGCACGACTTACACGATAGTTTTTGTTTTTCATTTTGATGTATAAGTTTTCTACATCGAAATGTTCTTCGCTATCGTAAATTTCCTGAAGGATAGCATAACGTTCTGGCGTTTTTCTATGTCCTTTATTCTCAAGATACATTGTAAAAACATTTTTTACAATTTCTTGGTTTTTGATGTTATCTGTGGAAATGAGTGTCATATTCGGCAAAGATAAATTATTATTTAATAGTTCCCTAGGATTGAATTTAATTTTATGTTTTTACACAGATAATTGCCCTTTGTTAAAATATAATTTTTCGGACCAAAACAGTGTTACGCTTTGTAAGCAATGACTGCTGTTGTTTGGTTTGGTCTCGAAAATAAATTCTTAAAATAGGTTTGGTTTTAATTGGTGTACACGCGAGTTACCTTGTCTACGCCATCAATTTTTTTGATATTTTCAATTAATTTTTTCAAAATGCGGTTATTTTGTACAATCACAATCACTTGCCCTTTGAAAAGTCCTGCGTCACCACTTAATGAAATACTTTGAATGTTGACATTCATATTATTTGAGATTACTTTGGTGAGTTCATTGGTTAATCCCATTGTATCCATACCTGTAATATTCAGCATTGCTTTGAATTCTTGCTCGCTAGAGTCAATCCATTTTGCAGGCATAATGCGATAAGCATAATTAGATTGCATCGAGATTGCATTAGGGCAATCTTTTTTATGGACTTTTATTCCTTCATTAATAGTCACAAAACCAAAAACATCATCTCCTGGTATAGGATTACAACAAGCAGATAATTTGTAATCTAATTTGTCTTGCTCTTTACCAAAAACCAACATATCATAATTTTGATTCATGATATTTTTATGCACTTCTGGTGCAGCGGTTTTTTCGCTGCGTTTTATTTTATTTTTAAAGAAATTGATCAGGGTATTTCCTTTTTGAGCAGCGTAGTCTTTGAGTTGTTGGTTCTCGATAGATCCAATTCCAACACGGTAGAACAAATCCAAGCTTGTTTTGAGATGAAAAAAGTTTACCATCTCATTTACAGTTGTTTCATTCAGGGTAATTTTTAGGTGCTTAAGTTTACGTGTAAGCAACTCTTTCCCGTGATCGGCAATTTTTTTGGTATTTTCGTTTAGTACATTTTTGATTTTTGTTTTCGCTCTTGAGGTCGTAACATAATCAAGCCAGTGTGCAGTAGGTTTTTGGTTGGCCGAGGTAATAATTTCGACCTGATCCCCACTTTTAAGTTCGTAATTTAAAGGGACTAATTTTCCGTTTACTCGCGTTCCACGTGTTGTGATTCCGATTTCGGAGTGAATACTGAAAGCAAAATCTAATGATGTTGCCCCTTTTGGTAATGATTTAATATCTCCTTTTGGTGTAAAAATATAGATCTCTTTCGAATATAAATTCATTTTGAAATCTTCTACAAAGTCCACCGCGTTTGATTCGGCATTTTCTATCGCTTCGCGCAATAGGTTCAGCCATACATCCAAACCATGTTCTTCTTCGCCACCATTTTTGTATTTGTAGTGAGCAGCATAACCTTTTTCGGCTATTTCGTCCATTCGTTCACTACGCACTTGTACTTCGACCCAGCGGCCTTTTGGTCCCATTACAGTAATATGTAAGGCTTCGTAACCCGTTGATTTTGGAGACGAAATCCAGTCACGCAAACGGCTTGGGCTTGGGCGATAATGGTCGGTTACGATGGAGTAAATCTTCCAAGCGATAAATTTTTCGTCATGTGGAATCGATTTGTATACGATACGCAAAGCAAATTTGTCATAGACTTGGTCGAAACCAACATTTTGCGCTTGCATTTTTTTTCGAATCGAATAAATAGATTTAGGACGACCTTTGATAATGTAATCCAGGCCTTCCTCGTCTAATGATGCTTTCAAAACCGCTGAGATATCTTTGATGTAGGTATCTTGCTGTTCTTTAGTCTCTTTGATCTTGCTTACAATGTCATTGTAAATCTTCGGTTCGGTATATTTTAAACCTAAGTCTTCGAGTTTAGTCTTGATATTGTAGAGTCCTAGTCGGTGGGCTAGCGGCGCGTATATGTATAAGGTCTCAGAGGCAATTTTTTCTTGTTTGTAGTCATCCATGGAGTCCATGGTTTGCATATTGTGCAACCTATCGGCAAGTTTGATCAGAATTACTCGGACATCATCGTTGAGTGTCAAGATCATTTTTCTGAAATTCTCGGCCTGCATGGAGACTTTGGTATCCTTTTGGACCAGCGAAATTTTGGTCAATCCCTCAACTAGCTGTGCCACTTTGGGATTAAACATTCGTTCGATATCTTTAACAGTGATAGGCGTATCTTCAACTACATCATGCATCAAGGCTGCAGCGATAGAAGTGGCACCCAATCCAATCTCTGATGCCACAATTTTGGCCACGGCAATAGGATGGAAGATATAAGCTTCTCCCGATTTTCGTCGCTGTTCTTTGTGCGCATCTACGGCTACGTCAAATGCTTTTCGAATGAGTTTTTTGTCCTCGGCAGTTAGCGTTTGGTAACTTATTCGAAGTAATTCTTTGTATTCTTGAGCAATAGCCTTATTTTCTTTCTCGATATCTATTTCTATCATAACATGGGGTTCATTTCCTAAAAATAATGATTTGTTTACACCTGTGCAAGTGATATGGCAAGGTTCGAAAATAAAATTAAAGGCCGTTTTTATCTTTGGTTAGTCTATTTTGCTAAAGTCTAAATCTTGAAAATCATAACTAAAATCGGTTAGCTCTGATATTGCATTCATTTTTAGTGCCGTAACTTCTTTTTTAGAGTTGTATTCGAATAGTAAATGGGCATCTGCATGAAAATAAGGGTTATCCCATTTCACTACATAATTTCCGTCTTTATAGAAAAACACTTCACCTTTTAACTGTGAAGAGCGTTGTGATGCAAAATAAAGGCGTCCTTTTTTCGCTGAGATAGTCACATTACCAAACCAATTGTCTTTGTAGGTTCCTAAAATGGCTTTGTAGTCTACTTTAATTTTTTCTTTTTTGTTGTTGGCTACAGTTGCCCAAACTAGATCGGTAACTTTGTCTGCAGAATCTTCATTGGCTTTCATTCTGTTACTATATTTCACCACATAATCTTCTGATGGGATTTCTAAGTAGCTGTCTTTTATGGTATTGGTTATGGCACTAAACGCCGCACCTGATTGCTGATTTGTCAAAACAATAATAGCCAATTGTAACTCAGGGATATAGGTTGTTTGGGTTACAATACCCTCAAGTCCGCCAGTGTGAGTAACTTGTTTGTACCCTTTGATATCACTTAGAAACCAACCCAATCCATAACCACTAAAGTGCGTGTTGTAAGGTGGTCGTCCTTTACTAGGGATGATGGTTTGCAATTGCCACATTTCATCATGCTCCTTTTCAGAAACCAGTCTTTTTCCTTCATGTCCGTATTTCCCGTTATTCATGTGCATGATAGCCCATTTACTCAAGTCGTTTACACTGGAATAGATACCAGCTGCGGCATCAAAAAGTTGATTTTTATACCTTTTTATGACTTTTAGTTTTCCGTCAATCGGTACGTGGGGCACGATGATATTTGTGCTGTCTTTTAATCGAACAAAAGAGGCTGCACTATCATTCATTTCCAGTGGTTTCATAATTTTGCTTTCAATAAAATCACACCAGCTTTGACCGCTAACCACTTGGATTACTTCGCCCGCTACAATATACAACAGATTGTCGTAGTCATATTTGGTTCTAAAACCAGAAACAGGTTTTAGGTATTGCAAGTTCACAATGATTTCTTGGGCCGTAAAGTTGCTTCCGTCGGGCCATATCATTAAATCTCCAGCTCCAAGGCCTAAGCCACTGCGGTGGGTGAGTAAATCTCTTATGGTAAATTCTTGAGTTACGTACTCATTGTACATTTTAAAATTAGGCAAGTATTTAATTACTTTGTCATCCCAGTTAATCTTCCCTTCGTCAACTAGCATAGCTAGCGCAGCACTGGTAAATGCTTTGCTATTTGATGCAATACCAAACAACGTATTTGCATCTACTTTTTCTTTGGTCTCAATAGATTTAACACCATATCCTTTTGATAGAACTATTTTACCATCTTTTACAATAGCAACAGCGATCCCAGGAACATTAAAGGCGGTCAAGGTTTTGTTGACTAATTGATCAACTTGTGTTTCGGTAATTTGTGCAACGGCAGTCGTAGCATTTGCAACCAATAATAGTAAGGCAATGTATTTTTTCATAATAATTTTTGGATTAAAAACCTCTTTGTCTTTTTGCTTCGAATATTAAAATCGCCGCTGCTACAGATACATTCATAGAATCAATTTCGCCCTGCATCGGAATAATAATATTTTGTGTTGCGGCATCACGCCATTCTTGTGTGAGTCCGGTAGCCTCTGTGCCTACTACGAGTGCAGTGGGTGTGGTGTAATCTTGGGTATGATATCCGGTAGAGTTTTGCAATGTTGCGCAATAAAAATCAATCTTTTTTTCTTGCAAAAAAGCAATGATTTCTGCTGTTGTACCCGTGGCAATTTGGTTGGTAAACAAACAGCCTACGCTTGATCGCACGATATTTGGATTGTATAAATCACTTTTTGGATTGGCAATAATTACGGCATCAAGATTGGCGGCATCTGCGGTACGTAAAAGGGCACCGATATTTCCTGGTTTTTCTGGAGCTTCGGCAATTAAAATCAACGGATTCTCTGAAAGTTTTAAATCGGATAACAACATCGATTTTGATTGCGCAATAGCCAAAATGCCTTCGGTTGTGTCACGATAGGCAAGTTTTTGAAAAACATCTTTATTAATCTCTATAAAATCAGCTGATGGAGCTGTTTTTTTTGCTTCAAGTTCGGTGCAAATTTCAGGGTAAAAAAGTATGGTTTCCATTTGATAACCACCTTTGATTGCGATTTCAATTTCACGTTTTCCTTCAATAATAAAAGTACCGGTTTGTTTGCGGTTCTTTGCTTTTTCTTGTAATAAAACCAACGATTTTATAAACGGATTCTGAACGGAGGAAATTTGTTTCAAGGGATGCTATTTAGGATTATTATCTAGGTCTGTTTTGCTGCTTTACAGTTTTAACTTGGGGATAAAAAATGCAATTAAAATGCTAAGATACTATAGATTTTTTTAATTTAAAATAGAATCCAGAGAACGCAGGACAAATGATGAATAATGTGTTTTTATTTTTCTACTTTTGCACCCCTTTTCAAACTGTTATAAATTATAGTGTTATGTTTTATTGGATTCAAATTGTTGGTGTTTTGGCGTTCTCCATGTCAGGGGCCTTAACGGCTATGAATAAAAGGATGGATGCGTTCGGAATTTTCATCATCGCATTTGTTACTGCTCTGGGTGGTGGTACTTTGAGAGATGTTTTGATTGGAAAAACTCCCGTAAGTTGGATGGAGGATTTAACCTATGTCAATTTGGTTGTGGCAGGATTTTTTTTAGCTATTATTTTTCGAAAAAAACTAGAGTATCTTAGGGTATCTTTTTTCTTATTTGACACCATCGGACTCGGTGTTTTTACTCTCATTGGTTTAGAAAAAGGAATTAATATTGGTTTGCATCCCGTAATTTGTGTAGCGATCGGGACTATGACCGCTTGTTTTGGTGGGGTGATACGTGATATATTGTGCAATGAAATCCCGGTTATTTTTCGAAAAGAAGTCTATGCAACAATTTGTATAATGGGTGGAATCCTATTTTTTATACTTAGAAAATTCAATCTCAACGAAGATATTTTATATCTAATTACTTCTTCTTTTATTATATCCATTCGTTTGTTGGCTGTACAGTTTAAATGGGCTTTGCCAGCTATTCAACATAAATAAGGTGCAACTTTTCTTTTTTATCGAATGTGTATTTGTAATTCGCATTATTGGTTTAGGTTGAATAAGGTATGACAGCAAAAGAAGCAACACTCTGATTGTGAAATCTACTATTTACTATTTCTTTTTATTCGAAAAAAATAAAAATAGGACCCTCTTTTTGACTATTTTAAGGTTGCATTCATGGCTTGTTTTGATTTTTAGGATATAAAATCGATAAAAAGTCTTATTTTCACCACTTAATAGTGCAGGTATAGTGAGTCATTTTCAAGTAAAAAAATATACAACCGAAGAGTACAGCCAATGGAACGCCTTTGTTTCTGGGGCAAAAAACGCTACTTTTTTGTTTCATCGTGATTTTATGGAGTACCATCAAGATCGATTTGAAGATTGCTCTTTGATGGTGTTCGAAAATGAAAAAATAGTTGCAATTTTACCTGCAAATCGACTGGGCAAAATGCTGCTTTCGCACCAAGGATTAAGTTATGGTGGACTAGTTTACACACAAGATTTACGGTTAACCTCTGTGGTCTCCATTTTTGCAGCCGTACTAAAGTTTCTTGAACAAATAGAAATCACAACTTTGCAACTTAAATTGCTTCCAACTTTTTACCATCAAAAACCGGCTCAAGAAATAGATTATGTTCTGTTTTTACTACAAGCAAAACTAATCCGTAGAGATAGTAGCTCACTAATTGATTTATCACAGAAAGTAACTTTTTCGAAATTAAGAAAAAGAGGAATTTCAAAAGCCGTAAAGAATCAGTTGGTCATAAAAGAAGAAAATCAGTTGACTGCGTTTTGGTCGCAAGTCTTGATTCCGAATTTAAAAAACAGACATGAGGCACAACCTGTTCATTCGATTGAGGAAATTACTTTACTCAAAGCAAAATTTCCTTTACAAATAAAACAATTTAGCGTCTACAAAGACGATATAATTGTAGCAGGAACCACAATTTTTGAGTCGAACAACGTGGCGCATTGTCAATACATTTCAAAATATGAAGGTGGTGAAAACTTGGGTTCTTTGGATTTTCTATTTCAGTATTTAATCACCGAAAAATATAAAAACAAACGTTATTTTGACTTCGGAATTTCAAATGAAGAACAAGGTCGAAAATTAAATAAAGGCTTGAGTAACTGGAAAGAAAGTTTTGGAGCCAGTACCGCTGTACATGACTTTTATGAAATTGAAATTGCAAAATATCCTTTGCTCGAAAATTGTATGATATGATTCCGTTTTTAGATTTAAAAAAAATGAACCAGCCCTACGAAGCTGCCTTTCAAGAAAAAGTAACCGCTTTTTTTGAAAAAGGATGGTATATTCTAGGTGATGAAGTTGCTGCTTTCGAAAAGCAATTTGCAGCCTATTGTGGCACCACCCATTGCATAGGTGTAGGTAATGGACTCGACGCGTTGGTTTTGATTTTAAAAGGTTATATCACCCTTGGTAAACTCCAAAAGGGAGATGAGGTTATTGTGCCTGCCAATACTTATATAGCGACAATTTTAGCGATATTACAATCAGATTTGGTTCCTGTTATGGTCGAGCCAACTGAAGATACATTTAATATAGATACTTCATTAATTCCGAAAAAAATAACACCAAAAACCAAAGCTATTTTGACAGTACATTTGTACGGACAATGTAGTGATATGGACGAAATTATAACAATTGCAAAAGCACATAATTTATTAGTTATTGAAGATGCCGCTCAGGCTCATGGTGCCGTTTTTCAAGACAAGAGAGTAGGAAGTTTAGGCAATGCTGCTGCTTTTAGTTTCTATCCGGGGAAAAATTTGGGAGCTCTTGGTGATGGTGGTGCTATTACCACCAATGATGACGATTTGGCTGAAGTACTGTTTTCGTTACGTAATTATGGTTCTAGAGTAAAATACAAAAACGATTATATTGGTTTTAATTCAAGATTAGATGAATTGCAAGCTGCTTTTTTGAATCTAAAATTACCAAACTTAGATAAAGATAATCAGCTGCGAAGAGATATTGCAAGTAGGTATCTAGCGGAGATTAAGAATAAGGAAGTTAGATTACCTAAATGGGATTTTTCAAATAATCATGTGTTTCATTTGTTTGTTATTCGAATAAAGAGAAGAGATGATTTACAAAAAAAATTATTTGGAAACGGAATCCAAACTGTGATACATTATCCCATACCACCACATCAACAAAATGCGTTGAAGGAATGGAATCATTTGTCATTGCCGATTACAGAAAAAATTCATGATGAAGTTTTGAGTCTTCCTATAAGTCCTGTTTTGACTACGGAGGAAGTAGATACGATTATTCGAATATTAAATTCATTTTTATAATGAAAAAAATAAGAGAAATAGTCAAAAAAAACATCCATCCCAAACTATGGCGTTTTCTTGCTGATAGTTATATATTTATAATGACTAATCGTCTTTACGTCTATTATTTATTTTATATCTCCCCCAAAAGACAAGAAAAAGCTTTAAAAAGAATTAGAAAAAAAGACAAAATAAAAGTAGCATTTTTTCTGATACACGAATCGGTTTGGAAATACGATTTGGTTTATAGATTAATGGTAGAACACCCTAAATTTGATCCTGTTATTTTTGTTTGTCCAGTGGTTAATTATGGAAAAGATAGCATGTTGTATGAGATGAATAAATCTTTTACTGTTTTTAAAAATAAAGGGTATAATGTGTTAAGAACATTTGATGATATTACAGGGAAATATCTTGACATACAAAAAGAATATGCTCCAGATATTATTTTCTATACCAATCCTTATAATGGATTAATAGATAAGCGGTATTATATTTACAAATTTCCTACTACCTTAATATGTTATGTTCCCTATGCTATTATGACTACGAAGTACGATTCATTTTTTAATTTAGATTTCCATAATATAGTTTGGAAAATTTTTTCAGAAACGCCCCTTCATCATAAAATATTGACTGAAAAGCAAAAAATAAAAGCTCGGAACAGTATTGTTACAGGTTTTCCAGGATTCGATCAGTTGCTAATTAACAAAAAGCCAGATGATAAGGTATGGAAAAGCACTAGTGAAAATTTAAAGCGCGTGATATGGGCACCACATCATTTGATGAAGGAGTTGAATAAAGTGTCCAATTTTTTAGAATATTATGATTATTTTTTAGAGCTAGCAAATAGGTATCAAGATAAATTGCAAATTGCGTTTAAACCACATCCATTGTTGCGATTGAAGTTGGAAAAAGATCCTGACTGGGGAAAAAAAAAGACAGATGCATATTTTGAAAAGTGGGATATATTGGCCAACGGACAGTTGGAGAATGGAAATTACGATGATCTTTTTTTAACATCAGATGCTTTGATTCATGACTGTGGTTCCTTTATGGCAGAGTACCTTGTTACAGGAAAACCAACGCTTTTTATGGTTAGAAATGAAGCCGTTATGGAAGAATGGAATGAGTTTGGACAAAAAGTAGTTTCGTTGCATTATCAATCTAGAAATTTCCAAGAAGTAGATGATTTTATTATGGATGTTGTCTTGAGTGAAAAGGACTGGATGAAAGAGGATAGAAAGACATTTGTGCGAGAATTTTTAATTCAAAATCCTAAATCAACTGCTTCTGAAAATATTTTACGATATTTAGAAGGGCAAATTTTTAAATATTAAAAAGTACTTTTGACATTCATAATTTAGAAATAATAATAAATGAACATAGCTGTCATCTTAGCGGGAGGAGTAGGAGCAAGATTGGGGATGTCTTTGCCAAAGCAGTTTTTTAAGGTTGCTGGAAAAATGGTAATAGAACATGCAGTTGACGTCTTCGAAAAAAATGAATTAATTGACGAGATAGCCATTGTTACCAACGGCCATTATACTTTTATGGTCGAAGATATGATTATTAAGAATAATTGGAAAAAGGTAAAAAAGATTTTGGAAGGAGGAGAGGAACGATATCATTCTAGCTTAGCAGCAGTTAATGCTTATGATGATTTTAAAGAAGCCAATTTGATATTTCATGATGCTGCTCGTCCCTTATTGAGTCAACGAATAGTAAATGATGTTGTAAAAGCAATGGATACTTTTAATGCCGTTGATGTTGCAATTAATTCTGCCGATACTATTATTGAAGTAGCTAATGAAATTATAACAGCCATTCCAGAAAGAGTAAAAATGAGGAGAGGTCAAACTCCTCAAAGTTTCAAACAAGCTCTTATTGCAAAAGCATATAAAATTGCATTAAAGGATAAAAATTTTAGTGCAAGTGATGATTGTGGAATTGTTAAAAAGTATCTTCCCCAAGAAAAAATCTTTGTGGTAAAAGGGGAGGAAGTGAATATGAAATTAACCTATCCAGAGGATACTTATTTATTGGATAAACTTTTTCAATTGCGTTCAGCAGAAATTCAAAATTTCAAGCTTTCACCAGCTATTTTAAATGGCAAGGTAATGGTAGTTTTTGGAGGTACATACGGAATTGGAAAAAGCATTTTAGAACTTGGAGCCTTAAATGGTATTAAAGTTTATAATTTTTCTCGTTCTCATAATAATGTTGATGTTGCCAAGAAAGACGAAGTAGAAAGGGCTTTGAACGAAGTTTTTCAAATAGAAAAAAAAATTGATTTTATAGTTAATGCAGCTGCAATATTACACAAGGAGCCTCTAGAGACCATGCAATACGATGCTATTTGTCAGGCTATAAATACAAATTATTACGGTACGATTACAGTAGCAATTGCATCTCTACCATATTTAAAAAAATCAAATGGACATATTTTGTTTTTTACTTCAAGTTCTTACACAAGAGGTAGAGCATTTTATAGTATTTATTCGTCTACAAAAGCTGCAGTAGTTAATTTTGTTCAAGCTATTTCACAAGAATGGGAGTCTTTTGGGATTAAAGTAAATTGTATTAATCCAGAGCGAACACAGACACCTATGAGGATTAAAAACTTTGGCAGTGAACCAGAAGACTCTTTGCTAAAGCCAGAAACAGTAGCTATGAGATGTTTACAGACTTTGCAGTCTAATTGCACGGGACAAGTGATCGACGTTCGGTTAAATCACCAGGAAAAGGATAAATAAGAATTAATAATTTTCATGTTTAAGTGCTATTTTAAATGTATAAATAGCAAGTTTTATTTTTAATTATTTTTAAAATTAGAATAGATTGTTAAAATCAACAGCAGTCAGGGGAGTTTTATGGTCAGCAATTGACAAGTTTGCGGTACAGGCTAGTCAATTTGCAGTTAGCATTTTGCTAGCTCGTTTGCTGGTACCCGAAGATTTCGGTTTGATAGGTATGTTGGCCATATTTATCGCTATTTCGCAAGCTTTTATAGAAAGTGGTTTGGGATCGGGCCTCATTCAGCGTCAAGAGAGAACTGATCAGGATTTTTCTACTTTGTTTATTTTTAATTTAGCGGTAAGTGCTACCTTATATATAGGACTGTTTATTGCTTCGCCTTATGTAGCTCAGTTTTTCAAAGAACCACAGTTGGTTAATTTACTGCGCGTATTGAGTTTGAACTTGATAGTTATTGCTTTTTCAATCGTGCAGCGAACTAAGTTGACGATAAATCTCGATTTTAAATCTATTGCCAAAAGCAATTTAATTGGGGTAGTAGTTGGTGGTTTTGGTGGAATACTGGCAGCAATAAATGGTTGTGGAGTTTGGTCGTTAGTGTATCAAATTTTGGCAGGATCACTTGCCTCGTGTATAGCATTGTGGTTTTTGAGCAGTTGGAAAGCCTCTGTGTATTTCTCAAAGGACTCTTTTAGGTCCTTGTTTGGTTATGGATCCAAATTGTTACTTGCAGGTTTGTATGCTCAGGTGATGAACAATGTTTACAATGTTTTCTTGGGTAAATATTACTCTTCAATTGCGTTGGGGTATTATTCACGAGCAAAAAACCTAGCCGATGTTTCTGCAGGAACCATTTCAAGTGCGTTGCAACAAGTAACATTTCCTATGTTGGCAAGCGTACAGCACGATCGAGATAAAGTAGTCCTTATATATAGTAAGATGATACGACTTTCGGGTTTTGTTATCATTCCGTTCATGACATTGATCGCTTTGCAAGCTAAGCCCATCGTTTTAGTATTGCTTACCGAGAAATGGGTGTTGTTGATTCCATTATTACAATGGATGGTTTTTTCGCGTATCTTTTTACCATTGAGCGTAATTAATATGAATTTACTCAACGCTATTGGCCGTTCCGACTTATTCTTGAAAGTAGATTTGTCCAAATTTCCTATAACAGTCATAGCAATGATTATTACCATTCCGCTAGGAGTGAAGGCAATTGTGATTGGACATGTGATAACAGCTGCTTTATCCTATTTGATTAATGCCTACCTCCCAGGTAAATTTTATGGTTACGGTGCCTTGCATCAGTTGCGCGATATGCTGCCAGTAGTGGGAGCAACCGTACTTATGTCAATTTGTGTAATTGTGAGTACCTTTCTCATACATAATTTAGTTATTCAACTTTTTTTAGGGTCAGCTGTTGGCTTTGTTAGCTATATGTTTTCTTGCAGGATCTTCAAAATTAAAGAGTACAATGAAATCAAGCAGCTAGTTCAAAAATTATTATCTAAAAAAGAAGTTACAAACTAAGTAGTAAGACTACTAATGTACATTGTATATTGTCACATTTTTTAAACCTGACAGGAACAAATTACAATATTGCATCTTTATTTTCTGAATAAGTGTTATTACTGTTAACTCTGTAGCAATTCAACATTTAAGGTACTTATAAGGACTTGTATTCCCTTTTTATTTCTAAAAACGACAGTATTCTCTTTTTACAAATAACGCAATCTCGCTAATCTTAGGGCGCTTATACCATATTCTCATTTTTATACAGCAAATGATAATTTACTAAAACGTTGTAGTTATCGATTTTCTTTGCGTTTTGTGCAATGAAATAGATGGTTTGAATTAATTATCAATTGAATTATTACTGTTTTTTATGTATTAATGAGAATTTTTCAACTTGGCAAAAACCGCTTTTTCAGGACTAATGTAAATTTAATGTTAAGTGAATATATTTTAAATGTTAAATGTAACTTTTTTTAAAACTTTTTTTATCTCCAGAATTATGGATATAGCATATTTTTAAGCGTTTTTTTTTATATATCTACTAAATTAAACATGATTTTATTAAACAGTCAAAAAAAATAATCTGTTTGGGGCTTGATTTGGGGCTTTGTTACCAAAATCGACTCCTATTGCGCATCTAAAACTTCACTGTACATTTGTACCATAATAATTGAAAAACAGAAATATCATGAAAAAATCATTAGTATTATTAGTAGTTGCTTTATTCGCCAATGTAGCATTGGTATCAGCAAAAGACATGTTTCCAAAAAAGAATTACGCTAAAGTAAATCAAGAATTGTCAACATTATTGAACCCAAGTTCAGCAGTTGGTATTTTGGAAAAAAATGAAGTAGTAAAAGTTCAAATTCTAGTTACAGAGTCAGGTGACATCGTAGTATTGCACGCAGATACAGATAATGCATCTTTAGACTATTACATCAAAGAGAGCTTAAACTACAAAAAGTTTTCTACAAATGAATTGACTCCTGGTACTCATTATGAGTTTACTGTAAACTTTCAATCATAATGAAAGCTACAGAGAAGATCAAGTCGATTGAGAATTAAAAATCCTAAGTTGTTATAGCTTAGGATTTTTTTTTGCTCTTTATCGAATGGTCAAAGTCAATTTATTTCTTTCGATTTTTTATAATATACACCAAACGAATTTATATTTTAATCCAATACCTTCTGGCTTTATGCGGATACAATATGAAAACAGTTCAATTTAATTGAACTATATGACCTGACCCTGAAAGTGTAAACAGGCAAAGCAATATGTTATTGGTATTATGTAATAGTCTAGTTTTTCAGCTTATGGTAGCTGGAAAACTTTTTTGTTTTTGGTGCGGTCCAAGTTTGATACTAACTAAGTTGTTAGGCTAAAACCAGTAACTAATAAGGATTAATAGGTAATGAAACGAATGTAAGTCCAGCATTTTTCATGATTCTATTCTATTTTAAAGATAGCCCATTACACAATTTTGACTAGTTAGTAGCTCAAATTAGAGGTTATAAGGTTTTACTAGTCGTTTGATTGCCAAGGAATATTTGGTTTGATGCAGTCTTTAAGTAGATAAGGGTGCAGTTTGTTCTTACTTTTTAACTTAAATCTATACTCAAATGTTAAAGTTTATTTTTTTCTAAAAAAAGCAAAAAGCACGATTTATAAACGATGTGAAATTAATTTTCTCTTTTTTTACACATCTCTCAATTAAGTACTACTTTATTAATTAGTGTTCCAAAAATCGGCCGTTTTGGTACATAAACACTAATGTTAATGAAAATTTGGTGTGTTTTTCTAGCTTCAAATTAGCTGTATCTTTGCTGAAGAAATGTATTAAAAAAGAAGAAAATGAAAAAAGTACTTATATTATCAGCGTTTGCATTAGTTATGAATTTTGGTGTTTTATCTGCTAAAGAAGCAAAGCCAAAAAAGAACCATGCAGCAATGAAACAGGAAATATCAAATTTATTGACTCCTTTTCAAGAAATTGAAGAATTAGAGGAAGATGTAACTGTAAAAGTAAAAGTGATGATGACACCAAAACATCAAATTGTAGTTTTGAAAACAAATGCTTCGGATGAAGGTATGGATACTTACATCAAAGAATCATTGAATTATAAAATGTTAGAATCTGCAGACTTGCAAGCTGGTGAAGATTATGTGTTTACAGTAACCTTCAGAGCAGAATAAGCAACAAGCTTTATATTTACAAACAAAAAAAAATCTTAAGTCAATGACTTAAGATTTTTTTTTGTTTCCGTTGCTGTATTTTACTTTTTCAACTACTTGTACTTTTGGAGCGGCCTTTTTGTCTTTCGATTTAAAAGATGGCTTTTTTTTGAAGTCAGCCTTTGCACCTGGTTTTTGATCTCCTCTAGCGCCTTCAGTATCTTTTGGTGTTGCTTTGAACTCTGCACGTTCTTTTCCGCCTTCTTTTGCCGGAATTTGTGCTTTATGTTTGGCTAAAACATCAGTAGGATTCTTTGGGTTTTCTTTTGTACCTCTTAAATGAATCACCAATGCATTCAAGAAATTACGTAACACTTGGTCACCACATTCCATATAGTTAGGGTGTTTTTCATCTCTGAAAAAAGCACCTAGTTCAGATTTTGTAATTCGAAAATCAACTAGTTCTAAAATTTCTACTATTTGATCATCGCGAAGCATCAAGGCTACTCGCAATTTTTTGAAGATATCGTTGTTTGTCATCATTGTATTTATTTTTTACAAAGGTACGTTTTAAAACTAATTCTATTTAGTATTGATTCAGAATACCGATTATTTTATCTAAATCGTTTTTTTTATGATTTGCGGTAATTACGATCCTATTTAATTCACCCACCAAATTAGGATATGGAAAGTGAGTTATGATGATATTCTCCTTCTCAAAGATGGCACTACTATTTTTAATCGTAGGATAAATGACCGGGTAATTCGGATTAAAGGGAAAGTCAGGACTAGATTTAAGTTTTCGCTGTATGTATTGACATTTTTTTAGTAGTTTTTTGTGCTGCTTTTTAAAAATTGGTCCTGCATCTGCAAGCGATTGCGCAAAGGCAGGGTTCATACCAGCGCTAGAGACAAAGCTCGGATTTGTGCGCAGAAGCGTAATGAACTCCAAATCTGCTCCAATCATTCCACCCGTTAATCCAAGTGCTTTCCCTAATGAGGACAGCATAATTTTTCGTTCAACGACTGGAATCTGAGTAGAGGCATAAATCCCACATCCATTTTGGCCCAATATCCCTATAGAATGCGACTCATCCAGAACTAAGGTGATTTTTTTTGTTTTCGAAAATAAAGCAGTCACAGATAAATCTTGCGCCTGTATCTGCGAAGATGGAACTGCATCTGCGAGAATAGTAATGTTTTCGGATACATTATCGAGCAAACGAGGATGAATTTCACCATCAATCCATATTGGAAAACTCTCATCTACTTTAAGCGCTGTATGTGTATCTGGAAAATGAAAGAAACAAGAAGTAGTAGGTTTCAGGGTTTCGATAATGAGTTTCCCAGCCAACATTCCAGACGAAACTGTTAGTACTGCTTCGGCGTTGATAAAATTGGCCAAAAAACGTTCTCCATCTTCATAGGCAGAAAGGCTAATGTTGGCATTTCTAGAGCTACCATATGTTGTTCCCCATTTAAGAATATTTTTGGCAACAAGTTTCTGAAACATTTTATTCTTAGGAAGTCCCAGATAGGCGGTACCTCCAAAATAAAGGTATTCTTTATCTTGGACTGTTATAATTCGGTCAGGGCATGCGTTTACCTTCATTTTTACCTTATTTTAAAACTACTCCGGTACCATTTCCGTCAGCGTAGGTTACTTTACCGTCAACAATTAAGACACCATCCGCAATATCTTCTGCAAGAAGCAAGGGTCCATCCATATCAACATAATCCAACTGAGGCAATAATTGCGCAATCGCAGAGATACCCACAGATGATTCCGTCATGCAGCCTACCATTGTTTTGAGTCCGAGTTTGCGACCTTCAGCAATCATTCTGCGAGCAGGTGTGAGGCCACCGCATTTTACCAACTTTATATTGATACCATGAAAATGTTGGTTACACTTGGCGACATCAGCTTCAATAATACAACTTTCGTCCGCAATTACAGGTAAAACAGATTCTTTAAAAACCTGTGCGTGACCATCCCAGTTGTCTGCTTTGAGAGGTTGTTCTAAAAATTCGACACCTAATTTCTTTAATTCGATCGCGTTTTTTATGGTTTCATCAACGCCCCATCCACAATTGGCATCTATTCGAAAAATAGCCTTAGACCTTTTTCTAAGTTCTTTGACAATGGCGATATCCTCTTGTGTTCCTAATTTAATTTTATAAATAGGCCAAGGAAGTTCTTCCATTTTTTCAACCATTTTATCTATGGTATCAATCCCAATGGTGTAATTTGTAATCGGATTATTGGTAATAGGATGATCCCATAACTGGTATAGTTTTTTTCCTTTTTTGCGCGCATACAAATCGTTGTATGCCATATCAAGTGCACACAAGGCAAATAGATCGTCTTGTAAAAACGGATGTATTTTAGACCAGAATTCTTCAGGGGTTTCTGTGGTCGTACTTTCGATAAGTGATCGGATGGATTCTAAATCTGCCGTCATTTTGGGAACAGTGATTTTATAGTAAGGGTTGGAGGTTGCTTCTCCAAAACCAGACTGTCCATCGCTCTTTAACTCCACAATCATGGAGGGTTGTATCGTAATTGATTCTCTCGAAATCGTAAAAGTATGCTTTAATTTTAAGTCGTATGATCGAATGATTAATTCCATTTTGTAGGCATTGTAGGTTTTCTATAATAAATCTAAAGCTAACGAAATTTACTTAGAAAAAAGAGGATTTGGATATAAAAAATTTTAGATTATAAAAAACCAAACTGTAACGTAATAATGCATTTTTGTTAAAAATTCAAGGGACATAAAAATTATATGATCGAATAATCAATTGTTTTTTGCTTATTGTGATAAAATTGATAAATTAGCATAAATTAATTATCCAATGGACGTTTATCAAGAGAAGAAGAATTTATTACTAGACATGATTGCTTATGCAACAGTCAATGGCGAATTGGATAAAAAGGAATTTGATTTTTTATTTTTACTAGCCAATACTTTAGATATCGAGCGCGGTGGCTTTATGGATCTATTCTACAAAGGAACCACACTTAAAATGATTAAAGACGAGTCAGTTCGTATTTTACAATTTTATAGACTGGCTATTTTAATGCAAAAAGATAATAATTTGTTTGTGAAAGATGCTACAGCCATCAAACAGTTTGCGATTCATATGGGAGTAAATCTGGATGCCGTCAAAAAAGTGCTCAAAAAGATGAAGTCAGCTCCAGATACTCAAATTAGTATTAATGAGTTGTTGCGCATATTTAAAGACGCAGAATTTTAATAAATACAGTGATAATGTTAGCTTAATAAAGATTAGTTTGCCTCCTTTATATTCTAAATTCAAGGTATTACAGTTTTTCTTGTAATACCTTTATTTCGTCTCGTAATTTAGCAGCCTGCATAAAGTCCAACTCTTTTGCTGCTTTTTCCATGTTTTTTCGCTTTTCGCGAATGCGCTTCTCTAATTCAGCTTTCGATAAATATTCTGTTTCTGGTTCTGCAGCTTTTTCTAGTGTGTTGCCGAATTCATAATCTACTAATGAATTTTTCACAAAAGCACTTTCGATCTTTTTATTCAATGCTTGTGGTACGATGTTATTCGCTGTATTGAAGTTCATTTGCTTTGTTCTGCGATATTCGGTTTCATCTATGGTTTTCTGCATGCTGGCTGTAATTTTATCGGCATACAAAATCGCTTTTCCATTCAAGTTACGGGCTGCACGACCAATAGTTTGCGTCAATGAACGGTGGCTACGCAAAAATCCTTCTTTATCTGCATCCAATATAGCAACTAGTGAAACTTCGGGTAAATCTAAACCTTCACGCAACAAATTGACTCCAATTAATACATCAAATATTCCTTTTCGCAAGTCTTGCATGATTTCTATTCGCTCCAAAGTATCAACATCAGAATGAATGTAACGGCAACGGATACTGACCTTTGTCAAATATTTAGCCAGTTCTTCGGCCATCCTTTTTGTTAACGTTGTGACAAGGACACGTTCATCCAATTCACAACGTATCTGAATTTCTTCTATCAAATCATCAATCTGATTCAAGCTTGGACGAATTTCGATTATAGGATCCAAAAGTCCAGTAGGGCGAATGACTTGCTCCACATAAACACCTTCACATTTTTCTAATTCATAATCAGCCGGAGTTGCTGAGACATAAATAACCTGATTTTGCATGGCTTCAAACTCTTCAAATTTCAAAGGTCGGTTATCCATGGCTGCAGGTAATCGAAAACCATATTCGACCAAATTTTCCTTACGGCTACGGTCACCTCCATACATAGCATGCACCTGTGAGAGTGTAACGTGGCTTTCATCCACCACCATCAAAAAGTCTTTAGGGAAATAATCTAACAAGCAAAAAGGTCTCGTTCCAGCTAATCGGCCATCAAGATAACGAGAATAATTTTCGATACCAGAGCAATAACCTAGTTCACGAATCATCTCTAAATCAAAATTCGTTCGTTCTTCCAAACGCTTTGCTTCCAAATGTTTGCCGATTTCTTTAAAATAATCAACTTGTTTTACCAAATCTTGCTGAATTTCCCAAATAGCTCCTTGTAGCACATCGGGTGAAGTCACAAACATATTAGCGGGATAAATCGTTAATTTTTCAAATTTTTCGACAACCATTGCAGTAGTTACATCAAATGATTCGATTTCTTCTATTTCATCCCCAAAAAAATGAATTCGATAGGCATCATCAGCGTAGCTAGGGTAGACTTCTACCGTATCACCTTTTATCCTAAAGTTTCCAGGTGTAAAGTCCGCTTCTGTTCTAGAATACAAACTTTGCACGAGTTGGTGCAGCAGTTTGGTTCTAGAAATTTCTTGACCTGTTTCTATCGGGATTAGATTGTTTTGGAATTCGACCGGATTACCAATTCCGTACAAGCAAGAAACAGACGAAACCACAATAATATCACGCCTGCCCGAAAGTAAAGAGGATACGGTAGACATTCGCATTTTTTCTAATTCTTCATTTATAGAAAGATCTTTTTCTATAAAAACTCCTGTTACGGGTATAAAAGCTTCGGGTTGGTAATAATCATAGTAGGATACAAAATATTCTACAGCATTATTAGGGAAAAATTGTTTGAACTCAGAATACAATTGTGCCGCCAAGGTTTTGTTGTGTGCCAAAATTAGTGTTGGTCGTTGGACTTCTTCAATTACATTGGCTACGGTAAATGTTTTTCCAGAACCCGTCACTCCCAAAAGGGTTTGGTATTGCTCGCCATCATTAATTCCTTGTACTAATTTTTTAATGGCTTGGGGTTGGTCTCCTTTAGGTTGGTAATCTGATACGACTTGAAAATTCATTATGGTTTTATTGCGAAAATTTTATAAATACAAAGTTACGAAGTTTAAAAGCATCCTTGTCTAAAGATAATGCCAAAAAAAAACCATCATGCGTACATGATGGTTTTTAGTAAAAAAGGATGTGTTTATTTTAGAAACTTAAACTTAATCTAGCAAAAAGGAATCTTCCGTTTTGTCCAAATTGAGAGGTATTTCTAGAGTATGTAAATTGATTCGCATTTGACAAATCAATTGAGTTGTTTGATGATGTAGTTGCAGAATAAACTACGTTACCACTAGAGTCAACTCCAGATGCTCTTTGTGCAACTGTTTGTGGTCCTAAGTTTTTTGAAGGGTAAATATCAAAAATGTTATTTGCACCAATTACGATTTTAGTAGAACTTGATATTTTATATCCAACAGATAAATCAGTTACGATTCTTGCTCCCCAATGTGGATGCTCGTTTTCAACAGCTTGACCGTTTACTACAATAGCGTTTATTTTTCCATCTCCATTTACATCTGCGATATTTGGATCTGTTACTTGACCGAAATATACGTTTCTCAAGAAGAAATCGAATTTTTTAACTGTCAAAGTATTAGTTAAGTTTGCTTTTGCTCTTGGCACAGCTTCTTCAAGATATATTCTACTTGTTTCAGAGAAGTATCTGTTTGTTTGTCCGTTATCTTTTAAGATTTGAGAACCTTTGATGTCTCCAACTTTATTTGTTTTAGAAATCGTACCTGATAAATCTGTTTTTAACGTTAAACCATTTCCAACATTTGCTTTATGGCTTATTACCACATCAATTCCTTTTGATTGTGTATCGATTGCATTTGCAAAAAATGTTGCTGCGGTTGCATTGGCATTGTCAAACAAAGCATTTAGTTGCGCAGCAGCTGTTCCTGTAGCCGGAGTTCCGCCTGGTCTAGAGAATTGATCTGTAAGAACCACTCTGTTTTTGATTTTCACGATGTAAGCATCTGCAGTAATAGTCAATTTTGCTTCTGGAATTTTAGCAGTAAAACCAAAACTAGCACTTTGCGAATCTTCTTGTTTCAATTGTGGAATTCCTAATAATTTTGCAGCAGGAGAATCATTGCTGAATGTCCCTACTTCAAATGGTACACCGCCTACGAATTGTGTAGCAGTAGAGTTGTAGTAAATTTGGTGTAACGATGGTGCTCTAAATCCTGTAGAAACGGCACCACGTAAATTCACATTATCAGTTAGTTTGTAACGAGTAGCCAATTTGTAGTTTGTAGTTCCTCCAAAATCAGAATAGTTTTCATAACGCAATGCTCCGTTCAATAACCATTTGTCTGTTACGTCATATTCAAGATCTGCGTAAATAGCACCACTTGTACGTCCCTTATCTACTGTGTTTGCTGGTTTAAAACCGGGGAAAACTTGTGCTCCTCCTGGTCTAACGTTGCCATAAAAATCGGTTGCTTTTATGTTAGTTGCTGTCGTAGCAGTAACAATGTCACCATTGATATCGTATTGATTATATGAATCTGGCTCCCCTTCTTTAATTTGAAAATTTTCATGTCTAACTTCTGCTCCAAAAGCAACGTTTAATTTGTTGATTTTTTTCGAAATATCAAAGTTAGTTGTGTTTTGTGAGAAAGCCAATCCACCTGCATCAAATGAAGTAGGAGAATTCTCTCTTAAGGAAGCGTTTAATGTGTTTTCGATATTATAATCAAAACCGTTTCTACCAAAAGTATTACTTAAATCAAATTTCCAATCTTTCATCATAGTACCTCTAATTCCTACTGCTGCAGAAATATCGTTGATTGTAGAATGAATTTCTGGTAAGAAACCATTTGGATATAAGAAAGTGTAGGTTCTAGATTGATTTGGTCTTCTGTAAAAACCTGCTGCTTCACCTGTTCTGTGACTTGTTCCTCCAAAAGCATACAATTCTACATTGTCGTTAATGGGGTATGCTGCGTTTACAAAAAATTGTGCGCTTTGCAGTGATGATTGTCCGACATTCATGTTGAAAGCACTTCTTTGTAAATTTCTGTAGTTTAATTCTCCAGCTGTAGCATCAAAGTTTAATGCTGTTTGCATTTGTGAAATAGAAGTTGCTCCAAGGATTGAAGCTTGTTGTGCCGCTGTAAAGTAATTGACTCCTAATGCATTTGATTTAATCGATGTTAAAATCTGAGCTGAGTTAGTTGTATTGTTGATGTTTCCCCACAAAGAATTGATATTTTGTTCTTTTTCAGTTGCTCTTTGCTCAATAGCGTTAAAAGCATTAAAAATATTTCCTGTTGCATCATTGGCTCTACTTGTTTGTCCTCTTAATTGAAAACTTCCCGTTACATTCACAAAACTTTTTTCTTTACCAAGACCTGTTCCATAGTTTACGTCAAGTTGTGCATTGTTTCCATCGTTTCCACCTCTGTGATCATTTGCTCCCTTAGAAAAATAACTACCGCCTAAGATATTAATGTCAAGTTTGTTTGTAGCTTTTTTTACGTTCACGTTGATTACACCGGCAATCGCATCAGATCCGTATTGTGCAGCAGCTCCATCTCTTAATACTTCGATTTTTTCGATAGCAAAAGCAGGGATTGCATTTAAATCGGTACCTACAGATCCTCTACCTGGTGATCCGTTGATGTTTACAAGTGAAGAAGTATGTCTTCTTTTTCCGTTTACTAATACCAAAACTTGGTCTGGTCCAAGACCTCTTAATTGTGCTGGGTCAATGTGATCTGTTCCATCGGCTACTGTTGTAGTATTTGATGTAAAAGAGGGAGCAACCATGTTCAAAATCTGATTCAAATTGGCTTGAGACCCTTGAGAAGCTATATCTTTCATATTAATTACATCGATAGGCACTGCAGATTCTGTTACTGTTCTAGCAGCGCTACGTGATCCAAGTACCACTACATCTTGCAAAGTTTCACCTCCGCCTGCAAGCATTACATTGATAGTGCTACCTGTTACTTTTATTGTCTTTGTCTCCAATCCAATAAAAGAAAATTGAAGAGATTCTCCCATTTTTGCAGAGATAGTATATTTTCCGTTTACATCAGTTGTGGTTCCTTTTGATGTACCTTTTACCATAACAGTGGTTCCTGGTAATGTCCCTTTCGAGTCATCTGTTACAACACCTGATACTTTTATATCTTGTGCGGTAACAATACCGCAAAAAATAAGAGATAAGAAGAGTAGTAATTTTTTCATAAGCTTTTGTTTTTGATTTATTGTATTAGTTTAGTTTTGGGTAATATTTTGTTATAATTATGTTAATAAAAAGTAAATATAGTAATTAAAATTTCACTAAAACATTTTTGGGTGCTTATTGTGAAATAAAAATAATTAGTATAATAGATTATTAAATCACTATTTTACGCTTTATATAATTGTGTTTTGATAATTGAAAATAGTAGGTGAGGTATTGAATTTACTGGTATTTTTAGAATCGTATTACTATTTGTAAAAGCAAAATACTATTTTACAGGGTGTACTGTGATAGCCTCAGATCGAGCACTTCAATTTTTAATTAATTTCTAAATTATTTTTATGGAAAGAATTTTAATACCGATTTCGTATTACTTCGCTTGTTCGCACATTCAGTCTCGGGTCAATATAATCCTCGCGAAGTGTCGGGAGCATTGTACTATTTTGATGTTGTATCATAATTATACCAGAAAGCAATGGACTAAAATAGAAGTTTAACTGGTGTAATATTAAATCTTTTACTAGAGTGGCATGTTTTAATCTCTGGAGTTGTAGTTGTGCTTATTGTTAAGTTTATGGGTAGGGGGCAAAAACAAAAAAGCCATCAACATATGTTGATGGCTTTTCTTTATCAATAAGGTGATAATTGATTATCTACCGAATGTGTAACGCAAAGTCAATTGAGCTTGCCATACATCAGATGTAGAAGTGTTTTTTTGGTAAGTATCTTTTAATAATACAGATGTACCATTAACAGTTTGTGTTCCTAGCTTGTAGATTGGTGTGTTTGTAGCTGCATCAGTTCTAACATAAACTAATGGACTAGTGTTAGTAAAACGTTGACTTACACCCCAATTTTTATTAATCATATTGGTAAAGTTCAAGATGTCTGCTCTTACTTGTAAACTATTTCTATGTTTACCAGCTTTGATGAAAAAATCTTGAGTTACAGATAAGTCCATACGGTGTAGCATTGGAATAGTTGATGCATTTCTTTGAGCATACTGACCTCTTCTTTCAGATAAGTATGAATCTTGATTGATGTAAGCATCAAGTGCTGTACGTTGCTGTGCTTCGGTATATGTTACGCCAGATGCAACCAACGGATCAAATCGTAATTCAGATGCAGAGTTTGGTACATAGATCAAATCATTTCCTCTAATTTGGTCACCATTCAAGTCACCATTAACAGTGTAGCTGTTTGCTCCTGTTTGTTCTCCAATATAACCTAAACTGAAAGAGGTTGCTCCTCCAAACTCTCCTCCGTATTGAATTTTGTATCCTAATGTTCCAACGATACGGTGCGGTGTATTGTTACTTGAATTTGATAATGTCAAGTTATTATTTCCATTTACTGTAGCAGTACCGTTGTAAGCACTAGCTGCTGTTGAACCTACAGAGTTTAAGTCATATGCACCTGAGTGTGTATACGCTAATGATCCCCAAAGTCCTCTTTGGTAAGCATACTCTAATTTAAATGTAGTAGAGTAGAAGTACCCTTTGCTTTTACTTGTTAAAACATAAGCTCCACTGATGTCATCTTGAACACGTACACCTGCATCAGTTCTTGCAAAACGTGTTCTGTTGTCTGTTCCTCCAAATGTACCTACAGGTGCATCTAAGTTTGCATCATAATAAGTTGCTGCGTTGATGTTTTGTCCAAAAATACTCTCTACAGTTCCAGTGAAACCGAATGGTAATTTTTGATCAATTGCGATAGTAGATTTCCATACTTGTGGAAATTTGTAGTTATCAGCCGTAGCGTTAAGTTGGAATTTTGGTGATGGTGCTAAAGATGAAGGTGTTAAGTATTGACCTGGATCTGCTGTGAATCCACTTGTAGTACTACTAAATCCATTGGTGATTGCACCACTGTTTCCAATTGCATTGCTTAGTAATACATAAGGAGGGCGACCTGTAAAGATTCCTGATCCTCCTCGTAATTGAGTTGTTTTGTCTCCGTAAACATCTAAATTGAATCCAACTCTTGGTTCAAACAAAAGTTGACTTTTTTGACCTTTTCCTGAATCAAATGTTTGACCATCTGCAAAAGTTAGGGGCGCTACAGCAACTCCAGCGGTATTTGTGTACCCTGTTAAGAATTTATTAGCAATTCCAGTGTTTGCAAACCAAAGTTGTGAAGCTCTTAAACCAAATGTAATGTTTAATTTTTCACTTACTTTGATGTTGTCTTGCGCGTACAAATCAATTTTATTAGATTTAAATACTTGGTTAGCATCGTCTCCACCTAGTAAAGAGTAGTTATATTGTGTTCTACTTGGTTTGTTAACCGTCGTTGGTACACCATTTAAGGTTGACGCTTCGGCCATTGTAGCAATAAAGCTAGCTAAAGAGTTAAAAGTGTAAGCAGCATTATTAGCAATGATAAAAGAGTTGTTTGAAATAAATCTTTCGTAGTTCGCTCCAAAAACAATTGTGTGTTTTCCTGCAGTAACGGTAAGGTTATCTGTGAAATGCAGTGTAGAATAATCTAATTTGTTTCCTTTTGTAAAAGGATCTAGACCTGCTGAGATATAAGTTGCGTTTCCATCTAAGATATCGATGGTTGGAAAAATACCTCCACCTTGCAATCCTCTATCCTCAATTTGTTTGTCATAACCTGCAATGAAGTTATTGTTGGTTCTGTTTGATAATTTGCTATCTAATTCTAACACTATCGAACGAGTGTTATCCTGTACAGTGTATCCACTATTTTGGTAAGATAAAGAGTTTACGTTTGTTCTTCTGTTACCAGCACCTGCTGAAGTAGAGTTTGAAACTAATTGATCAGACTCTGAGTCATGGTGTACGTAACGAACGTTTAATTTGTTATTGTCATTGATGTTCCAGTCAATACGAGCTAAGTATTTTGTAGAGGTTGAATTAGCATCATAACCTTGGTAAGGTCCAGTTACATATCCAAAATTATCAAATAATGTTTTAGAAACTAAGTTAAGGTCTGTTACTGTAGTTCTAGTTACTTGTCCTGTCTGAGTTCCAGATCCGTCATTTGCAATCCAGTTAGTTGCTGGAGAAACGTTGTCTACTGTTTCAAAGTTACCAAAAAAGAATAATTTATTTTTGATGATCGGCATCCCTAATCTAGCACCGTAAATCTTTTGATTAAATTTACCTGAAGAAATAGTGTTGTCTCCTGCTTTTGTACCCAAATAGGTTTTTGAATTGTTTTGGAAAGAGTGGTAAACAGATCCTTCTACTTCATTACTACCACTTCTTGTAACAGCATTAATTCCTGTTCCTAAGAAACCTGATTGACGTACGTCAAAAGGAGCGATGTTTACTTGTAATTGCTCAATAGCATCCATTGATATAGCTGTAGATCCAGTACGCCCTCCAGCTTGTGCATCACCACCTAATCCAAATCCGTTGTTAAAAACAGATCCGTCAATTGTAAAGTTGTTCAAACGAGAATCTTGACCTCCAAAAGAACCATTAGCTCCTGCGTTAGCGCTGTATTTTGTTACACTTGAAATAGAACGTGATCCTGTAACAGGCACAGAGTTGATTTCTCTTGTAGAAAATTGTTGTGATGCTCCTGTTTTGTTTTTAGAAAATAAATTACTTCCGCTAGTTGACTTGATTACTACTTCTTTCAAAGCATTTGTTTCTTCTTTCAATGAAACATTAATTGTAATGTTGTTTCCTAAGGGTGCGCTAATTTCTGTAATTTCAGTCGTTGTATAGCTTACAAACGATGTTTTAACTGTATATGGTCCACCTGGTCTAATTGCAGGTACTGAGTATCTACCATTACCATCAGTTGTAGCATAATATTTTGACCCAGTAGGTTCATGAATAACCTCTACCGTTGCTCCCGGTAAAGCTTCTCCTTTGGTAGATTTTACTGTACCAGAAATCGAAGATTTTGTTACTTGTGCAAATCCTATGGATTGGATTGCAAGAAGTAAAATAAAAAGTAATTTTCTCATGTTAAAATTGTTTAAAATTTTTCACAAAATTCCTTTAATTTCCCTTCTTAAATATTAAGGAATTGTTAACAAGTTATCAAATTAGTAGGTCTTACTAGGGGTAAAAAGAAAGAAAAAACTATCACACGTTAATTTAATGTTATGTAAATGAAAATTTAACAGTCGATTTGGTACAGGCGCATTTAGGCTAATGAAATCGGAGTACTACAAAAAATAACAATTTGGAATGTACTTGTTATTAATTTGTGAATTGCTTTTTTTGAGAATGTTCTATTTCTCTCTTTTTTTATTTTTAAACTAATAATTTTTATACCAATTTGTTGCTAATTTGATTAAAATAGAATGTAATGCGAAGAAGTAAGTTATTGGTTTTTTTAGAATTAAGCACTTCTTATTGAAGCTCATTTTTAGTGATTGTTCTGGTCCACAATGTATTTCCGTCTTTGTCTAGAAGTAAAAGCTCCATTTTGCGATTATCATTATCACGTGAAAAAGTGATGGTCCCGAAATTATGCGTAAAAAAGGCACTATCCTTTACACGAAGTTTATTATCGTACGCAACATATTTACCTGATGCAACTCCTGCCGTCAGCGGAGATACCGTCCAGTCGTATAGGGGATACGTATTTGGTCGTTCTAAACGGGATAATTCAGAAAAATGTCGGTCTCCAGATAAGAACAAAACGCCCTTGATGTCATTGGCTGCGATTTCAGATAGTAATTTTTCTTTCTCTTCGGGATAATGACCATAATTTTCTGTTTTTGGATCTGAGTTTAAAACTTGTCCTCCAATAACAACTATTTTAAAATTGGCTCTTGAAGTCGCCAACGCATCAATCAACCATTCTAGCTGTTTATCTCCTAACATAGTGAGTTTTCCGGTTTTTCTCTCGTCTGGTGATCGAAAGAATCGGTTGTCTAACAAAAAGAACTCGGCATCACCCCAATTAAAGGTGGTGTAAACTCCTTCTTGTTGGCTTGGGTCCATGCCATATGACTTGTTAGCCCAAAAATCTTTAAATGCTTTTTGAGTTAGATATTTGTTGTAAAAACTTCTGTTACTGTCATCGGGACCAAAATCATGATCATCCCAGATAGCTATATTTTGAGCTTTTGCTAATAATGGTTGTATTTCTTTTATAGCACGTGTGTGCGTATTGCGGTGGTAAATTCCTGTTTTACTATCATAATCAGCTTCTCGCAAATAGGTATTATCACCTCCCCACAGCATGATGTCTGGATTTTGCTTGGCAATGGTTTCAAATATTTCATATTCACTTCCGTAGCCTTTACCAGGTCGGTCCAACGGATTTTCATTGATATAAGAACAACTGCCAAACGCAATTTTGAATTCAGGAGCATTTTCGCGCCATTGCCAAAATTTTTTAGATCGAAAGGTAGTCTCGTAGGGAACAGTTACCTTTTTATCGTTGATGATTAGTTGGTACTGGTACTTTTTTCCTTCTTGTAATTGGTCTAGTAAAATGTGGTAAGTATACGCTACTTCTTTCGAACTTTGAAATTCGTCTGAGAAATAATGTACAGTTGGATTTTCGATATCAAAATATTCGATCTTTACTTTAGCTGTTTCTGTAGTTTGCAACCATATCATGGCTTCCTTCATTTCGCAATAACCAACCATTGGTCCCGATTTCAGAATTCCGTTTTGGGCAAAAAGTACAATGCTAATAAAAAATGCTAAGACAGATAATTTTGATCTCATTATAAAGGTATAAGTGATTAGGAAACAAAAATACTATTTTTTATTTCCTAATGTATAACTTCACGTTTTAGTAACATTAAAAGGTTTTCGAAAAAAAGCGTAATTAAATTACTTGATCACTTTTTTGAAATTGCCATTCTTCTTGTTGTTGATCGCTCAAAAAAGACCAAGCCAAAATTCGACTCGTTTTTTGTCCTTGTGCCATGTCAATTGTTCGAATGTTTGCAGCGTTCACTTTATTTAGTACTTTATACAAACTTTTTAAATGCGATTGTTTGGCTACCAAAGTAGTAAACCATAATATTTGCATGGGATATTTGGCACTTTCATAAATCATTTGTGAAATGAAACGAAACTCGCCACCTTCACACCATAATTCAGTATTGTGTCCGCCAAAATTTAAGATTGGTTTGGTTGTCCTTGTATTTTCTAAATTATTTATTTTTCGAATACTGCCCTGAGTCGCTTCCTCTTGTGAGGTGTGGAAGGGTGGGTTACACAGTATAAATTCGAACTTATCTTCGGGAGTAATAATATTTTTAAAAATAAAGCGGGCCTCAATTTGCTGCTGTAAACTTATAGCATCTACTAATTTTGGATTTGACTCTATTATTTTGCTACAATTTTTTAATGCTTTGTCGTCAATATCTGTTCCTACAAAGTTCCATCCGTAAATTGAATTTCCTAAGATGGGATAAATGCAATTGGCTCCAACACCAATATCAAGTCCATGAATGCTTTCTCCTTCTGGGATTATACCGCCATTAGTAGTGGCAAGTAGGTCGGCAACATTATGTATGTAATCTGCGCGACCGGGTATTGGTGGGCAAAGGTAATCTTTTGGAATATCCCAATTTTGAATACCATAATAAGTAATAAGTAGTGCTTTGTTTAAAGCTTTTACAGCATCGGGATCGCTAAAGTCTATGGTTTCATCTGAACTCTCTGGATCATGTTTGTTAGTACTAACAAAGTTTTTTAATGCAGGGTAACGTTCTATCAAAAGTTTAAAATCATATCGTGAACGATGTAGATTTCTAGGATGTAATTTTGTTTTTTCTGTAAGCTGTTTAGCCATCATTCTATCTATTTCTGGAAAAGGAATTGTTAAAAAAGAAATACTCCTAATCATGAGCAAGTTATATAAAAAAGTAGAACTTTTCTAGCTTTTTTAGGATTAAATCAATCCATACATTCCATTAGTAGTAAATCACCTTCTAAATGTTCAATTTTTACTATTCCGTCTTTGGTTACGTGATTGCTACTGCCAGTCTTGTAGCCTATCGTTAAGCTTTCATTAGTAAGGGGGTAGAATAAATTTTCAGACGCAATTCCGGTTACGGTCCCAATCGGAATTAGTGAAATAGGTGTGCCTTCGGTATACCATTTTTCGAACTTTCGATTCAATAAAAACACTTTGGAATGGTCGTCCAAAATCACAATTTTTAAGAGGTTACGGTAGCGTACGATATTGGTCAAATTAGTAATTGTATGGTCGGCTCTTCTACCGGTTGCCCAAACTACATTGACGGCAGGTATCTTTTTTTCGATCAAATAATCAAATGCTTTTTCAAGATCGGTTTTGTTTTGATCAGGCGTATGTATTATTTCTATCGGGTATTGTTTCTCTTTGTAATAATTGGGATCAAATCCACGGTCAAAGTCACCTAATAAAACATCAACCTTGATATCTAATTTCATGACACGTTCCATTGCCGAATCAAGTACGATTACGATTGGAGACCATTCTAATAACTGACCTAATAATTCAGGGTTACAAGCCGCCCCATTGGCAATTATTAATGCTGGTTCTTGATCGTCTCTTACAATATGATGTGATGACATAGGTGTTGTTTGATGGGTAAAGATACTGAAATTCCAATTGCGCTATTTTGAATTATCGAATGACATGCAAGCAGAAGTAAACTTCTATTTTGTTTTTTTTCGAAAATTCTAATTCACAAGATTATTTGATGGTAAACACACGACTGTCTATTTCGGTCAATGCAAAATAACCCAAAGCATAATTATCCTTGTTGGTTGTGTTAATGATGTTTCCACGTACCGTTGCAGGTGGCGCTTGAAAGGGACCGCCGCTACTCCCGCCAGCAATACTTATTAGGATACTCATATAGTTATAATATGTTTTTGATATACCATAATGCGTAACGCTCACTTCGTCCCCGATTTTTAAATCATCATTTTGAGACAAGCTAAAGAATTTGTTGCCTTGAAAAAAGGTATCTATGTCACCATAAAATGTCTGAGTTACTTGACCGGTATAACTGTATTGGTACAAATAGTAATTGGTCTCTGGTGCAGGATCAGTAAAGTATGTTTTAAGTTGAATGTCTTTACCTGTAAATCCACCGTCGTTTTTTTGCTCGATTTCATCAATGGGAGCAACCGATTTTAATATTTCGGAGGCAGTATACGTTTGTCCGTTAGCAATTACGGTTAGCGTATAGGTTTCATTGATTTTAGGAACAAAATTAGAGCAACCGTATTCGCCAGATGTTGCAATTTCGTTAAAGGTGAAAACGGTATTACTACTATTTTTCACTGTTATTTTCGCACCAGATACCGTCGGAATGATGTTTGAAAAATAAGATGTAGTAGTGGTTAATTTGATCTTTTGGTTATTTCCTGCTGTTCCTTTTTGCCATTTTATGGTGGCTTCGATAACTAGTTTTGGCGCTGCTGTATCTAGGTCAACTTGAACAACCTCTTCGCAACTACTAGATACTAGTGTTACAATAAAGAGTAGGAGTAGGGATATCTTTTTCATTTTCTTAAAATTTAAAATTATAACTTACTGCTGGCACCATTCCGAATATCGAAGTTCTAACGGCTTCATTGGTACCTGTATCAGAGTTTTGTCTAAAATTGATCGAAGCAGCATTCTTACGGTTATAAAGGTTGTAGATACTAAATACCCATTCACCTTTCCAATCTCTATCTTTATTTTTTGTTGGAGTTAGGGTTGCAGAAACATCAAGATGGTGATAAGCAGGTAATCGGTTTTCGTTTCGTAAACCATAGCTCGGTACAACAATACCAGAATAAGAATATTGCCCATTTGGATACGTTACAGGTTGCCCTGTTTGCAATACGAAATTGGCGCCAAAAGTCCATTTTTCACTTTTTTTGTAAGCTGCTGTTACGGCGAGATTATGCGTTTTATCATATATCGAGTTGTACCAGTTACCATTGTTTATTCCTATTTCGTCTGCTGTTCGTCCAGGGGTTTGTTGTTGTGATTTTGATAAGGTGTAGGAAATCCATCCATTTAATTTACCTTCATTTTTTCGAAACATAATTTCAAGCCCATAAGAACGCATTCGACCATTTAGAATAATTTGTTCTATAGCTTTGTTTGCAATCAAGTCGGCACCGTCAATATAGTCCAGTCTATTTTGTATTTTTTTGTAATAGGTTTCAATATCCAAAGAATACATATTATCACTGAAATTTTTAAAATACCCAACCGCGACTTGATCTGCTATTTGGGGTTTGATAAAATTGTCACTCGGTGTCCAAACGTCTAGTGGAGTAGGCGAGGAGGTGTTGGAGATGAGCTGCAGGTATTGCACCATTCGATTATAACTACCCTTAAGCGAACTGTCTTCGTTGAGTTGGTATGAAAGTGCTAATCTTGGCTCGAGATAATTGTAGCTTTGAATTACTTTGTTTTTATTATAAAATTCGGTTCCAATTGGAGTCGCTTTCTCGTAAATCTGCTGATCTGCATTAAAGGTTACGGGGTTGTTATTCTCATAAATATTTACTGTTGATTGTCCTAATCTATAAAACATACTATATCGTAAACCATAGGTAACTGCTATGCGCTTAGAGATTTCTTGCTCGGCGCTTACATATAAGGCAGGTTCGAAAGCGTATTTTTTGTCTAATTGGTCAAAGTTAATTCCGGAATCAAGATTAGAAGGCTTGATTGTTCCTGGATTGAAAGAATAGTAAATTGCATTAAGGCCATAACTAAGTTTGAATTTGTCTGAAATATAGTTTTTAAAGTCATATTTCAAGTTATAATTCTTGATCCCAGAGTCCCATTTAAAACCAACAAAATCAAGATCTAAACCATAATAATAATCACTGTAAATAAGTGATAGATTGGTGAATAATTTATCTGAGAAAAGGTGGTTCCATCTCAAATTTAAGGTAGCGTTCCCATAAGTATTGGAGAAACTCTTGCTAATGGCAAATACATCACGACCAAAATAACCAGAAAGATATAAGTTGTTGTTTTCGTTTAGTTTATAGCTCAATTTGGTGTTTAAGTCGTAAAAATAAGCAGTATTGTTTTTTTGATCTTCAGATAGTTTCAAAAATAAATGGGCGTAAGAACTACGTCCGCCAATCAAGAAAGATCCTTTGTTTTTTACTAATGGTCCTTCGAGTAAAATTCGACTAGCAATCAATCCTATACCACCGCTGGCATGAAAAGATTTGCTGCTTCCGTCTTTTTGATAAATATCTAATACAGAAGAAGCTCTACCACCAAAGTTAGCCGGTATTCCGCCTTTGTATAATTTTAAATCTTTGATAGCATCGGGGTTGAAAACCGAAAAGAAACCAAATACGTGTGAGGAGTTGAAGATAGTAGCTTCATCCAAAAGAATTAAGTTTTGATCTGCTCCACCACCACGCACGTTAAACCCCGAGGCACCTTCACCTGCATTGGTAACACCTGGGAGTAATAGCAATGATTTAATTACATCAACTTCTCCAAGAACAACAGGCATTTTCTTTATCGAAGAGATGGAGAGTCTGTTAACGCTCATCTCGGGCTTTCTGATAGGGGTACTCGTATTTGTGCCTGTGACGATTACCTCTTTCAACATTTCTTCACTGTCAGATAGGTTGAAGTTAAGTCTGGTATTTTTATCTAAGGTGATTTTTTTTGAAACATTTTCGAAACCGATGTAGCTAACTTGTACGGTATAAGATCCTTGGGGGAGGGTTATCGAATAAAAGCCGTACTGATTGGTATTTATACTTGATTTTGTTTCTTCGACATATAAATTTACACCAATTAAAGTTTCGTTATTTTTTGAATCAGAAATAACACCACTCAAAGTGAATTTTTGATTTGAAACGGTTGCTTTGTCTTCAGTTTGAGCGAAAATTGGCAAGCAAAAAAGAAAGGTTAAAGTAAATGCAAAAAGTTTACAGTTCAACATACGTTAAATTATTTAAGATGCAAATTTGGTAAAATTATAGGTAATTCACTAGCAAACAAACTTTAAAAGTCTGTTAATAAAAAAAGACAACCTTTGAGGGTTGTCTTTTAGTGTATTTATATTTGAAAAAAATTATGCTGTTTTCAATGCAGTAATTTTATCCATAATCGAATTAAATGTTGCGCTAGGACGCATTGCTTTACTCAATAATGCAGGAGTTGGTTGGTAGTGACCACCAATTGCTTGAGGTTTACCTTGAGCTCCGATTAATTCAGCATTGATTGTAGCTTCGTTATCCGTAAGTTCTTTTGCAATTGGAGCAAAAATAGCTTGCAATTCAGAGTCTTTAGTCTGTGCAGCCAAAGCTTGTGCCCAGTACATTGCTAAGTAAAATTGAGAACCACGGTTATCAATTCCACCCACTTTTCTAGCAGGAGATTTGTCGTTTTTCAAGAACGCATCATTTGCTTGGTCCAAAGTCTCAGATAAGATAATTGCTTTTTCATTGTTTAATGATTGACCTAAATGCTCCAAAGAAGCGCCAAGTGCCAAAAATTCTCCTAATGAATCCCAACGTAGGTATCCTTCTTGTGTAAATTGTTCAACGTGCTTTGGAGCAGATCCACCAGCACCAGTTTCGAACAAACCACCACCGTTCATCAACGGAACGATAGATAGCATTTTTGCAGATGTTCCAACTTCAAGAATTGGGAATAAATCTGTTAAATAGTCACGCAAAACGTTTCCGGTTACAGAGATAGTATCCAATCCTTTGATGATTCTCTCACAAGTGAATTGAGTAGCAGCAATAGGATCCAGGATACGAATATCTAAACCTGTTGTATCGTGATCTTTTAAGTATAAGTTTACTTTTTTGATGATTTCTCTATCGTGTGCTCTGTTTTCGTCTAACCAGAAAACGGCAGGAGTAGCAGACAAACGAGCTCTATTTACAGCTAGTTTTACCCAGTCCTGAATTGGAGCATCTTTTGCTTGACACATTCTAAAAATGTCATTTGCTTCAACCGCTTGCTCCATCACTACATTTCCGTTCACCTCAACTACGCGTACAGTACCGCTAGCCGATATTTGGAAAGTTTTGTCATGAGAACCATATTCTTCTGCTTTTTGAGCCATCAAACCTACGTTTGGAACAGATCCCATTGTAGTTGGGTCAAAAGCGCCATGTTTTTTACAAAAATCAATTGTTGCAGTATAAATTCCAGCATAACAACGGTCTGGAATAATAGCGATAGTATCTTGTAGTTTTCCAGCCTTGTTCCACATTTGACCAGAAGTACGAATCATTGCAGGCATAGAAGCATCAACAATTACGTCAGATGGCACGTGTAGGTTAGTGATTCCTTTATCAGAATTCACCATGGCTAGAGCTGGTCCGTTTTCAATCGCTGCATTGATGGCAGCTTCCACTTCAGCTTGCTCTGGACGACCTGCAATTTTTGCATACACATCACCTAAGCCATTTTTAGTATTTACACCAAGTTCAGCAAACAAAGTAGCGTATTTTGCGAATACATCAGCAAAGTATACTTCTACGATAGCACCAAAGATAATAGGGTCAGAAACCTTCATCATGGTAGCCTTTAAGTGAACAGATAATAAAACACCTTCTACTTTTGCTTCCGCAATTGTTTTAGCAACAAAAGATTTCAAAGCATTCAAGTGCATTACAGAGCTGTCAATGATTTCGCCTACTTTCAAAGGCGTACTTGCTTTCAATACAGTAGTAGCACCGTCTTTTGCAACAAATTCGATTTTTACATCGGTAGCATCAGCAACAGTAACCGATTTTTCACTTCCGTAAAAATCACCTTCAGTCATTGAGGCAACTGAAGTTTTAGAATCAGCAGTCCATGCTCCCATAGAGTGTGGATTTGCTTTTGCATAATTTTTTACTGCTTTTGGAGCTCTACGATCAGAGTTTCCTTCACGTAAAACTGGGTTTACAGCAGAACCCGAAATTTTTGCATATTTTGCTTTGATTTCTTTTTCAGCATCCGTTTGAGGATCTTCTGGGTAATTGGGTACGTTATATCCGTGTGCTTGTAATTCGGCAATAGCTCCTTTTAATTGAGGAATCGATGCTGAAACGTTTGGTAATTTAATGATGTTTGCTTCTGGAGCATTAGCTAATTTTCCTAATGCAGCCAATGAATCTTTTACTTTTTGATCCTCAGTCAAAAACTCAGGGAAGTTTGCTAAGATACGAGCAGCAACAGAGATGTCTTCTGTTTCAATTTCGATTCCTGCAGTAGAAGTAAAAGCTTGTACAATAGGTAAAAAAGAATAAGTAGCTAACAAAGGTGCTTCGTCAGTTAATGTGTAAACAATCTTTGATTTTTGTGTCATTTTTTTTATTTTATAATCGTAATTCTTAAAAAAGAATGTGAAATGTATGATTTGCTTTGAATAAAGCCGAGCAAAGATATGAAAAACATGTCATAAAAAGGAGTAGTATCCCCGAGAAATAAGTGATTTATGGTATAAGTAACGACAATGTCATAAAATGTTATTTTTTCAATCGAAAGTCCTTTTTTTGAGAATAATACGGTTGCCATTTAAAGGAGTTTATGCAGCGCTCTCAATCGTTTGCGTAGTTTTAGCGATCATAGTGTAAATAGAGCACATGTGTACGTCGTGAAAGCTCACTTTTATCATTAAAAATTCATTCACTTGTATTATTGGAATAAAAAACAGAAAAAGTATAAGCTGTTGATTTGTAGTCAAGTGTTTTTGGAGAAAACAAATAGTTACTGGTATAGGAAGTTTATTAGTTTATTTATGTTTTAGAAACAACAAATTAATTCGCATAGCTTTTTTTAAATTTAATTTAGCGTCTTCTAGATAGTAAATCTATTTCCTTCGTGTAGAACCACTCATTGTAAGCCAAAAAAAAGTCCCAAATCCGATTAATCGGACTGGGACTTTTATGATAAAGGGATATTTGACTATCTTCTTTTGTCTTTGATTCTTGCTTTTTTACCAGTAAGTTCTCTGAAGTAGAAAATTCTAGCTCTACGTACAGCACCTTTCTTGTTGATTTCAACTTTTTGTAAAGCTGGCAAGTTCACTGGGAAGATACGCTCAACTCCAACTGCACCTGACATTTTACGGATTGTAAAAGTTTCAGTACTTCCAGTACCTCTTCTTTGAATTACAACTCCTTTGAAAAACTGTGTTCTAGTTTTTTCACCCTCTTTAATTTCGTAATAAACTGTGATTGTGTCTCCAGCTCCGAATACAGGGAAATCTTTTTTTGTTACAAATTCGCTATTAACGAAATCTACTAAATTTGCCATTTTAAATGCTAATTATGGTTTTTGATATAGAGCAACATTCACGGATCTCGCCAGAGGTTGGTCTAAGTGGGCGCAAAAGTACTGAAAAAAGTTTAAAGTTTGTAGTTTATTTTGTTTAAAAATTTATTCAGTCTCGGTTTTCAGTCTCAGTCTCAGTTTTCAGTCTCAGTTTTCGGTCTCAGTTTTCGGTCTGAGTCTTCAATCCTAGTTTTTAGTCTCAGTGATTGGGATGGCTTTCCGTTGTAATAAATATTTTTTCGAAATGTTATCTTAAGTTTAGATAGCAAAGTGAAAACTTAGATTTTACTGAAAAATCAACGATAAAAAATATGTTTAACGTTTATAAACTGAAAACTGCGACTGGCAACTTAAGATTTTACTAAAAAATCACCAATAAAAAATATGTTCAACGTTTAAAAACCGAAAAACGAAAACCGAAAACCGAAAACCGAAAACCGAAAACTGAAAACTGAAAACTGAAAACCGCGACCAAGAACTGCGACTGAAAGCTGAACTAGCATCCAAACTTACCAGGATTATTAATCATATAATTGATCAATTTACCGATTTCTAAACTTTTATTATTTAATGTGTCAAAAGTTTCTTGGTTAATGTAGTCACATTGTAGCGCAAACTGTAGCCAAACATTTGTTTCTGAGTTTTCGGCATCGCTATCGGTGAGTTTGCTTATAAAATGATTTGGATAACGTCTTTTTCTATAAGCTTCTGCAATATTAGCAGATACGCTTCTTGAAGAACGTCTAATTTGATCTGATAGTGAATAAGTTTCTTCCTTAGGAAATGATTTAGTGAGTTTGAAAATCTCCATTGCCAATTCGAATGATTTTTGAAAAGCTAGTAATGATTTGAAATCCATTGCTCTATGTTTAGTTATTCTTATAGTTAATACACAATAAGATTATTCGAATCTACAATTTAATAGTAATGTTTGAAAGGCTTTTAAAATAAGTTTAAATAGAAGTAAACCGTCACTAGGGAATATACTCAGATATTATAATGTGAAATTTACCAGTAAAATTAAATTCAAAGTTTGTAAACTGAAAACGACCAATGAAAATTATGTTCAAAGATAATAGACTAAACACTGAAACCTGCGCTTGCAAAGAGCATCAAAACTATGTTCAACGTTTATAAACTGAAAACTGCCACTGAACACTGCGCTTGCAAAGAGCATCAAAACTACGTTCAACGAGTTAAACTGAAAACTGCGACTGAAAACTGACCACTCAGAACTTATTCCTCCAACAAATCCGGTCTCCTGTTTTTTGTATGCTCATATGCCATATCCTCGCGCCATTGGTCAATTTTCCCAGAATGTCCGCTCAATAACACATCTGGAACTTTCCATCCTTTATATTCTGCAGGTCTTGTATATATAGGACCAGATAATAATCCATCTTGAAAACTATCGGTCAAGGCTGATGTTTCATCACTCAAAACACCAGGGATTAAACGAATTAAGGCATCAGATAAGACCAACGCACCTAGTTCACCACCTGATAAAACATAATCACCAATCGAAATTTCTTTGGTAATAAAATGATCTCTCACACGTTGATCCACACCTTTGTAATGTCCACAAAGAATAATGATATTCTCATACATTGACATAGTATTGGCCATTTTTTGATTTAAAGTTTCTCCATCTGGCGACATATATATAATTTCGTCATAGGTGCGTTCGCTTTTTAAATGTGAAATACAGTCATCAATAGGCTGAATGTTCATTACCATTCCGGCGCCACCACCGTATGCGTAGTCATCTACACTTTTTTGTTTGTTGGTAGTGTAATCTCTTAAATTATGAAAATGAACTTCTACCAGTCCTTTGTCAATAGCACGTTTCATAATCGAAGCTTCAAACGGACTCCTTAATAATTCAGGTAAAACGGTAATAATATCGATTCTCATAATTTTTTCTATCTAATGAATGCGCAAAGATACAAAGTTTTTTAGGAGTTAATAGACCAACACTGATTTTGAAATCAGCCGAAATACAACTCGAATTACGGTTGAAACATTAACAATCGTTAGTCATTGGACTTTACAATTTTTTTTTACATTTATAAAAATTTAAAATAATACATGAGAATCGTAACTAATCTTCTATTGGCGAGTACAGCCGCATTAGCTTTTGCGCCATTGCATTCGATACAAGCACAAAATAAATCTATCAAAATGACAAATCCATTGTTACAAAAAAGCAGCTTGCAATACCAAGCTCCCGCTTTTAATTTGATTAAAGACGCCGATTATAAACCTGCTTTTGAATTTGGATTAGCAGCGCAAGACAAACAAATTACCGCTATAGCAAATAGTCCAGCCAAAGCAACGTTTCAGAACACAGTTCTCGCATTAGAGATTTCTGGTGAAGATTTAAAACGAGCAACTACAGCTTTTTACAGCCAGACAGGTGCCAATACCAACCCAACATTACAGGCATTGCAGGTAGCTTATGCGCCTATATTCTCTGCGCATAGAGACAAAACATATTTGAACTCAAAACTCTACAACCGTTTCAAATCCATCGATTTAAAAACGTTAAAGGGAGAAGATAAGAAGTTAACCGAGCATTATATTCAAGAATTTGAATTGGCGGGTGCTAATTTATCTGATGCAGACAAAGAGAAAATGAAAAAAATCAACGGGGAACTAGCGAGTTTAGGTACCTTGTTTGGAAACAAATTATTAACTGCCCGCAAAAATGGGGCGGTATTTTTTGATAATGAGTCTGAACTTGCGGGTTTACCGACAGGCGAAATTAAAGCAGCCAAAGAAAAAGCTACTGAAGCTGGTCAATCAGGGAAATTCTTGATTGGGTTAACCAATACAACGCAACAACCCGTATTACAAAATTTGACCAATCGTACCAGTAGAGAAAAAATATTCCATGCGTCTTGGACACGTGCCGAGAAAAACGACGACGGAGACACTAGAGAGGTATTGGAGAAAATGGCTCGTTTGCGTTTGCAAAAAGCCAATTTAATGGGTAAAAAGAATTTTGCAGAATGGAAACAGCAAGATCAAATGGCCAAAACACCAGATCGCGCCATGCATTTATTGGCTGAGATTGCTGGTCCTGCTGTCAAAAAAGCAAAAGCTGAGGCACAAGAAATTCAAGACTTAATTGATGCGCAAAAAGGCGGATTTAAACTAGAGCCTTGGGATTGGGATTTTTATGCAGAGCAAGTACGTAAAGCCAAATATGACTTAGACGAAAATCAAGTAAAACCGTATTTTGAATTGACTACCGTTCTTGAAAAAGGAGTGTTTTTTGCAGCCAAAAAAATGTATGGTATCACCTTCAAACAACGCTCAGATTTGCCAGTCTATCACCCAGATGTATTTGCCTATGAGGTTTTTGACAACGACGGAAAATCTATGGCAATCTATTATTTAGATTTTTATACTCGTGACAATAAAAATGGCGGGGCTTGGATGAACAGTTTGGTAAAACAATCGCATTACCAAAACCAAAAACCAGTTATTGTCAACGTGTACAACTTCACAAAACCAGTTGATGGCGCTCCATCATTAATCAGTTTTGACAATGTGACTACCATGTTTCACGAGTTTGGTCACACACTCCATGGTTTATTCGCCAATCAAAATTATGCAACTTTATCAGGTACGTCTGTGCCTCGTGACTTTGTAGAGTTCCCTTCTCAAATCAATGAGCATGCGGCTTTGGATCCAGAAGTGCTGAAAAATTACGCAATTCATTACCAAACAAAACAAGAAATTCCACAAGATTTAATTGATAAGATAAAAAAATCAGAGACATTCAATAGCGGTTATCATGTAACCGAGTTGCTAGCAGCATCGACCTTGGATATGAATTGGCATAGTGTCGAAAACGAAAAAGATTTCAAACCAACCTTAATTTTCGAAAAAGAAGCGCTAGAAAAATACGGATTGTTGGTAAATGAGGTTCCAACTCGCTACCACACACCTTATTTCGCACACATATGGTCAGGCGGTTATTCTGCAGGATATTACGCGTACACTTGGTCAAAAACACTTGATTATAATGCATTTGACTGGATGAAAGCCAACGGCGGAATGACCAGAGAAAACTGCGAACGCTTTCGAAAATACATTTTATCTGTCGGGAATAGCGTAGACTTAAACCAAGCCTTTAAAGATTTTATCGGTCACGATATGGAGATAGAGCCATACCTTAAAAACGCAGGTTTAAAAGATAATTGATTTCAACAGTAAATAATACAAAATGACATTCATAACGGATGTCATTTTTTTTTTGGAGCTATTTCCAGCTTTCCACTATATCTTTTCTTGCTAAAAAAAAAGCAAGAAAAGGATGCCGTTCCAATCTGGGCTAAGCAGTAGACTACCGACTAAATTGGGATCCAAATTGTAAAGTTTTCCTAATAGTTTTTCAATAGAATTGTTTCTTTCTAAATTTACATTTCTAATAAAAACACAGACAACATGAAAATGAAACTAACAGTTGGACTATTTCTATTCACACTGCTTTCCTTCGCGCAACAAGAAAAACTGCAGTGGCTCGATAGTAATTTGAGTAATTATGAATACCCTTTTCCAGTTCATTTTATCACTTTAAATATTCAGCAACAAGAACTCAAAATGGAATACATGGATGTTAAACCCAATAATTACAACGGGAAAAACATCCTACTACTTCACGGAAAAAACTTTAATGGTGCCTATTGGAAAACAACTATTGATGCTTTGACCCAAAAGGGATTCCGCGTTATAGTTCCCGATCAAATTGGTTTTGGTAAATCATCAAAACCAGATAATTTTCAATATACCTTTCAACAACTAGCGCAAAACACCAAGCAAATTTTGGATAGTTTAGGCATTCAAAAGACAGCTGTTTTAGGACACTCGATGGGCGGAATGGTTGCCGCTCGTTTTGCATTAATGTTTCCTGAAGTAACGGAGAAATTAATCTTAGAAAATCCAATAGGACTAGAGGACTGGAAATTAAAGGTTCCGTATCAGTCAGTAGATTGGTGGTACAAAGGCGAGTTGAACCAGAGTTATGACAAAATCAAAAAATACCAACTAGATAGTTATTATGATGGCAAATGGAAACCAGAATATGATCAATGGGTAAATCTACTCGCAGGTTGGACGCTGAATTCTGATTTTAAAAAATTAGCTTGGAATTCGGCCTTAATGTATGATATGATTTTTACTCAACCTGTTGTATACGAATTTCAGAATATAAAAGCACCGACACTTTTAATCATCGGTACCCGTGATAGAACTGCATTAGGAAAACCATTAGTATCCGAGGACGTCCGCAAAACAATGGGGCTGTATGAGAATTTGGGTAAAGAAACCCAAAAGAAAATAATAGGATCAAAATTAGTCGAAATCCCAAACATTGGTCACATGCCACACATTGAAAGTTTTGACAAGTTTATTAATCCGCTACTTGACTTTTTAGAAAAATAATTAACAGAACAAAATCCAAAGAAGGGAAATATTGTAACCTTTTCAGGAAATATTGACAATTGGTTTTGATATGACCTTTGTAAATTTGTACCACAATTAAAAAACATACACAATGAGCACAGCAAATAGCACTATAGGATTACAAAATACACTAGACAACGCAAAAAATACTTGGGAAGCAACAGCGCCTGAGCAAATCAAAGAAATATATGCAGATGGTATTGCAGACGTAATTCGTCAAAACGTAATAGCAAACGCTAAGAAAAACGATGATATCGCTCCTGATTTTACCTTAACAAATGCAGTTGGTAAAGAAGTTTCTTTGAGTGAATTATTGAAAAAAGGTCCAATTGTATTGACTTGGTACAGAGGTGGATGGTGTCCTTATTGCAACATGACTTTACATTATTTGCAAGAGCAATTACCAAACATTCAATTAAAAGGGGCGAACTTATTAGCTTTGACTCCCGAATTACCAGACAAATCAATGTCTACTGCTGAAAAGCACCAATTACAATTTGAAGTATTGAGCGATGTTGGAAACAAAGTAGCCAAAGAATACGGAATCGTTTTCAAATTAACGGATGATGTTGCTGATTCGTACCAAAAAGGTTTTGACCTACACGGTTACAACGGTGACGAGTCAGATGAGTTGCCATTGGCTGCTACCTATGTAATTGGTCAAGATGGTAAAATAGTCTATACCTTTTTGGATGCTGAATACAGAAACAGAGCAGAAGCTGAACCGATCCTAAAAGCACTTGATAATTTGAATAATTAAATTTATTCAAGCTACAAACTTGTACCCTCAAAAAGTTAATTTTTGAGGGTATTTTTGTGGAATAATGTGTTTTTATAAATAATTATTTAGATTTTGTTTAGCAGTAAATTTAAAATACACCCGCTACTTTTGCATCATGAATTTATCAAAAAAGAATGTCCTGTTTATGGCAATTGCAACTGGAATCATCGTTGCAAACATATATTATTGCCAGCCGTTAATTGTGCTCATTGCAGCCGAATTTAACATCCCACCTGCAGACGCAGGTACTATTGCATACCTCACACAAGCAGGTTATGCAATTGGTCTTTTTCTTATGGTGCCACTTGGTGACAAGCTCGAGCGCAAAACGCAGATCATGTATACGACCTTTGCGTCAATAATCGCTTTGATTCTAGCAGCTACGGCACAAAATTATTTAATTCTAGAAATAGCATCACTCTTAATCGGAATGACATCTATTGTTCCGCAACTTATTTTGCCCCTCGCGGCCGCACTGAGCGCACCCGAAAATCGTGGTAAAGTAGTAGGTACCATCATGAGCGGATTGTTGGTTGGGATCTTATTGTCAAGAACGTTAAGCGGTTTTGTGGGTAACGTATTAGGCTGGCGCGCCATGTTTTGGATTGCCGCTGGACTTTGTATGGTACTCTTTTTTATAATTAAAAAACAATTTCCACAAAATAAACCTGTTTTTATTGGATCGTATGGCCAATTAATCGGTTCACTTTTTACTTTGATCAAAGAACAGCCGTTGTTGAGAGAAGCTACTTTGATCAATGTATTCAGCTTTGCTCAATTTGGTGCTTTTTGGACCACGATGGTTTTATTGCTTTCGGGGGCACCTTTTCATTATAACAGTGCAACTATTGGCTTGTTTGGTGTTGTAGGAGCGTCAGGAGCATTAGCAGCGCCTCTGTTGGGTAAATTAAGTGACAAAGGCGGTTCTAGGGTTGCTGTTGGCTATGGCTGTTTGTTTATCGCACTAAGTTTTGTGATTTTTTACTTCTCAAGTGCCAATGTGTATGGAGTGATTTGCGGCATTGTGTTGATCGACATAGGTTTACAGTCGGTTCATATTTCCAATCAAACAAGAGTATATTCTATTTTGCCAGAAGCGAGAAACCGAATGAATACGGTCTTCATGTCTTTTAGCTTTTTGGGAACGGCTGCAGGAACGGCTTTCGGTTTGTTTATGTGGCAATTAGGTGGTTGGCAAGCTGTAACCCTTGGAGGATTATTCTTATCCGCCTTGGCATTTACCGTTTATGGTATTACCTATAAATCAAAAAGGAAATTGCACTGCGCAAACGCTTAAGTTTTAAAGTATAAATAAACTAGTCCGTCAAATTATCGAACTAGCGATTTTATTTTAAATAAACAGTTTTATAATTGGACTAGCTCGAATCGAAAATTATACTTGTGATTTTAACGTTTCACTCGATTCTAAAAATTAATTTGTAAATTTGCACTTCAATAAAAATAAAAAAAGATGGAAAACGGAATATACGCTAAATTCAACACTTCAAAAGGTGCTATTTTAGTAAAATTAGAGCATGAATTAACACCTGGAACAGTAGGGAACTTTGTTGCTCTTGCTGAAGGAAATATGGAAAACAAAATCAAGCCTCAAGGACAAAAATTCTATGATGGTTTAAAATTTCATAGAGTAATCCCTGATTTTATGGTTCAAGGAGGATGTCCTCAAGGAACTGGAACTGGAGATCCTGGGTATAAATTTGATGATGAATTCCACAAAGATTTACGTCACAATGCACCTGGAGTCTTGTCTATGGCAAATTCAGGTCCTGGTTCAAATGGATCTCAGTTTTTTATCACTCACGTTGCTACACCATGGTTAGATGATAAACATACCGTTTTTGGAAATGTAATCGAAGGACAAGATGTCGTAGATGCTATTGCTCAAGGTGATAATTTAGATTCAGTTGAAATCATTAGAGTAGGTGAAGAAGCTCAAAAATGGAATGCTATCGAAGCTTTCGTAGGTTTAAAAGGAGCTCGTTTGAAAAAACAAGCAGCTTTAAAAGCAGAAACAGAAGCAAAAATGGAAACATTGGCTGCAGGTTTCGAGAAAACAGAAAGCGGATTGCGTTACCAATTCATCCAAAGAGGTGATGGTAAACAAGCTGAAGCTGGAAAAACAGTTTCTGTACATTACGAAGGTTCATTAGAATCTGGAAAAGTATTTGACTCTTCTTACCCAAGAAAAAAACCAATCGAATTCCGTTTGGGGCAAGGACAAGTAATCGAAGGATGGGACGAAGGTATCGCTTTATTAAAAGTTGGTGACAAAGCTCGTTTTGTAATTCCATCTGATTTAGGATACGGAGCAAACGGAGCTGGAGGAGTTATTCCACCAAACGCTACTTTGATTTTTGACGTAGAATTAATGGAAGTAAAATAAGGGTCATACCTAATTTTAAAGACACAATAAAAAATCCCGATTGCCAAATGGTAATCGGGATTTTTGCTTTTTAAAAGCAATAAAATCCACTAAATCTTTCCAAAAGTAAATCGGTTTAAAACTTAGTTTTTATATCTTTGGTTACTATGAAGGAAGTTAAAATCATCGAGTGTCCACGAGATGCCATGCAAGGCATCAAAACATTTATTCCCACAGAGCAAAAAGCAGCTTACATTCAGTCGCTTTTGCGTGTAGGCTTTGATACTATTGATTTTGGTAGTTTTGTATCCCCACGTGCCATCCCGCAAATGCAAGACACTTCAGCTTTATTGGACCAGTTAGATTTGTCTGCCACAACAAGCAAATTATTGGCTATTATCGCCAATACCAAGGGAGCAGAAATCGCTGCCACGCATAGTCAAATCGATTATTTGGGTTTTCCATTCTCTATTTCAGAGAATTTTCAAATGCGTAACACACACAAAACCATAGCCGAATCGCTAATAACTTTAGAAGAAATTCTGAATATTGCCGATCAAAGTAACAAGCAAGTTGTAGCCTACCTTTCAATGGGATTTGGGAATCCGTATGGTGATCCATGGAATATGGAAATCGTAGCACAATGGACCGAGAGAATGTCAAATATGGGAGTCAAAATCCTTTCATTGTCCGATACAGTAGGGAGCTCAACACCAGATGTGATTCATTATTTGTATTCGCATTTAGTACCAAAGTATCCTCAAATTGAGTTTGGTGCTCATTTTCATACAACTTACGACAAATGGTTCGAAAAAATTGATGCGGCTACCAAAGGAGGTTGTACCCGTTTTGATGGTGCTATTCAAGGTTTTGGCGGTTGTCCAATGGCAAAAGATGAATTGACCGGCAATATGCCCACTGAAAAACTACTGTCTTACTTTACAAGCAACAAAATAAATACCAACTTAAACCCGTTAAGTTTTGAGTCAGCTTATAATGAAGCCTCGAAATTATTCAATAATTACAAATGATTTAGATAGCAAGATGTACAGGCAATGCACAAGCGCAAATCGCGATCGAGCTTGCTTTCGAACAAAACAATCAGAATCAGAAATGCTGCTTACGTTGACTAGCAGATTTTTAATCAAAAACTTTGAACTCCTTATGCAAAAAATAGTAAGCCTGCTTTTTCTAAGTCTTATACTTGTCTCTTGTTCAAGCAAACTAGACTTTGATCAAGTAAACGATCTCAAACTAGAACCGGTAATAGTTGCTAATCTTTCTTATTTTGATATCGCTGCACCCGATTTTGTCACCAATGGTCAAGAAACAATTGTTTCTGGATCCTTGCAAAATTTTGATGTATTCAGAGATAGTTTTTTCAGAGATAATTTGGTTCAATCCGACTTTTTTTTCGAAATAACCAATACTATAAATAGACAGTATCGTCTTAATTTGCTTCTTCTAAATAGTCAAAATAGAATTTTGTACAGCATTAATTTTAATGTGTCCGCTAGCGCTGGAACCCCGCAAGTGGTAACTCAGAAAGAGATTTTTAAGGATGTGAAATTAGATCTCCTTAAACAAAGCCAAAGAATAGCATACCACATCATTATGTTACCCGGAAAGTCCTTAACAGCCGCTAGTACCGGACATTTAATCTTCAAATCAAGTGCAACTGTTTATATGGACATACAATGAGAAAGCAATTACTCACCTTTAGTTTACTGCTTTGTTCCTTAGTAAGCCTTGCACAAAACAAGCAAATTCTTTACAACTTTACTGCAGTACCACAATCCATGATGACCAATCCGGGAGCAGATGTATCCTATAAATTTTATTTTGGGGTGCCGTTCCTATCTGGCTTTTCAGCAAACGTTGGTTCTACAGGTTTTTCAGCCTACGATTTATTTGCTGCCAACGGAGTCGATTTTAATACCAAACTTAGAACTGTTGTCAATGAAACAACCAACAAGGATAAATTGGTTCTCAACGAACAGTTAGAAGTTTTTAACGGCGGTTTTCGACTGGGCGAAAGAGATAATTACACTTATTTTTCGTTCGGAATGTACCAAGAATTGGATGCCATCGTATACGTGCCCAAAGATCCGCTTGTACTGGCGTTGGATGGCAATCAAAATTACATAGGTCGATCTTTTAACCTCGGTGATCTCAATGCAAAAGCAGAAGCAGTTTCGGTCTTGCATTTCGGCTTCCACAAAAACATCACAGAAAAACTTATTCTAGGTGCAAGAGCAAAAATCTACACCAGCGGTTTCAATGTCACAACAACCAAAAACGCAGGCTACGTCTACACTATACCGTCAAACAATACGGTTTACGAACAACAAATATATTCAGATCTGCAACTGCAAACCTCAGGATTATCCAACTACATCGATAATAATGCAGGATTTGAAGGAGGTAAAAAAACAGCCAAAAAAGCTTTTCTCGGCCCCGATCTCGGTCTTGGTTTCGATCTTGGGTTTACCTACAATCCTAAGAAAAACATCCAGTGGACGGGGAGTATTCTCGATATCGGATTTATTAATCACAGCAGCGATGCCAAAACCTATACCTACAAAGGCATCTACAATTACCAAGGAGTAAACCCCAATTTTTCCAACATCAACAACTCTGGAGATACGTACCAAGAATTTCAAGACGCCATTCCGCTAGACACCACCCGCGCAACATACAAAACTTGGCGACCTATAAAAGTGAATGCTTCCTACCAATATTCATGGAACGATCACCGTACTGATGCCCCTTGTGACTGCTTGGGTAAAAGTAATCAAGCCTATCAAAATGGGGTTGGAGCACAGCTTTTCATGATGTCTACGCCAAAGGCACCTATGATCGCACTTACCGGTTTTTATCAACGCCGAATCTTTACTGGGCTGAACATGAAAGCGACTTATACCGTCGATTCCTTCTCTTATTCCAACATTGGTTTAGGACTTTCAGCCAATATTGGAGCCTTCAATTTGTATCTCATGGGAGACAATTTGCTAGCGTACCGCGATCTTTCCAAAGCCAAAAGTCTATCCTTTCAAATGGGACTCAACTTTGTATTCAAAGGCAAAGAAGAAGAGTAGTTATTGGGAGTTATTTCCAGCTGTACATTACAAGTCCTCAGCAGTAGCACCCTTTTTCTAAGACCAAAAAGGAGCTTCTTTCAGTCGCTCTTTTTGATCAAGAAAAAAGTGGTGCTACTGCTTCCGGGCTTTCCATTTCCATCTGGACTAGGGTTTAGGGGATAGATTAGAACGAGGTTTTAAATTGAGAAAAGCATGAAAAAGTATCTTTTAATTATAGCATTCTTGTGTATTGGTCAGCTCGTAGCACAAGATATCTCGGGTAATGATCCTGACAAAACTCTCAAAGAAAAAATTTATACAGCGAACAAAAAGAGGGTGATGAACTTCTCAAAAAAGCAATTTGACGCCTTGTTTTTTGAGTTTTTCGAAAAGAAAAATAATGTAAATACAATTTTGTCCAAAGAAGAATTTTACCAATATACCATTCAAATCGCTATCTTTTCAGACCGCTTAGCTACTTTATATCCTGAAGAAATACAAATTGCTAACGAAAGTAAAGCAAAGTGGCTAGCTGAGCAATACGATGATTATCTTAGCGTGATCAAAGCCAAAACCAAATAGAATTTGAACCTTTAATCCAATTGCCGTATGAATCCAAAAGTAGATGATTTTTTAAGCAAAGCGATCAATTGGCAAAACGAAATGCAGTTGTTACGAAAAATGCTCTTGGAGTGCCAACTGGACGAAGACCTTAAATGGCGACAACCATGCTATTCCTATAACAATACCAATGTGATCATCATCGGAGGGTTCAAGGAGCATTGTACGCTGAGTTTTTTTAAAGGAGTCTTACTGCAAGATCCCGAAGACTTGCTTGAAGCACCGGGCGAAAATTCCCAATCGATGCGTGTCATAAAATTTAAATCCGAAGAGGAGATTGTAAACAATCGAGCTATTTTGAAATCGTACATCTATCAAGCAATCGAAATCGAAAAAGCCGGTCTAAAAGTAGTTGTCACAAAAGATGTTGACTTGGAATATCCAGAAGAATTAAAACTCCATTTTGCACAAAATCCAACTGTTCAATTAGCTTTCGAATCTTTAACTCCGGGTAGACAACGTGGTTATCATTTGTTTTTTACTGCTGCCAAGCAATCTCAGACCCGCACGGCACGGATAGAAAAATACAGCCAACAAATCCTAAGTGGAAAAGGCATCAACGACTGCACCTGCGGATTATCCAAAAAAGGAACTATTTGTGATGGATCTCACAAATTATTGTAATCGAGACCAACAACAATAGTACTTCGCCCATGATGGCTGACAGATACAGGCGCTCCCGTGTGCACGTGTATGGGCAAACCTTTTTTATTCTTTTTGTAATTAGTAACTGGTAATCGTTTTATTTTTTCTAAATCTGATTTGTATTGCACAACTACTGTATGCACAATACCGTCTTTGATAGTAGTTTGCCCATAAAATAAAATGCCAAACAGCGCTGTTGTAGAATTGTATCCGTCACCATCATTTTCTAGTGACTGCACTTCAATTTTTATAGGATAGAAACCTTCATTGTATTCTATTCGCTGGTACGCCTTGTAAACAGACTCTTTGATGCTCCACAATACCCAAACCATTTCATCAGGGTGCACCGATTTTTTAATAATTGTTTGTTCCCAAGTCGTGTACAATTTGTCGAGATAGCCTTTGCGTCGCCAATTGCTTTCCGTTTTTGCAAGAACTAAATCGACTACGTCGTTGCCAATCATTTTTCGGCCAATTTGGTTTGGATTATTTCAATCGTATTTTCGATATCCACCATTTTTTCCATTGATTCATTGTCGATTACAATGCCAAAAATATCTTCAACATCTAAAATGATATCCACCAAATTAGCCGAATTAATATTCAAATCAGTGATAAAATGGGTTTTGTCTGTGAGGTTGGCAAAAGCATCTTCATCGTTTACAAAAGGTTGTACAATGGGTTTTAGTTTTGCAATTATTTCTTCTTTATTCATACTGTATTTTATTTATATTTTTTAAAAACCAAGCAGCCGTTGACATCGCCAAATCCAAAGCTTGCTTTGATTGCAATATTTAGTTCTTTTTCAATACGTTGCTGCGGTATTTTTTCGGTTGCAATGCAGTCACTTATTTCAGGATGTAGGTCTTCACAATTTCGATTCGGAAAAATAAAATTATTATAGAGTTGCACAACCGTAGCAACAGTCTCAATACTCCCTGCGGCAGACAAACAATGCCCAACCATGGATTTTAATGAATTGATATATGGAAAGTCGGTCCCTTTTCGATTCAGTGCTTCGCTCCAATTTTTTATTTCTAAGGCATCTTTTGAAGTTGCTGTCAAATGACCATTAATGTAATCAATTTCCTTTGCTGTGATAGTAGCGTCTGCCAAGGCATCGACAATGCATTTTTGAACTGCAACAGAGTTTGGTGCCGTCATCGTTCCTTCGCCTCTTTGTCCTCCCGAATTAATATTACCTCCCAAAATCTCAGCATAAATACGAGCTCCACGTGCCAAAGCGGTTTCCAATTCTTCAATAACGAGTGCACCTGCGCCGCTACTTGGTACAAAGCCCGATGCTGAGGCGCTCATAGGTCGTGATCCATTTTCGGGATCTGTATTATGCTTAAACGTGCAAACTTTCATAGCATCAAATCCGCCCCAAATGTAGGGTCCAGAATCACTTGTACTTCCTACTAGCATGCGCGTTGCCTTACCAGACTGTATGCGCTCGAAGCCCATCATAATGCTTTCGGTACCAGTAGTGCAAGCCGATGAGTTGGTGGTCACTTGGTTTCCTAGTCCAAGTTTTCCGCCCAAATAAGCAGATACGCCACTGTTCATTGTTTGTGCCACTGCTGTACTGCCCAGTCTGCGAGTTTGAAAGTCGTCAATTTTATAAATTGATTCTCTAAACTTTTCGATTCCGCTAGTTCCTGTTCCAAATATAGTTCCCGAATTCCAATCAGGATTTTCATTATTTTCAATAGACAAACCTGCATCTTTCCAAGCATCAAGTCCTGCCATTACGCCATACATAATACCGGTAGAGTTAAAATTCCTCAGTTCTAATTCTGAAAAGTACTGTCTCTTTAACTCTTCGGAAATTACAGGAGTTCCCGAAATTTGACAGGAAAACTGCAGTCGCTCCAATTCGGCATCGTGCAAAATTCCCGAAACACCCTTTTTTATAGCATTTGTAAACGCTTCGAGGCCAACGCCATTGGGTGATACAATTCCTAGTCCTGTTATGACAACTCTCTTTTTCAATTTTTCAGTTCAATTTCAACTTCAAAAAGAAACTACAAAAGTTTATTTTTAAAAGTTAGATTAATGGGTATAATTTCTTTTGTCCGAATGCCGCAACATTTTTTAAATATTTACAACTTAAACAAAACATCAAACGATAATCCCTGCTAAAGTACCCGTGCAAACTACTTCTTGGGCTGCATTGGTCATTTTTACTTTACACTTCAATTTACCAAATCGGTAATAGATTTTTTCGGCAACTATAATTACTTTTTCATCTGGATAAACGGGCTTCAAAAACTCTACTTCAGAGGAGGTAAAAGCAATATTTTTAATTTCATTACCATCGTTGAGGTAAATTCCCAAACAGACCAATCCTATTTGTGCCATGGTTTCGATCAAAATCACGCCGGGCGTAACAGGATTGTTTTTGAAATGCCCTTTATAAAAATCTAAATTGGCATCAAACGTGAAAGTTCCTTCAATTCCGTTTTCATTCACAGACATTATTTCGTCCACAAATAAAAAAGGGGAGGAGTAGGGTAACTTTGCTACTATTTGTTGTTTGTCCATTATTTATTTTTTATAGTCCTCTTTTTGGGAGCGTTCAGGAGATTTTACCATTCTAATAAAACCCTTTGCGCCGTAAATCCGGGGCCAAAACTTAACATAACTCCCTTTTCACCTGCTTTGGGCTGTTTGTCCATAATACGTTCGAGCACATACAACACAGTAGCGCTAGACATGTTTCCATACAAACGTAATACCTCTTTGGTGTCGTCTATGTTCTTGCCAAGGTCAGAGAACAAGCCTTCGACTAAGGTAACGATTTTTTTGCCTCCTGGATGAAAAATTAAGTGGTCAATTGCTGCAATATCGAGTTGATTTCGTTCCAAAAACGGATGGATAATCGCCGGGAAATGTTCTTCGATAGTATCAGGTACCGCTACATCCAAAATCATTTTCAATCCTTTGTTGGTCAGTTCAAACCCCATCATTTGTTCGTTGTCATAAAAGTGATACATCGATTCGTCTACCACTTTTGGGCCTACAGCATCATCTTCTGAAGACAGTAGGACACAAGCAGCTCCATCACCAAAAATAGCAGCGCTAACAATGTTTGCCATCGAATAATCATCCAACTGAAAAGTGGCAGTCGGACTTTCGACAGTAATCACAGCGGCTCTTTTATTCGGGTTGGCTTTGAGGAAATTTTTGGCATAAATAATTCCCGATACACCACCAACGCAACCCATTTCGGTCACGGGTAGTCGCACAATATCTTGGCGAAGTCCCAATTTATTGATTAAATAGGCATCTAGTGACGGAATCATAATACCGGTGCAACTCACTGTAATGATGAAATCAATCGATTTTGGATCCCAATCGGCTTTGGCAAGTGCTTTTTGCAGCACTTTTTCGCCCAAAATAATCATTTCTCGTGCATAGATGGTATTGCGCTCTTCAAAGGAGTTTAGTGAAAATACTTCGGCAGGATCCATGATAGAATACCGCTTGTCTACTTTTGCACCTTCAAATATTTTTTTGACTTTACGTTGAAAACGCTCTTCTTGATTTTCTAACCAAAGGTCCAAAAATGGCAATATATCCTGTGTTTCTCTAGAGAAATCAGGAGTTTGTGTGGCTACATTTATTATTTTTACGCTCATAGTTCAGTTTTAATAATCCATTGGTATCGGAAAGCCCATCGCCAATGAATGCTATAATTTTTAAAGTTGTTTGTATTGGAAAAGGCAACAAGTTCTTCTTTTTTAAACCCTCTTAAAATAGAGATTAAGCCATCCTCTCGCGACATACGATTCAATCTGAAAACGAAACAAAGCAACTGAAACAAACGATACGCAATTTTGCTGCGTTCCAAGTCGTTTATGATGATGCCTATGCGTGCTTGTTTGGCAAACAATTGTAGCAAATAGTTGATTTGGTCTGTTTTGAAATGATGCAAAGTCAAGGTGCAAAGTACCACATCATATTTTAAGGTGCTGAAATGCTCCTCAAAAATATCCAAACATTGGTAACTAATAGTCGGATAGTCGACCGATAGTGTAGTTGCATGTTCTATGGTAAAAGCATTGGCATCGATTCCGATTAGGGTTAGATTCCAATTCATTTTTTTTGCATACTTGGCTAGGGAACGCAGCATATCTCCATTACCACAACCGATATCTACAATGGTAAGTTGTTCTTTTTTCGAAAGAATCAATTGTGATACTCCTTCTAAGGTAAGTGCGTTACCACCCAAAAATTGATTGATACTTGCTATTTTGTCCAAGGCATCGCGCAATTCTTCTCCTTCAAGAGCGAAGTCGTCCATGATTTCTTCTTCGGTGGTTCTTTCTTTGGTATTGATGCTCATTTAGATTGGTTTTCCATGGGTTTTTTTAATGATAAAAGGGAGAACGAACGGGAAAATCAATAGGCTTTTCATCACTATTTTTGATGCCCAATCGTTCAATAATAAACGAGATAATAGCCTTCCAAATTGTACTCTACTTTTAAAAGTAGTATTCCATTGATTTACGTAGTTGCGCTCCAACTGGTTTCGACTGATTTTCTGATGTAAAAAGTCGGTGATAAGTTCAGATGCTATTTTGGCACTGTGAATAGCCATTGCCATTCCGTTCCCGCATAACGGGTGTATGAGGCCAGCAGCATCTCCGATCATGAGCATATGATTCTCGATTTTTGGTTTATTTTCGAAAGATATTTGACCGATTGTTAAGGGTTTATCAAATAATAGCGAGGCATTTTCGAAAATAATTTTCAGTTTTGGATTTTTTGAAAGCACCATTTCCTGAAATTCGGTTATGTTTTTATATTTTTTGAAAGTTTCATAGCGAACCAAATAACAAATATTTACAGTATCGTTTTCCACTTTTGAAACACCGCAATAACCACCCTCAAAATTATGTAAACTCACTACATCTGCAGGGAAATCTAATTTATAATGTGCTTTGACTGCTAACCAAGGTGATTTTTTGGTTATGAAATTTCGTTTTAATTGTAAGTCTAAATTTGATCTTTTCCCAAAACTTCCAAGGGCAATTTTGGATTCGTAAACAGTGCCTTCTTCCGTTTTTATAATGAAATTTTCATCAGTGTATAAGACGTCAACAACAGTTGATGGAATGATTTTAACGCCCAGTTTTAAACAAGTTTGGTACAAATAACGGTCTAAGGTGTACCTGCTAATACCAAAACCGCCAAGAGGCAAATTCGTTTTTATTGCTGCTCCAGAACCAGTCGAAAGTAGGGTTTTGTTGATTTTGGTAGGATGAAGAGATTCAATATCCAAGTCCAAGGTTTTCAAATAATCCCATACCTCATTCGATATAAATTCGCCACAAACTTTGTGTTTTGGAAAGTTATTTTTTTCGAAAAGTGTAACAGAAAAGCCTTGTCTAGCGAGGTGAATTGCCGCCGTCAAGCCAGCTAAACCTGCTCCAATAATCGCTATTTCTATTCTGTTATTCATTAAATGATAGTATTGAAGTGAAAGATAGTCATTGACTATTGAAATAAGCGTTCATCAATTCTTAATTTTTTCGAAAATAAAGATACTACCCTTTTTTATTTTCGAAAAAGGAAAGTGTGATTTTATGCATAATTCTAGTCGAAAGAGCTGTTTTTTATGGCGGTATATTTTGTAGGAACGTACTAACTGCAAAGGTTAATTAATTGTGAATGATTCAAATCGGTTAAAAATTTTTAGCTTTTGTTATAAAAATAATGACTATATTTGCACGCAATTCAACTAGAAATTGCACCATGATAGCACACAACACAAAGATTATCGGCGAAGGTTTAGCTTACGACGATGTATTATTAGTTCCTAATTACTCCAATGTGCTTCCAAGAGAAGTGAGTATCCAGTCAAAATTTTCAAGAAATATAACACTTAATGTACCAATTGTATCTGCAGCTATGGATACAGTTACCGAAAGTGCAATGGCAATTGCTATGGCGCAAGAAGGTGGTATTGGTGTTTTACATAAAAACATGACGATTGAGCAACAAGCTGCCAAAGTACGTAAAGTGAAGCGTGCTGAGTCAGGAATGATCATCGATCCTGTTACGTTACCAATGTCGTCTGTAGTGGCTGATGCCAAAGCAGCAATGAAAGAATATGGTATTGGCGGAATTCCGATTGTGGATGAAAACCAAACTTTGAGAGGAATCGTAACTAACCGCGATTTGCGTTTTGAAAAAAACAATGCAAGACCAATTATTGAGGTAATGACCAGTGAAAACTTAATCACGGTTGCCGAAGGAACGTCACTTGAACAAGCAGAGGTTGTTTTGCAAGGTCATAAAATTGAAAAACTTCCTGTAGTAAGCAAAGACAATAAATTAGTGGGTTTAATTACCTTTAGAGATATTACCAAGTTAACTCAAAAACCAATTGCCAACAAAGATGTTTACGGACGTTTGCGTGTAGCGGCTGCCATTGGCGTTACGGGTGATGCGGTACAAAGAGCAGAAGCACTTGTAAATGCTGGTGTAGATGCGATCATCATTGATACAGCTCACGGTCACACACAAGGTGTTGTGAATACCTTGAAAGAAGTAAAAGCAAAATTCCCTCAAATCGATGTTATTGTTGGAAATATAGCAACTCCCGAAGCAGCCAAATATTTGGTTGAAAACGGTGCAGATGGTGTGAAAGTCGGAATTGGACCTGGTTCAATTTGTACTACTCGTATTGTTGCAGGTGTTGGTTTTCCCCAGTTCTCTGCGGTGCTTGAAGTAGCTGCGGCTATCAAAGGAACAGGAGTTCCTGTAATTGCAGATGGAGGAATACGTTACACTGGTGATATCCCGAAAGCAATTGCTGCCGGCGCTGACTGTGTAATGTTAGGGTCACTTTTGGCTGGTACTAAAGAATCTCCAGGAGAAACTATTATTTTTGAAGGTAGAAAGTTCAAATCTTACCGCGGAATGGGTTCTGTGGAAGCGATGCAAACAGGATCAAAAGACCGTTACTTTCAAGATGTTGAAGATGATGTTAAAAAATTAGTTCCAGAAGGAATTGTAGGACGTGTACCTTATAAAGGAGAATTGAACGAAAGTATGTTGCAATTCATCGGTGGTCTTAGAGCTGGAATGGGATACTGTGGTTCAAAAGATATTCCAACACTTCAAGAAACAGGTCGTTTTGTACGCCTTACTTCAAGCGGAATTACAGAAAGTCACCCACATAATGTAACAATAACCAAAGAAGCTCCAAATTATTCAAGATAATTTATAGTTTTCATAAAATAAAAAAGCGGTCTAAATAGTTTTAGACCGCTTTTTTTGTGCGGTTAAGGTTTCACTCGAACTATTTTGTTATCTTTTAAAATTACCATCTCGCTATTCATTTTCTTTTTAAACTCTATTAATTTCTCATAGACTTTATCCATTCCTTCTATTATCTTTCTTTGGTTTTCAGTTCTTTTAAATGTTTTCATAATAATATTTTTTTAAGGAGTCGAATTTATTTTTGCTAGTAATATCAATCTCAGAATTTAAAGTTTTTTGAGCGATAAGTTCATGAAATCCTTCTGAATTATCAAAGATTAGTACTTCATCAGCAATTGGAAGATAAATTTCAAATAAATTTTTTATACCATTGATATATCTTCTTTTTATTACATCAGTTTCTATGTTGTGTCCACCTTCTTTTACCCTCGTTTTAACACGTTCAATGGCTAGGTCTACATTTTGAAGCCAAAAAAATAGTAAAGTTACATTATAATTGTTTTTCTTAGCAATTGCAATTTTTGCTTTGTAGCTTTTTGTTGCCAAAGTTGTTTCAAAAGCAAAATTTTCATTATTTTCCAATAATTCATTTATCCTGTTTAGCATAATTCTACCAGATTCAAAGGAAACTTTTTCTGGCTGAAAAGGAGATAATCCCTTAGCAATTTCATCTGCGTTGACAAATTCCTTACAATTTAATATTTCTGGTAAAATTGTAAATGAAGCAGTAGTTTTACCTGCTCCATTGCAACCAGCAATAATGTAAAGATTGTTTTTCATATATCAAAGATATGCAAATTCATTTTTTATTCTATGATTTTTTATTCACTTTAAAAGCAGGGGGAGAATACTTTAACACAACTATTTAAATAATTGCTTAAATTTTATTTGCATTCAAGTTAAAGTGGAATTACAGAAAGTCACCCACATAATGTTACTATAACAAAAGAAGCTCCAAATTATTCAAGATAATTTATCCTTCTATAAACATAAAAAAAGCAGTCTAAAATAAAATTTAGACTGCTTTTTTATTGGGTTTTAGTTTCGAGTTATTCAAGAATAGCAGCTTCTAAACTACTTTCTCCGTAAATTTTAATAAATGCTTTAGTGTAATCTTCTTTGGTAGCTAGATTCACGTTAGGTATAAATTTTTGAGGATTCACCGCAAAAAGAGGGAACCAAGAACTCTCAATTTGTACCTGAATTTTGTGTCCTTTTTTGAAGGTATGCATCACATCTTGCAATTTAACATTAACTACGGTTTTTACATTCGGAACCATAGCTTCTGGTTTTTCGATTGAATTTCTAAAACGAGCAGGCATGATTTCACTACGAACCAATTGGTGGTAGTTACTGTAAATTACAGTTGGTTTATCCGGGTTTACAGGTTCGTCTTCAGGATATACATCAATCAGTTTTACAATAAAATCAGCATCTGTACTTGTTGTAGAAACAGTTAATTTAGCCAATAATTCGCCTCCAAAAGTCAAGTCATCAGTTAAAGCTTCTGTTGTAAATGTAGCAACATCTGGTCGAGTGGTTGCAAAACGTTGGTCTTCGCTCATATAATTGCGAGGCGTAAAACCATTAAAATCTTTTAAGTTCTCAGAACTAATTACAGGTTTCTTTGGATCGCTATAATATTCGGTGAAATTTTGTGAAGCCGCTTTTTCAAGTGTACCATTCGCTAAATAAAAAGAAACTTTTTGAGTATTTTCTGGTGGATATTTCGAAAATTCTCTCCATTTTTTTGCTCCCGTATCAAACAATATCGCTTCTGGAATGCCCGCATCTTCTTTGGTATTGCCTTTTAGATAATGACTGAAGAATTTAGTTTCTATATTTTTTTGGTAATATGTAGCAATGCTATCACCAAAATAAATGTCGTTATGATATGTTTTACCAGTTTCTCTTCCCCATGCGCCATGTGAAAAAGGCCCCATTACAAGCGTGTTTTTTGCTTTTGGAGATGTTTTTTCAATTGTTTTGTAAATATTCAAGGGGCCAGAAAGGTCTTCCGCATCAAACCAACCGCCAACTACTAATACTGCTTGCTTCACATCTTTTAGGTGCGGTAGTAAGTTTCTTGTTTGCCAGAAAGTATCATAGTTTGGATGATCCATAATTTCTTGCATGAAGAAGTTGTCTTTGTAATAATGATCAACGCCCTCTTTTAAAGTTCCCATTTCGGTATAGAATTTTAAACCGTCATCAGATTGCTTTTTTATAACCGAATTACTGTACCATGCCGTAGGTGTGTTGGTTGTTTTTTGAACTCCAAACACGGGTAAAGTTCTGAAATAACCCAGCATAAATCGGCCATTGTGCAAGAAGTCATCATTCCAGAAATTAGAAATTGGTGCCTGTGGAGAGCTAGCTACAAGCGCAGGATGGTTGGATAAAATTCCGACCGCGGTATAAAATCCAGGGTAAGATGTTCCGTATTGACCCACTTTTCCGTTGTTGTTGGCTATGTTTTTCACCAAATAATCTACCGTATCGTAGGTGTCGGTACTTTCATCAATTGCTTTTTTGTTGGTATGCTCCACTTGAGGCGTCATGTTGGTAAAGGTACCCTCGCTCATATAGCGTCCACGAACATCTTGTTGCACAAAGATATAGCCGTCTTGAAGCATAAAGTTATTCAGTGCAACACGTGTAGAGAATTTATCTTCGCCATAAGGTGCAATGCTATAGCAGGTACGCATCATAACCATCGGGTATTTTTTCTTCTTCGAAATATCCTTTGGTGTATAGATTGAGGTAAACAGTTTGACACCGTCACGCATGGTGATGTATAGTTCTTTTTTTGTGTAATGGTCTTGTATGTAAGTGCTTATGGGTGGTTTTTGCTCCTGAGCCGAACCAAAACTAAAAGTCAAGAGTAGAAGAATAGCAATTAAATTTTTCATATGTAGATACTATTTATTTTTATAGGTAAAAGGAATTTGCGTTCAATTATTAATTTTCGTAGAAAAATAAAGAGCGTTCTATTTTTATTCAAAGTTTAGAAGGCACTATCGCTCTACAAACAATTTATTTAATAATTTTTTATTCCCCACAATCCACAAGATATCATCTTTTTCAAGAATAATATTTGATTCGGGGTTTAGCATTCGAACACCATTTCGTTCAATTCCAACAATCAATCCTTGTGTTAATTCGCGCAGTTTTGAACGTCCGATGGCTTTGCCTATAAAGTCTTGATTTTCTAACTCAATTTGACGTAAGACTACTTCGTTATTTACTTTTTCTGGAATCTCAATTTCATTCAATCTTAAATATTCAGCAAATACTTTGACCTGTTCATCGGTACCAATAACACCAATTTTGTCACCAGGGAACAAACGTTCCATTTTGTTCGGAACTTCGATTGTGATATCTCCACGATTGATGTAGGCAATATTGATTCCCATTTCTTCTCTCATTCTAATTTCTCGAAGTGTTTTTCCGGCTAGATTTGATTCCTTCGCTATAGTAAAGCTAGACATGTGACCATCCCAAGGTGTAAGGTTAGCATGTTGTCTGTTTATTTTTGCGGCTTCACCCTCTGATCTGTCATTCAGGTTTTTCAGAAAATGACCTTCAATTTTATGGTACTGTGTGTGTAATTTTTTAGGAAACAGAAGATAGATGATTACTGCACTCACAAGCGCAACAAATGCGATCACAGGTGAGAAGAATATATTCAGTAAAAATCCAATATAAAAAACGGCAAGTCCCATTCGCAAAAACAGTAGCATCAAGATAGGTCCTTTGTATTTTCTTTCCCTAAACAAGGATGCTACCTCTTTGACTGCCACTTTTCGAATGGATAGGGCGTATAAAAAAGGAGAAATAATCACAAGGGTAATCAAGGCTGCAATTGCATTTCCAAATTTAGAATTTTCGACCAAAGGCACTACAAATTTCGAACAAAGTAAAATGATAGACGTAATGATAATGGTATGAAGTACGATATGGATCAAGTGCGTTCTTATAACGACTTGCCAAGTGCTTACAGCTCGTATTGCTTGTGCGTTGGTACTGTAACGATTGATTTTTTTGGTTATCCTGCGCGGTAATTTTTTTTCTAGAAATTCAGAAAAAGGTACTGCTGCTTTGACCATGAATGGTGTTGTAAAGGTTGTAATAGCCGAAACAGCAACCACAATAGGATACAGAAAAGAACTCGTTACATGCATTGTAGTTCCTAGGGTAGCGATAATAAAGGAGAATTCTCCAATTTGTGCCAAACTCATTCCGGTTTGTACAGATTGTTTTAAGGGTTGTCCCGAAATTAATGCACCAATAGTCGAACTTATTGACTGTCCAAAAATGGTGATAAAGGTCAAAATCATCACTGGTCCAGCATACTCATATAGTGTAGTTGGATTGATTAACATTCCTACTGATACAAAGAATACCGCTCCAAACAAGTCTTTTACGGGTTTAATTAAATGTTCGATATGTTCAGCTTGCGTAGTTTCTGCGATGATAGATCCCATGATAAAGGCACCAAGAGCAGGTGAGAATCCAACATCGGCCGCAAGGATTACCATCATAAGGCAGAGCGCTAGAGAAATGATCAACAGCATCTCGTCTGTCAATAAATGTTTGGTCTTTTTGAGAACTGTTGGAATAAAAAAGATTCCTGCTACAAACCAAGCCGTTAGAAAGAAGGCTAATTTTAAAACTGAAAAGAGAAGTTCACTACCCGAAAAATTTTGTGTAGCCGCTACCGTGGATAGTAAAACCATCATTAAAATGGCAATAATATCTTGTACGATCAGCGAACCAATTACGATTCCGGCAAATTTTTGGGCTTTTACGCCCAACTCATCAAATGTTTTTAGAATAATGGTAGTCGAGGAAATGGAGAGGATTACTCCCAGAAAAATGCTATCCATCAGTTTCCATCCCATCCATTTACCGGCCAAAAAACCAACTAATACCATGGTGATGATTTGCGTGACGGCGGTAATGGAGGCTGTACCACCTACTTTCATTAATTTTTTAAAACTAAATTCGAGTCCTAAACTGAATAATAAGATGATTACACCAATCTCAGCCCAGATCTCGACACTCTTAATGTCTTTTACTGAAGGGAAAAAATCAAAATGATTTCCGGCCAAAAATCCTGCAATCAGGTATCCAAGTACTAAGGGCTGCTTAAGTTTTTTAAAGATTAAAACAGCAATACCAGCAGTCATTAGGATTAATCCAAGATCGCTTATCAAGGGTTTTAAGTGGCTTGTTGTTTCTACTACGGTTGCTGCGGCGCTCATTGTTTTTGTTTGGTATTAAAATGCTATCGTTTATTTAGGGTTAAATATACCAAAAGCATTGGTTTTGTGCAATCTATCTCTCGCGATGGAGTGATTTATGGTGAATTCATAAAAAAAGCTATCGGTTAAGATAGCTTTTAAAAATTGAATTCATTTTTATACTATATTCCTAAAAAGTTACTTGGTGTAATTTGTAGTAATTCGGCTTTTATAGCGTCCGAAACTTCCAAAGTACCAATAAACTCATGGATAGAAGCTTTTGTTATTGCTTCGTTGGTTCTTGTTAATCCTTTTAAAGCCTCATACGGATTTGGGTATGCCTCACGGCGCAAGATAGTCTGAATCGCTTCAGCAACAACCGCCCAGTTTTTTTCTAAATCTTCATGAAATTTAGATTCGTTCAATAACAATTTGTTCAAACCTTTCAAAGTTGCTTCAAACGAAATAATGGTATGTCCCATAGGAACGCCAATATTTCTCAAAACGGTACTGTCTGTTAAATCACGCTGTAAACGAGAGATAGGTAATTTTGCCGAAAGGTGTTCAAAAATTGCATTTGCTATTCCTAAGTTTCCTTCAGAGTTTTCAAAATCTATCGGGTTTACTTTATGTGGCATTGCTGATGATCCAATTTCACCCGCTTTAATTTTTTGTTTGAAATACTCCATTGAAACATACGTCCAAATGTCACGGTCCAAATCAATAACTATATTGTTGATTCTTTTTAAAGCATCAAAAAACGCTGCAAAATGGTCATAATGCTCAATTTGCGTCGTTGGAAACGAGTGGTGCAAACCAAGAGTTTGTTCTACAAACTTGTTTCCAAATTGTTTCCAGTCAATTTGTGGATACGCTACATGGTGTGCATTGTAGTTACCTGTTGCTCCACCAAATTTGGCAGCAAAAGGAACATTAAACAACAAACGCATTTGCTCTTCTAGACGCTCAACAAAAACGGCAATCTCTTTACCCAAGCGAGTAGGCGAAGCTGGTTGTCCGTGTGTACGTGCTAGTAACGGAATGTTTGCCCATTCCATGCTTAATTCTTTCAATTTGGCTACTAATCCAATTAACGAAGGTAAATAAACTTGTTCGAAAGCCTCTTTGGTCGATAACGGAATGGCCGTATTGTTAATATCTTGAGAAGTCAATCCAAAGTGGATGAACTCTTTGTATTCTGATAATCCTAATTTCTCAAACTTATCTTTAATAAAATATTCTACTGCTTTAACATCATGGTTGGTCACTTTTTCAGTATCCTTAATCCATTGTGCATCTGCAGTGGTAAAATTTTTGTAAATGTCACGCAAACTATCAAACAAATTAGCGTTTACGCCTGTTAATTGCGGTAAAGGCTGCTCGCACAACGCAATAAAATATTCGATTTCGATTAAAACACGGTATCTTATTAAGGCCTCCTCAGAGAAAAATGGAGCCAAATTTTGAGTTTTACTTCTATATCTTCCGTCAATCGGCGAAATAGCATTCAATTCGTTTAAAGTCGTCATTTTTGAGTGTTTTTTTGAAAAGCACAAATATACAGAGAAGTTAGAAGTTAAAAGTTAGAAAATAGAAGTTTTTTGATACAAGAAGTGAATTAAAAAGGCATTTTGAGACAAATAGTCAATTGTACCACAAATCATTAAAATTCTCAGAGACATTAGTAGTAGGTTGCTGTTTTTTACTTTCGATAAAAAAAATAGGACTCAGAATTACAGTTAATTCAGAGTCCTATTCTTTATGTAGTCAGCGGTAAAAAAATGTCTACTTAGTTTTTAGCAAGCTGTATGTCGGCATGAACTGCTACTTCGCTCCATGTTTTACTTATCCCATCTTTACCTGTATGCAAGGCTTCACATGCTTTGTTGATCGAAGCTACAGCGCCCAATGCATCCCAATTTTCTAGATTCATCACACCGTCAAAGGCATAATTAGTATCGCTATTCATAGTGTCTTTCAACGGAATATTAGCTGTTTTACCGTTTAAGGTTACGTCAATTGAACATGTATTGTCTGCAGCAACTTTAAATTCACCTGTGATCATATCGGTATCCTTCATCATTCCAAAAAAGAATTTCAAGATTTTTGGATCTCTTGTACCTGACGCATCGTTGGTAAATAAACTACTCACCGGAATACTGAATTTAGTTCCGTTCAATGCTTCAAATGCCGTTTTTCCTTCCTTAGTATCGGTTAAGGAGATGGTTTTAAATTGTCCTCCAACAGCAACCTTATCAGTTGTTTTGTATGCTGTAAAGCCAACTTTGGTCGAATCATTAATTATTGTAAATGTTCCTGTAGTTGCCGTCACTTCTTCGGTTGCTTTTTCTTCTGTTTTTTTAGAATCCTTACATCCTATGGCCGTGATCAAGATCATTCCAACTGCGATAAGTTTTAAATTTTTCATTGCTGTGTATATTATATTGTTTTTCGTAAAATTAGGTATAAATTGTTAGAATTATCTTGATGTCTATTAATAATATGATGTTAAATCTGATAAAACAGAATGTTAACAGTTGTTAATTGTTTTATTTTCGAAAACAAAAATTAGGATATCGCTGTCAGTCTTTCTTTTAAAAATTGAACACCCTCGGAAGCACTCATCGTAATCAATTCTAATTTGTTTCTCAAATTCGGAATCGAGGCTGGCTTTGGATCGATGTAGAAGAGTAGGCAATCTTTTTTGGCAAAATCAATCAATGCAGCTGCGGGATACACCTGCATCGAAGTACCAATAACGACCACATAATCAGCTTGCTCCACAAGATCCATCGCTTGTTCTAGCGCGGGTACTTCCTCACCAAACCACACAATATGAGGACGCAGTTGGTTTCCTTTTACATCCAAATCTCCCAAAACTAAATCGCCTGTCCAATCTTGTATAGCCGTTGCATTTTTTGTAGATCGCACCTTTAATAATTCGCCGTGCAAGTGCAAAACGTTGGTACTTCCTGCTCTTTCATGCAAATCATCTACATTTTGCGTCACAATGTTGATCTCAAAATCATCTTCCATCTCGGCCAACGTTAAGTGACCCAAATTTGGTTGCACTTCCAGCAATTGTCTGCGTCTTTGGTTATAAAAATCCAAAACCAATTCGGTATTCCTGTGCCAACCTTCAGGCGTAGCCACATCCATCACATTATGACCTTCCCACAGGCCATCGCTATCACGAAAGGTTTTGATTCCGCTCTCGGCACTCATTCCCGCACCCGAAAGGATTACTAATTTCTTTTTCATGTTCAATTTATTTGGGCGTGATATCCGGGCTTTCGACTGTATCTTTTTGGGCAAAAAAAGCCCAAAAAGGATGCCGTCTCTATCCCGCACGCAATCCCGATTATCATTTTTAGAGTAGACTTCTAGTCAAGAGCAGGAAGCACTCAATTTTTTACTAGGCATAAAGCTAGTCTTTTTTACTATTTTTGCAGCAAATAAAATAAATATGATTGATTTAAAGTATCTAGAATTTCTTGAAAACATTTTGACCGACAATCGCAAAGAGCGCTTTTTGAAAGTTTTAGAAAATAGAACCAATCATTTTACGATTGCTGTAGAAGATATTTTTCAGATGCACAATACAAGCGCTGTAATGCGTAGTTGCGAAGTTTTTGGAATTCAAGAACTCAACGTAATCGAGGAGCGTTACGGAAAAAGTATCGATAAAGAAATCGCCATGGGTGCGCAAAAATGGGTAGATATTAACACATTCGATTCGGTAACTAGTTGTCTGGATGCAGTAAAAAGTAAAGGCTATCAAATTATTGCTACCACACCACATGATAACGATTGTTTGCTAGAGGATTTTGATATTACCAAACCAAGTGCCTTATTTTTCGGAACCGAACGCGACGGATTATCTGAGGAAATCATGCAAAGAGCCGATGGTTTTTTAAAAATCCCAATGGTCGGGTTTACCGAGAGTTTGAATATCTCAGTATCGGCAGCCATTATCATCCAAAATCTTACAAATAGACTGCGTCAGTCGGATATTGATTGGCATTTGTCTGAAGAAGAAATGTTGGTCAAAAGATTGGCTTGGGCCAAAAGTTCCATCAAAGACATCAAGAGGATAGAAGCGAGATATTTGGAGGAAAATCCCATTTAAGATTTTATTTTCGATCCGAGATTAGCTTCAAATTTCAATACTATTTAAGATTTAGTTATCAAGAACTAGTGATCACCAACTATCATAAAGACTTTTTGTTAAACAAAAAAAAGCTCCATTTACAATCTGTAAATGAAGCTTTTAAAAAAATAGGTGGTATTTTAATTATTTATGTCTTAGGATATATAATTATTTTAAATCAAAACGATCAGCATTCATCACTTTGGTCCATGCTTTAACAAAATCAGCTACAAAGCGTTCTTTGCTATCATCTTGTGCGTATACTTCTGAGTACGAACGTAAGATAGAATTCGATCCGAATACTAAATCCATACGTGTGGCAGTCCATTTTACGACACCAGTTCTACGGTCACAAATATCATAAAGTCCTTTTGAAGTTGGCTTCCAAGTATTTCCCATATCTGTTAGATTCACAAAGAAATCGTTTGTCAAAGCACCAATAGTATTGGTAAATACACCGTGTTTGGTGTTGCCGTAGTTTGTTCCTAACATTCTCATTCCACCAACCAATACGGTCATCTCAGGTGCGGTCAAGCCCATTAATTGTGTACGGTCTAGCATTAATTCTTCTACACTTACCACATAATCTTTTTTGCTGTAGTTACGGTATCCGTCTGCCAAAGGTTCTAATGGTTCAAATGACTCAGCATCTGTCATTTCTGCACTAGCATCACCACGTCCTGGAGAAAAAGGAACTGTTACATCCGATCCTGCAGCTTTTGCAGCTTGTTCAATACCAACATTACCTGCTAATACAATTGTGTCTGCAATACTAATATTAAATTCGGCTGCAATTGGCTCTAGTACAGATAGTACATGTGCCAAACGTTGCGGCTCATTTCCTTCCCAATCTTTTTGAGGCGCTAAACGAATGCGGGCACCGTTTGCTCCACCACGCATGTCAGATCCACGATACGTACGTGCACTGTCCCAAGCAGTATTTACCATCTCCGGAATTGACAATCCCGAAGCTGCAATTTTTGCTTTTACAGCAGCAACATCGTAATCTGCTTTTCCTGCAGGAATTGGGTCTTGCCAAATTAAATCTTCTTCTGGAACTTCAGTACCAAAATAGTTTGCTTTTGGTCCCATATCTCTGTGTGTTAACTTGAACCAAGCACGGGCAAACGTTTCAGAGAAATACTCTTGATCGTTCATAAATTTCAAAGATATCTCTTTGTAAATAGGATCCACTTTCATGGCCATATCTGCATCAGTCATCATTGGGTTGTGGCGTATACTTGGATCTTCTACGTCTACTGGACGGTCTTCTTCTTTAATGCTTACTGGTTCCCATTGCCAAGCTCCAGCAGGGCTTTTGCGTGGTTCCCATTCGTGATTGAATAACATTTCAAAAAAGCCACCATCCCATTTTGTTGGGTGTGTTGTCCAAGCACCTTCTAGTCCACTGGTTACCGTGTAGCGTCCTTTTCCGGTGTTATTAGGGTTCTTCCATCCAAGTCCTTGTTCTTCAACGTCAGCACTTTCTGGATCTGGTCCAAGTACGCTTGCGTCTCCGTTTCCGTGTGTTTTACCTACGGTATGTCCACCTGCAGTAAGTGCCACCGTTTCTTCGTCATTCATCGCCATACGAGCAAATGTTTCACGAATGTGCGCAGCTGTTTTCATAGGATCTTGTTTTCCGTTAACTCCTTCTGGATTCACGTAAATCAATCCCATTTGTACCGCTGCCAATGGGTTTTCCATGGTAGATGGTTTTTCGACATCGCCGTAACGCTCATCACTTGGTGCCAACCATTCTTTTTCAGCTCCCCAGTATGTATCTGTTTCGGGGCTCCAAATGTCTTTACGTCCAAACGCAAATCCAAAGGTTTTCAATCCCATACTTTCATAAGCAATTGTTCCAGCTAAAACTAGCAAATCGGCCCAGCTCACTTTATTTCCGTATTTCTTTTTAATTGGCCATAACAAACGTCTCGCTTTATCTAAGCTTACATTATCAGGCCAAGAATTTAGAGGTGCAAAACGTTGGTTTCCTGCACCACCACCACCACGACCATCAGTGATACGGTATGATCCTGCAGAGTGCCAAGACAAACGAATCATTAATCCTCCATAGTGACCCCAATCTGCTGGCCACCAATCTTGGCTATTTGTCATCAAATCATTCATGTCTTTTTTCAAAGCAGGAATATCCAATTTTTTCAGCTCTTCATGGTAATCAAAATCATGACCTAACGGGTTTGTCTTTGTATCATGTTGGTGCAATATGTCAAGATTGAGGGCGTTGGGCCACCAAGACATCACATTATTACTTGAAGCCGTGTTTCCGCCATGCATTACAGGACATTTTCCTGCTGACGCATCGTGGTTACCTTCAACAATAGTTGGAGCTTCATTTTCTGGAAGTTGTCCGTGATTTACTGGGCATTTCCCTGGTTCTTGATTTTGATGATTTTCCATATATTTTTATTTTATAGTTTGTGTTTTTTCTTTTTTCAAAAGTACCTCAATAATGAGCTTGTTCGAATGGTATTCAATCTTCATATCTTATTCTACCATAGGTAAAAACTATTAAAGTGTAATTTATTATAATGTTTGTATATTGTATATTTTTCGATTTTAAACCTTTCGATCCAAAAGTCTTGTTGGACAGAAAATTATGAACTCCATATTGATGGTAAAGGACTGAATTCTCAAAAGCGCTTTTATATTTGCTGATAAATAATTAGGGAACTGCAGTATTGCTAATTCTAGCTATCTTTTTATTATTCGAAATAATTAAAAAAGAAAATAATAGGTACTCCTATAAAAATAGCTAAAAATAGCATGTGAATGGCGATACAAAATAGATTTAACATTGTTTTAATCTGCTCTATTTTGTTCGAACGTAAAAAGCGCTGGAGAGCCTTTAGAAAATGAGGAAAATAATTGTAAAAGGATAAATCCTAAATAGAGTGGTATAAAAGTATCATTGTGAACGTCTTATTTAACTCGGGAAAGGAATCGCGACACGGAAAATAAATCAAGTTGCATGTCGTTACAAAATGCAGTTATATAAATACTTCAGTCTATTGATCTGAAAGTTATAAAAAATGACCGCGCTCCAATTGACAATTATTCTCGTGTTTAAAAACGATTTGTCAATTGGAGCGCGGTCTATACTTTTTAATTGAAGTACGCTGTCTAGTTAGTTCTATAACGAATAATTATCCGAATAAAATAACGTGATTAATTTATGTTCTAACTAGTGTAAGCTGAAAAGTAGCTAAGTGTTTGATTATTCTTTATCACTAAAATAAGAAACACCACCACCGCTTAAAAAATCTTCTCTTACTGGGCTGAACGTGTCAATAAGCATTCCTTCTTCCAAACAAATAGCGCTATGTAGTAGGTTAGGTTCGATGTACACACCGTCGCCAGCTTCAACAATTTTCTTTACGCCATCAATTTCAAATTCAAATTTACCTGAAACACAATAGGTAGCTTGTGTGTGAAAATGTTGGTGTGGAGCTCCTAGAGCACCAGTTTCAAACTTCACTTGCACCATCATGATTTGGTTATCGTATCCTAAAAATTTTCTAGATACACCACCACCAAGTACTTCCCATTCGATCTCTTTGGTACTGATGAATTTCTCACTAAATCTTTCCATTTTATCTTTATTTGTAGTTAGTAATTATTTGACCAAGATAATTTATTTCTGATAAAAGAGAAGCGTAAATACACGAAAATTTGTGACTTTACTGTTCATTATTGTTTTAAAATGCATTATTCCAAAAAGGTGCGCAACATGAACATCGCGCTATACCAATAGCAATTTCACAGTGTGGCACATAAGAAATACAGAGTTTTGATACTATTTTTTCTTGTGTTGAGCAATATCGCAGAGATTCTCAAAGCAACCACAGCGCCTCACAAAGTATTTCCACAATATTTTCATTCTGAAAGAATCTCAAGGCATTACTTTTCAATATTTTGTTTGTGGCAATTTGTACTTAGTCTATTACTCCGCACAGGTATCCAGAAATGTAGAGACTGTGCCAACTTTTGTGTATAAGTATAAGCGATCGTTTATTCTGGTACTAAATTATGTAGTGGCTTTTAAAATTTCAAGGGTACTTTTGTCAAGTTTACCATCGTAGTATTTTTTAATTGTATCCTCGAAACACAAATAATCACTGTTATTCTCATATTGTTTGTTCGATAATACGACAGTATAAAATAGCGTCATAGAAGAGTGGAATTTTAGAAAATCAGGAAATCCAAATATTTCCTCTGCGGTTTTACTATCAATATCATAAGCTAAAATTCTTGTTAGTTCGAGTAGTCTTTTAGAAAGTACTTCGTCTTGCAAAAAGTGTTCAGCCTCTTCCTTAGTAGTAAGCTCATATTTTTTTGCTGTCCCAGATTTAGCCAACCCTGCTATTTGCGGAAATATAAACCACATCCAATGGCTTACTTTCTTACCGTTTTTCATTTCTTGAAGGACTTGTGAGTAGCAACTATCTTGAGCAGTCTTAAATCTATTTAAATCATATTTCATCTGTCTTGTATTGTCTTTAAAATAGGTTGTAACTTGATTTTATGAAAAAAAACCACCTCTTTTTCACCAAAATATACTTTAAACGGTTTTACTATTGGAAAGCAAAAATGTAAAATACAATATGCAACATATCATAGAAATGCTGCGCAATCAGCTGTTTTTATTCAAATATTAAATATACTATTTTAACTAATGACCCTTTTCCTTCTGTAACTGTTTTTGTCGATTTATATTTGCCTTACTAATTACCGAAGAAATATGAGCATGCATTACCGAAAGAAAAACACAGAGATTTGTAAAGTTCTTTAAACTATATAAGATTTTGAAGAAATGCTACACAATCAAACTCGACAAAGTCATCCTATGTTTGTATAATTATTAAATTAGACAATTAACCAAGAAAAGTAAAATGGGTAAAGAACAAGACTGTTGTTCGTCATTTGTCATTAAGACCGTTCGCAATGTTAGTCACTTTACCCTTCTATTTAAAACTTGAACAGATCATTAGGCCAATTGAGCCTGTATTTAGGATTGATAAGTAACAAGTAGTATGCTTTTCGAATAAAATATTCATTATGTGTAAAATAATAGGAATCGACATTAGTAAAGAAACTTTTGATGTTGGATTTATAAATGATTCCAAATGGTGTCATTTTGTATTTGAGAACACTGAAAAAGGTTTTCGCAAGTTATTAAAAGAAGTAGATTTAACCGACTGGATTGTTATGGAAGCATCGGGACCTTATTATCTTCAGTTAGCATTATTTTTTTACAAGAAGCAAATAAATGTATCTGTTTTAAATCCATTAATAATAAGAAGATATAGTCAAACTAGACTGTATAGAGCTAAAACAGATAAGAAAGATGCTCAAACAATCGCAGAGTATGGAGCTCAATATGATTTAAAAAAATGGAAACCTGAAACAAAAAGTATCATTGAAATCAAACAGCTTTATACTGCTTTGGAACTAATTCAAAAGGAGATAAATCAAAGTAAACGGCAATTAGAAGCATTTACCTCGGCAGGGGTACTATCTAAAGACTTGGCTACTACTTTAAAATCAATAATTAAATTTTTAAAAGCTAAAAGCACCAAGTTAGAACAACAAATAGAAGTCAAAGCAGAGCAATTTTACAAATCAACTTTAGAACGTTTAAAGAGTATTCCTGGTATAGGAACTAAGACAGCAATCATGTTAACAGTCATAACAAATGATTTTGAAAAATTTGAAAACCACAAACAGCTCATTGCTTATGTAGGTTTTAGCCCAAGGCTCTATCAGTCAGGTACAAGTGTAAGAGGGAAAGGGCATATTTGTAAAATGGGAAAGTCTCAAATAAGAAAATTAATGTACCTGTGTAGTTGGTCTGCGAAAAGATGTAATCCTGATTGTGTCAAAATGTATAATCGACTTAATGAAAAAGGAAAACCAGAGCGGGTTATAAAAATAGCTTTGGCTAATAAATTATTAAAACAGGCTTTTTCAATAGTAAAAAACCAAACATATTATTCTGAAAAATTTATAGATAAAGCTTGTTTTTAAACACAGATCATTGCGACGAAGGAAGCAATCACGTTTGCTAGATTCCGATCTGTTTTTACATAAAGTTTCTTCTTGATTTTCTTTGTATGCAAAGGTTTGTCGCATTGCCGGGTTGCGTGAAGTAGTGTCTATAAATTTTCCGGTCGATTTTACTTGCTTGTCTTTTCGCAAAGTATTTCCCCAATCTTGTCATTCTGAAAGAATCTAAGACAAAGATTGGAATGATTTTTTTTGATTATTTCAGTTCGCTTTTCTTTGTGAGCACGAGCGGTACGCTTGCTTCAGTGTAGGAAAACGAAGCAATCACGCAACGTATTTTCACAATATTGTCATTCTGAAAGAATCTCAGACAAAGAATGGAATGATTTTTTTTGACTATTTCAGTTCGCTTTTCTTTGTGCACACAAGCGGGACGCTTGCGCCAGCGTAGGAGACGAAGCAATCACGCAAAGTATTTCCACAATATTGTCATTCTGAAAGAATCTCAGACAAAGAATGGAATGATTTTTTTTGATTATTTCAGTTCGCTTTTCTTTGTGCACACATGCGGGACGCTTACACCAGCGTAGGAAAACGAAGCAATCACGCAAAATATTTCCACAATATTGTCATTTTGAAAGTATCTCAAGTAACGATTTTCTAAATTTTGTTTATAGGTATCTGCATTTACTCTCTTTGTAGTCACAGGTATCCCGAAGCGTCGGGACTGCGCTAACTTTTGTCTATAAGTCCGAGCGATCGGGGTTTTGTGAAAATACGACATTACGGTTTTTTGAGTAGCATCCCGAAAAATCGGGACAGGATATGGAAACGAGAGAAACTAAAGATTTTACAAGAAAAATTAAAAGTTAAACCTCAAATAAAAGTAGCCATGGAATCTAAAATCAGAAAGTTTCAATGCTGTAAAACGGGCAATTTGCACACTATAATGATTTTCGACCAGCGAGGTCCGCCTGCTTGGTATCTTGGCGGTAGCCACAAATCACCTGCCTGCAAAAACTAGTTTTTGGGTAGGGCACGTATGTGATGATGTGAAGGAAAACACAATAAAACCAGCCTAATTTAAGGCTCAAAAAAAAAGAGGACTTTTTGCCCTCCTAAATCACCTAAACTTGTTTATCGATATCCCCATAGTGGCGGAAGTAGAGCGGTGAGCCTGTCCTGAGCGATAGCCGAAGGGTTCATCCGCGGTTTCATTGTTGGCTTTTCAAGCCCAACGAAACCTTAGCTGTTAGCACCAGTATTTTTATGGATTCATATTTATAAATAAATGATAGACTTCAATATTTTTTAAACTTCGGTAATGTTTCATTTTTGCTATTTTTAGATTAGCAAAATCATTAAATCCAATGTTTTTCTCAAGGTCTAAATGCTGGTATTTTCCGAAGTCTATTTGTACAATATAGTTCAAATATTTCTCCCACGTATCCTCAAAATTTTTAGTTTCACAATATGTTATGATAAAAAGAGGGCTTATTCCAATTGGTTCATTTCTGAAAATTTTCACCAAATGTTCTTTGATTATTTTATCGGAAGTCTCGTCTTTTGGGATTGATTTTATTCTTAAACATTCAATTGCTGATATATGATTACCAAGTTCATTCTCAATTATTAAATCTCTGAATGCAATACCTGAAGTGTTAGATTCAATAATTGGGTCAGTGGTACCACCCATTGACTGATCTTTTATTGTCCATTGTCTATTGTTAATTCTATGTTTTAAAAAATCGCGTAATATTATATTATACTTATTTTCACTTTTTGATTTTTTGTATTCAAAAATATTGTCTAAAAAAGTTGTACAAACACTTATTACTGATGTAAGTAAAAACTCTTTTTCCTCGTTATTTAGTTTTTCTTTCTTTTCATTTAGCCATTCATAAATCAATTGTTCGTAAAGTTTATGATTAGTTCGAGTAAAATTTTCTAATTGTGGTAAAATTCTAAATTCAATATGATTAACAAAAATTACTTTGTCTTTCTTGAAACTATTGTAATGAAAATCCAAATATGATTTTATATCTCCTCTGGGTTTTATTCTGTAAATTTCCCACGTAAATTCAGTATGATATCGACTCATTAAATGTGTAATATTTCCAAAATCTTCTGAAACATATTCTGAATCTTTATTTCTGTCTAACTCATCATTCCAATCAGATTTTAAGTCTTTTATTTGAAATTTTCTTAACTTTATTTTCGAGTGTCTTTGTACATTGTAATAGCCTGGAATATCATCAGATTCAATGAATTTTTCATCAATTTCTTCGAGTTCATCTAAAATCGAGTAATGTGGTGATTTTTCATCGATTGGTTCAATTGCGACCATTATTGATAGAAATTTTTCGGCTTCTTCATAAATACCTGTTAGAAAACCAATTCTTTCAAAATCAATATCTTTAGTTTCAGCAAACATAGTTGCTTCGTGTCTAATCATTAAATGTTCCACTTCATTTACGGAATCATCTTTAATTTTATAAAACCAATTAATTAATTCATCTTTTGAAAAGGTGATTTTTCTAACTTCGTCAAGCATTTTTCGAAGTTCAATTTTCCCTTTTTTTTGATTTTCATATACTCTATTAAAATATATCTCTCTGTCCATTAAATTTATGTGTCTTAATGGAAAAATATTGGTAATTGAAAATTCAGATTTTTTTTCCAACAAAGAAATTTCTGTAGTCTTTTTTAAATATATTTTCTTTTGTCGTGAATTTTCCATTTTTGGGAGTATTGTTGCTAACGGTTGTGTATATGAAAAGTAGCAGAATAAATTAGCTTTAATTTTCCGCTTAAAAATAAATATAGCAGATAAGCACAAATTTTGTGGTTTGCACTTAACTGCTATTTTTTATATACCGTGTTAGCAAAAGTGTTTAGTTACAATTCTCTGCTTGTTCAAAATCGGCTTCTGTAAAGCGAAAAGTAAACTCATAGTATCTTTCTGATATTTTTTTAAATTCATAATTTTGAATACCACTGGGACCTTCTCCACGCCCCGCTTTTGTACCTGGATTTAAAAAATCACATTTTATGTCGTCATATTTTATCACAGTTCCATCTCCGAATGGATAAGGAGGCACATAACTATTATGATCAGTAGTTTTACTACCCTCACCTTCAAAGGATATTTTTAAGGAACTGTTTGGGTTGATTTTTGCTGATGATATAAGTTCAATAACATAGTTTGTATCATTAAAGTAAATAAAATCTGCTTTAACTATATATTCACTATCCTCTGTACACGCAATATTTATTGTTAGAATAAAAATACTAAATACTCCAAAAAATAAATAACGCATCCAAATTGTTTTCTGTTTCATTTTCATATTTGTTTTTTATATTATCTCTCCAATCGTTCCACTTTTTCTGTCCAATTAGCGCATCTTCAATTTGTCTTATTGTATAGCCGTCTACATTGTCATTAAATAATCCAAAATTTGGATTGGAAGTAAAATCAATATAATTAGGGTCAATCATATCAACAACTACTTGAGTGTATTTTTTTCATAATTGTTTGATTAATGGTTGAAAATTATTGGTAAATGTAATTCTAAGTTTGTTAAAATAACGTTAAGCTAGTTTTACCTTTTTGCTAACTAGAATATATGTTTGACAAAATCACACAAAGCCAACCAAATATGGATAGATATGTATGACAAGCATCATATTTTATTTATTATCAAATATAAAATTTTATTTAAGAATTACCTTATTCTAAGAGCTTCTTTTCAAAAGTAATTCCTTTTTATGATTTGACCTTACGGTAAGCCGTAATTACATAAAATAAATATTATAGCCTAGCCCCGATAGTCCCGAAGTTTCGGGAGAAATCCTCTTGTATTGCGATAGCAAATACAAGAGATTGCAACGTCCCGAAGCGTCGGGAGCGGGAGCAGAAGTTATTATGAAAACCAATCCGACTGCTCCAAAAAAAGCTAAAAAAAAAATAATCCCCAACTACTTTCGTAATTGGGGATTTAGCATTCTTTAAAAGAGAAGTATTATTTAACAACAACCCATTGGCCTGTTGCAACTAAAGTTTCTGCTTTTTTATATTTCATCTCTTGCGTTTGTCCACTAGCTACATTTTGAATAGTAACGGTGTCATTGCGGTTGATTTTTGGCATATCACGAGTGATCGTTTCCGTCACTTGACGTTGCTGTGTATCGCCTGCTTCACGGTTGGCAGCTTCGCTAGAAACGATTTCGTCTTTTTGAATGGTTAAATTCTCTTTTGGACGAGGTAATTCTCTTGCTTCATGAATGATCTCTGGAGCCGATTGTTGAGGTAAATCTCCTTTGAAAAGGAAAGAAATCACTTCTTTGTTGATTCCGTTAAGCATTCCGGTGAACAAGTTAAAAGCTTCGAATTTGTAAATAAGCAAAGGATCTTTTTGCTCATGCACTGCCAATTGAACTGATTGTTTCAATTCGTCCATTTTGCGTAAATGCTTTTTCCAAGCTTCATCAACAATGGCTAGTGTAATATTTTTTTCGAAGTCAGCGATTAACTGTTTTCCTTGAGATTCGTATGCTTTTTTAAGATCGGTTACAACGTTCAATGATTTTACACCATCTGTAAACGGAACCACAATACGTTCGTATTGGTTGCTTTGATCTTCATAAACTCCTGCAATGATAGGGAAAGCTTCTCTAGCACTACGTTCTGTTTTTTCGGCGTAGTATTTCAACGCTTCTTTGTATAATTTTCCAGTGATTTCAATGTCTGTAAGTTTTCCGAAATCTGCTTCGCTCACAGGTGAGGTGATAGAGAAATAACGAATAACATCAAATTCAAAAGCTTTGTAATCATTTAATCCTTTGCTAGACTGCACTACAACTTCGCAAGTGTCATACAACATGTTTGCGATGTCTAGTTTTAAACGTTCTCCAAACAAAGCGTGACGACGACGTTTGTATACTACTTCACGTTGTGCATTCATTACATCATCATACTCTAATAAACGTTTACGTACACCAAAGTTGTTTTCTTCGACTTTCTTTTGAGCACGCTCAATAGATTTGGTCATCATAGAGTGCTGAATTACTTCGCCTTCTTCAAGTCCCATTCTGTCCATTACTTTGGCAACTCTTTCTGATCCAAACAAACGCATTAGGTTGTCTTCTAGCGAAACGTAGAATTGTGAGCTACCCACATCTCCTTGACGTCCTGCACGACCACGCAACTGGCGGTCAACACGACGTGAATCGTGACGTTCTGTACCTACGATTGCCAATCCACCTGCGGCTTTCACTTCTGCAGATAATTTAATATCTGTTCCACGACCCGCCATGTTGGTTGCAATAGTCACTACTCCAGGTTTACCTGCTTCTTCAACGATTTGTGCCTCTTGCTTGTGCATTTTGGCATTCAATACATTATGAGGTACTCCTCTCATTTTAAGCATACGGCTTAATAATTCGGAGATTTCTACAGAGGTTGTACCAATAAGTACCGGACGACCTGCTTTTGATAATTCGGTTACATCTTCAATAACAGCGTTGAATTTTTCACGTGTTGTTTTGTAGATGAAGTCTTCTTTGTCTTGACGAGCGATTGGTCTGTTGGTCGGAATTTCGACTACGTCCAATTTATAGATTTCCCAAAGCTCTCCAGCCTCAGTTACCGCTGTTCCAGTCATACCACCTAATTTGTTGTACATTCTGAAATAGTTTTGCAAAGTTACCGTTGCAAAGGTTTGAGTAGCGGCCTCGATTTTTACATTTTCTTTGGCTTCAATCGCTTGGTGCAATCCGTCAGAATAACGACGACCGTCCATGATACGACCTGTTTGCTCATCGACAATCATAATTTTGTTGTCCATGATTACGTACTCAACATCTTTTTCGAATAATGAATACGCTTTTAGCAATTGTGTTAACGTATGGATACGCTCACTTTTGATACTGAAATCTTGGAACAAACGTTCTTTTTCTTCTGCTTCAGCGTCTTTGTCCAAGTTTTTCTTTTCGATAGCTGCGATTTCTGTCCCAATATCTGGAAGTACAAAGAAATCGGCATCAGTATCACCAGACAGGTATTTGATACCGTTGTCTGTCAATTCTACTTGATTGTTTTTTTCTTCGATAACAAAGTACAAAGCTTCGTCAATTTTATGCATTTCACGGTTGTTGTCCTGCATATAACTGTTTTCCGTTTTTTGAAGCAATTGCTTGATTCCTTCTTCACTTAAGAATTTGATCAAGGCTTTGTTTCTAGGTAAACTTCTATAAGCTCTCAAAAGCAAGATACCACCTTCTTTGGTGTTACCTTCTTTGATTAATTTTTTGGCCTCAGACAAAAATCCGTTTGCTAGCTGACGTTGCATGCTAACAAGGTTTTCGATTTTTGGTTTCAACTCATTAAATTCATGACGGTCTCCTTGTGGTACTGGTCCAGAAATAATCAATGGCGTTCTAGCATCATCAATCAAAACCGAATCGACCTCATCGACAATAGCAAAATTGTGTTTGCGTTGTACTAAATCGTCAGGTGAATGCGTCATATTATCTCTCAGGTAGTCAAAACCAAATTCGTTATTGGTACCATAAGTAATGTCTGCGTTGTAGGCTGCTTTTCTTCCTTCAGAGCTTGGTTGGTGATTGTCAATACAATCTACGGTCATACCATGAAATTCGAACAATGGTGCTTTCCAAGTACTATCACGTTTTGCCAAGTAATCATTCACGGTTACCAAGTGTACTCCGTTTCCAGTCAAGGCATTCAAGTACATTGGTAGTGTTGCAACCAATGTTTTTCCTTCTCCCGTTTGCATTTCGGCCACTTTACCTTGGTGCAATACCATACCACCAATCAACTGAACGTCGTAGTGAATCATATCCCAGGTAATAGCTTTACCAGCAGCATTCCATTGGTTTTGCCAAACAGATTTATCTCCTTCAATAGATACGTAAGGTTTCAAGGCAGAGAAAACTCTATCTTGCTCTGTAGCCGTAACTGAAATTTGAGAATTGTCTTTGAAACGTCTAGCAGTTTCTTTTACTACTGCAAAAGCTTCTGGAAGAATTTCTAGCAATGTTTTTTCAGAGATTTCGTAAGCTTCTTTTTCAAGGGCATCGATTTTTTCGTAAAGATCTTCTCTTTGGTCAATGTCTTCAGTAGCTTCTACTTCTTCTTTAAGCGTGCTTATTTTAGAATCAATAGCAGTACGTCCTTCTTTGATTTGATTTTTGAAATAGTACGTTCTCGCTCTAAGGTCATCATGTGACAAAGTGATCAAAGTTTCCTCAAAGGACTTGATCTTCTTTAGGTAAGGCTGTAATGCCTTAACATCTTTCTCGGATTTGTCTCCGACAAAAGCTTTTAAAATGCTGTTTATGAAACTCATAATGGTTTATGTTTCTAAATTATTTTTTATTTTTATGTTGAAACAAAAAAAAAGCCTCAGATTGAGACTTTTTCTTTGCTTTATTTTCTAATATTCGTCCTCATTCCAAAGATAATCTTCGTCAGTTGGATAATCTGGCCAAATTTCTTCCATTGATTCATATATCTCGCCTTCGTCTTCAATAGACTGAAGGTTTTCTACTACTTCTAATGGTGCACCAGCACGTATAGCGTAGTCAATAAGTTCGTCTTTGTTAGCAGGCCACGGTGCATCACTTAAATAGGATGCTAATTCTAATGTCCAATACATCTTTTTATCGATTTAGTTTTTGCAAAAATAAATTTTTTACTCAAAAAAACAAGTAAAAAAAGTTTTTTTTATAATAAAATTAAGAACGTGGTTTTTAGTGGACGGTTTTCAGTGTCAGTTTTCAGTTTTAAAAGCGATATGTTCCCTATCCCAAACGTGATTATATTCTTTAAATATTTAATACTAAATACTGTATCTGAATATTTTAAATCGTTAATAACCGAAACCTGAATACTGCAACTGAATACTTTTTTTATGTTCAATCACTGAAACCCGAATACTGCAACTGAATACTTAACATATGTTCAATCACTAAAACCTGAATACTGCGACTGCATACTTACTTCCTCGGTATCCACTTCACTTCCTCCGCTTGTAAGTCAAAAGTCAACTTTCGTGCCAAGACAAAAAGGTAGTCAGAAAGTCGGTTTAGGTACTGAATCGTCAGTTCTTCAATAGGTTCCTCGTGGTTTAAGTGCACTGCAAGGCGCTCAGCTCTACGGCATACGCAACGCGCTATATGACAATATGACACAGTTGTATGTCCGCCTGGGAGCACAAAATGCGTCATAGGAGGGAGGGCTAGCTCCATAGAATCGATTTCATTTTCCAAAAATTCTAAGTCAGAAGCTATGATTCCTAACTTTTTCAAGCGCAATTCTCCGTTCTTCAAAACTTCTTTTTCGGGAGGAGTAGCCAAAATAGCGCCTACGGTAAACAAGCGATCCTGAATTTCGATTAGTACATTTTTATAGTGCACATCCATTTCTTGATCACGAATTAAACCGATATAAGAGTTCAATTCGTCAACAGTTCCATAACTATCGATGCGTATATGATCTTTTGAGACTCTAGTACCTCCAAAAAGTGCGGTGGTTCCTTTGTCTCCTGTTTTTGTGTATATTTTCATTTTTTAAATATTTCGGATTTTTGATGTAGGAATTAGGATTTTGAATAAGATTATAAATATGTCTTACCTACTTCAACTTCCGCCGCTAACTTTTAACTCATAATTCATAACTCATAATTCACAACTCATAACTCATAATTCATAACTCATTGCTAAGAACCTTTAGTAGTATCACTTTCAATCATACCATCTCTCAATCGGATTATTCTATTTGCGTAAGCGGCAATTTCTTCTTCGTGTGTAACGAGGATTACGGTATTTCCGTTTGAATGTATTTCGTTAAAAAGCATCATAATTTCGATAGATGTTTTACTATCTAAATTCCCGGTAGGTTCATCGGCCAAAATGATGGAAGGTTTGTTAACTAGAGCTCGTGCAACTGCAACACGCTGGCGTTGTCCACCAGATAGTTGGTTGGGTTGGTGATCCATACGGTCCGCAAGTCCAACTTGGGTAAGTACTTCTGCAGCACGTGCTCGTCGTTCGTGCTTGGTGAAGCCAGCATAAATCATCGGTAAAGCCACATTGTCCATGGCATTCATTCGAGGCAATAGATTAAAAGTTTGAAATACAAAACCAATTTCTTTGTTTCGAATGCCGGCCAACTCATCATCTTTCATCTTACTAACATCCTTATTGTTTAAGACATAAGTACCCGATGTAGGCGTGTCCAAACAACCTAAAAGGTTCATTAATGTCGATTTACCAGAACCAGATGGTCCCATTAAAGCCACATATTCTCCTTTTTTTATTTCTAAATCAATGCCTTTGAGAACATAAACAATCTCTTCTCCTAAAGCAAAGTTACGTTTGATGTTGTTAATTTTAATTAATGGGTTGTCCATTGCCGTTTTGTATTGATGAATTATATTTTCTAGTTTTTAAAAGTACAAAACACTTTTGACTTGACCGTATTTTGGTTCAAAATACCGCTAAGTCGTTTTGGTTTGCCTCTAATCGGTGATTTTATAAATCGACATGATGTTTTTCAATGTGGCATCAAAATCGATTTTAAGATCAATTAATTCCCCTGAGTGAATGTCAAATATCCATCCGTACACTTTCAAGTTTCGTTCACGGTTTGCCTTTTGCACCTCGGCTGTTTTAATGACATTCATGCATTGTTCTTGTACATTCAACTCGATCAATCGCTTGTATTTCTCTTCTTCATCTGTTAAGGCATCGAGTTCTTTACGGTGAATGCGATAAACGTCTCTAATATTTCGCAACCACGGATTTAAAATTCCCAAATCAGATTGCTGCATGGCTGCGTGTACACCGCCACAACCGTAATGGCCGCATACCACGATATGGTTTACCTTAAGATGCATCACGGCATAATTGATTACCGACATAGAATTAAGATCGGTATTCGGAACCATATTAGCGATATTTCGGTGCACAAAAACATCTCCGGGTTGTAATCCCATTAATTCTTCGGCAGAAACACGACTGTCTGAACAACCGATGTATAAAAATTCAGGCGATTGCCCTTTTCCTAATTCGTCAAAATAATTTTCATTGGTTTGCAATTGTTTGGCAATCCATTTTTTATTGTTTTCGAAAATTTGTTCGATGTCCATAATTGCGATTTTAATTTAGATTCGGATTATAAAATGTTCTTTGGGTTGCTCTTTTCGAAAAAAAACAAAACCCCATTGATAGGTGTCGATGGTAACTGTTACAGTCGGGTGCCGTTTAATGTCTGACCATGCTGCTTCCATATCTTCGGACCAATGAATGTCGTCAAAAATCCATACGGTATCATTGCTTGCCGTAGGCAGTAGTGTGTGGAAATAATCTAAAGTGGCTTTTTTCGAATGATTGCCATCAAAATAGACAAGGTCATAAGCTGCGTTTTCGATTTCGATTTTTTCGAAAGTAACGTCGAATTCGCCCACTTGTATATGAATGTTTTTCAGATCGAAAGTTTTAAATTGCTTCATTGCCAGTTGGGCAGTTTCGGGGCAACCTTCAAGCGTTGTTACTTGACTTTCTGCATTGCCTAGAGCAAGTGGTACCGTTGCCAGTCCCAAAGAAGTTCCGATTTCGAGAATGCTTTTCGATTCAAAATAATGGCTAATTCGGTACAGTAATTTGGCTCTTTTTGGGCTAATTCCGGCTGTCTTTGCAATTTGAGCAATCTCGCGGGTATTCGATCTAAATACTTTCGAACCAGCTCCAAAATCAGTAACCGTAATTGTATTTTGGTTGGATAAAAGTGCCTCTCGATATTTTTTTAAAATAGAATAGGCTGGTTTTTGCTGTTTGTCATAAAAACATTTAGTGATCAAACTGAATACAAAAGGGGAGTGCACAGCATGCTCATTTTTGGAATGCCAAAGAAATTTTATGTAAGATTTTATTTGGAATAGCATAGCAAATAAGATGTTTTTCAAAAAAGCCCGAAGGTAGTGATATAATGAACAAAAATCAATTGGTTTTCTATACTAAGTAAGGAACTACAAAGTATATGGTTTGCAAGTCTAATGACGAAGTTTAACAGATGATATGTATTTTACTAAAACAAGAGCAATTACCATTGAAAACAGGAATAGTAGGATTGAGAAAAATCATCAATTTTTTTGTGAAATAGCAAGAATTATTTAGTATACCCTTATTTTGGTAATCTTATTTTTTAATTGTTTGATTACCGTTTAAGTATTTGTTTTTAAGGTGTTTATGTTTTGTAAAAGTATTTTAAAACCTGTTAGTAGATGAAGAAATACAGCTGAATATTTGTTTTTCACTTCAATATTTTGTTTCTTTAAGAAAAATTTGCCCCCCAAATGATTTTTAATAAATACAATTTTTTCTTTTTTTTATTGGTAATTTCTATGTCTGTGCAAGCACAGGTGAAGATTGGTGACAACCCTTCTGTTATCAATCAAAATTCATTATTAGAATTAGAAAGCTCTAGTAAAGTTTTGGTTTTAAGTAGAGTTACTTCGAGCCAAATGAACGCTATTACACCTTTGTATGGCGCTTTGGTCTATAATATAGACGAGAAATGTGTTTTTATGTTTCAAGGTCTTACTTGGAAAAGTTTATGTGGTACAAGCACAACAGTAACTACGTCTACCACACAGCCAATAATAAATAATAGAGGTGATATCTGGGTAAATAATGCAACAGTTCGAAATATTGTAAGCGTTGGTACTGGTACTACTTGGATACCAATAAATTCTAATCCTAAAAGCGGTGCTGGTACTCCAAATTCTCAACCAAATTTAAATCCAAATAGCGGCGATATCTATGTTGACGAGTCCACTACGGATCTTTACATTTATAATGGTACAAGTTGGATAAATAGTACGGCTAGCGCTAAGGTTGCTGCAACAAATGGTTTAACCTTAGGCGCAGGAAACACATTAGAACTGGGTGGTGCTTTGACCAAACCAACTACTATAGCAACCACTACATCAAATACATTGGCCATCACGGGTTTGCAAAATGCAACTACAATAGAAGATAATGAGATCGTTGTTGTAGATAAGTCAACTGGGGTATTAAAAAAGATAGAAGCTTCCTCCTTGATAAGAGAAGAAGAAATTGTTCTTACTGCTATTAGCGGTCAAAGTCAATTTTCGCCACCGTACCCAATTGTAAATCCGAAACAAATTGATGTTTATAGAAATGGAGTTCGAATAGCTTTTACGGTTGTAAATGCTACAACCATAGAAGTAGAGCCTGAAGCGGTTTGCTATCAAGGTGATAAAATTAGAATAGTTCAATTGTATTAAAAGAGAAAAATTAAACCCAAATAAGTAAATTAAATTTAAACGAAGATGAGAACAAAATTAAAATTAGGATTAGCAACAGTAGCAATATTGTCATTTGGCGCAGTTAGTGCGCAGCAATTGACTGGAGATGTAGCGCAGAATATTGTTAATGGAGTAAATACACCTGGTAGTGTTACACCTACAGTAAGGGTTATAGATAATAAGGGTACTATTAAATACCTACAATCTAAAAACGGTATTACAATGATAACTAACACCACGGCTAACGTTACAACTACAACTTGGCAATTAGGAGGTACATTAACGGATGATACTTACATTGATGCAACAGGTAAGATATATGCAATAAAAGGAGTAAAAGCAGTAAATGATGCAGCATTTACACCAGCTGAACAATTAGCAGCAACAGCTTATGATGCAACAGGTTTTACAATATTGACTAGAGACGAAGTAACAGGAGAAACCAAAAAAATGCTAGCTAGCGATTTAATTGTAGCAGGACGTGCAGAATTCCCAATTGCGACTGCTGGACAAACAGCTGTAACAGCTACAGGATTAGCTGCTGGAACTTCTATAAACAAAATATCTGTTTACAGAAATGGGGCAAAACTAAGAGCAGGTGTAGATTACACGCTTACTGCCGCTGATACAATTACACTTGATCTAAGCGCTGCTGCTCCAAATGATTGGACTACATATGTAGGCGATATTATTGAAGTACAGTGGATTTACTAAATCTGAACAATTAAAATCATTTCTTGTTTAAATAAAAATATAAAGAGTTAGCTGTTTTTAGTTAACTCTTTATAACAAGAAATAGAGCATTTACACTTCATTTTTTTAATTTTAAAATTCTATTAATAACTATGTTATATAAAAAAAACATCTGTTTTTTGTTATTTACGTTATGTGTGTTTTTTGTGCAAATAGGTAGTGCGCAGGAAGTTACCGTTATTAATCAGAAAGGAACAAAAATTAAAGTTGTAAACAATAAAGTAACCACCTCTGCAACGGCTCCAACCGCACCATTTGAAAATGATGTTTGGTTTGATAGCAGCACTACACCTAGCACCATTAAAATATATGATGGTACGGTATGGCTAATTATGGAGCATAAAGGAACTAAAGGATCTGTGTTTTTTGCAGGTACCAATGGTTTGCCAAAAGAAGATAACTCGCAATTGTTTTGGGATAGTACGAATAACAGATTTGGAGTAGGAACAAATTCTCCTACCAACAAATTAGAAGTTTCTGGTGCGATTGGTGCGCAAGGAATACTGAATTCCGACGGAACAGAAAATGAACCTTCTTTCCGATTTAAAGACGATACCAATACAGGAATGTACAGTCCCGCAGCTGATGAAATTGGATTTACTGTAGGAGGTGTAGAAGCAATGAAGATCGATGAGCCTACTACAAATAATACGGTTGTTATAATTAATCAAACGCTAGAATTACAAGGTTCATTGCTAGATACAAGTAATTCTGCTGGTACTGCTGGTCAGGTTCTATCGTCAACTGCAACTGGAACAAGTTGGATTGATAGCGCTAATGGTTCTGAAACCAAAGTTACTGCGGCAGGAATTAATACAATTTCTGGAGCAGGGACAACCGCTTCACCTTATTTAATTACAGGAACAGAAGTTGACGGAAGTGTAACAAACGAGATTAATACAAGTGTTGCCTCGTCTGCAAACACATTAACAGTAACAGACTCAGGAGGTGCAAAATCTGCATCGATTGTTAATTCAAATGCGCTGAGCATCGCTTCTGGAGCTATCACAAGTACAGTAAACGGCGTTGCTTCTACGGCGATTACCTTACCAGTTGCTGATGGTTCTGAAACCAAAGTTACTGCGGCAGGAATCAATACAATTTCTGGAGCAGGGACAACCGCTTCTCCATATTTAATTACAGGAACAGAAGTTGACGGAAGTGTAACGAACGAAATTAATACAAGTGTTGCCTCGTCTGCAAACACATTGACAGTAACAGACTCAGGAGGTGCAAAATCTGCATCGATTGTTAATTCAAATGCGCTGAGCATCGCTTCTGGAGCTATCACAAGTACAGTAAATGGCGTGGCTTCTACAGCGATTACCTTACCCGTTGCTGATGGTTCTGAAACTAAAGTTACTGCGTCAGGAATTAATATAATTTCGGGAGCAGGGACAACCGCTTCTCCATATTTAATTACAGGAACAGAAGTTGACGGAAGTGTAACGAACGAAATTAATACAAGCGTTGCCTCTTCTGTAAACACTTTAACAGTAACAGACTCAGGAGGTGCAAAATCTGCATCGATTGTTAATTCAAATGCGCTGAGCATCGCTTCTGGAGCTATCACAAGTACAGTAAACGGCGTTGCTTCTACGGCGATTACCTTACCAGTTGCTGATGGTTCTGAAACCAAAGTTACTGCGGCAGGAATTAATACAATTTCTGGAGCAGGGACAACCGCTTCACCTTATTTAATTACAGGAATAGAAGTTGACGGAAGTGTAACAAACGAAATTAATACAAGTGTTGCCTCTTCTGTAAATACTTTAACAGTAACAGACTCAGGAGGTGCAAAATCTGCATCGATTGTTAATTCAAATGCGCTGAGCATCGCTTCTGGAGCTATCACAAGTACAGTAAATGGCGTGGCTTCCACAGCGATTACCTTACCCGTTGCTGATGGTTCTGAAACTAAAGTTACTGCGTCAGGAATTAATACAATTTCGGGAGCAGGGTCAACCGCTTCTCCATATTTAATTACAGGAAGAGAAGTTGACGGAAGTGTAACTAATGAACTTCAAACACTAAGCCAATCCACAGGGGCTTCAGGAACAGGTGATATTACCTTAAGTAATAGTGGAGGTACTGTAAAAGTTGTAAGTGCCAATGCTAATAATCAAATAACAGCAGGTACAGATGGAGGTGCTTACTTGTCAACAGTAGCAATTGTTGTACCTAAAACCTCAAATTATACATTAGTAGCTGCAGATAACGGAAAAGTTTTTACTTTTAATAGTGCAACCGCAGTTACACTTACGGTACCAACAGGCTTGACCATTGGTTTTAACGTAAGTGTTTATCAAATTGGGTCAGGAAATGTCACTGTGTCTGGCGGTGCAACTATTTTGAATAGATTATCAAGATTTAAAACTGCCGGTGTAAGTGCAGGTATAGGCCTAGTGATTACAGCTACCAATACAGCTCATCTAACGGGAGACTTAAAAAAATAGTATGAAAAGCTTTATTCTAAATATACTTTTTTTATGTACGTTATCTGGCTACAGTCAAATAGCAAACTACAACCAGTTTCCTACGATGAAACCTCAGCATATCCTTGATGAAAAATTAGATAATATTAGTTTTTCTTTTTCGATGAGAGTGGTCGAAAGTAATTATGAGGGACCATTGATTAGGCTGAGAAGAACTAGTGACAATACAACTCAAGATTTTGGTTGGGCAGATAATGATATTGTTGATGTTGCAGCTATTGATGCTTGGCGAGGTATAAGTGAAGTATATGTAGTGATTTGGTACGACCAAAGTGGATTAGGTAGAAATGCAGTACAGACGATATTAAACAAGCAACCTCGTTTTTATACTGACAATCCTTTAATACCATATTTTCAAGGAGATGGTAATGATGATTATTTAACAGTAGATACCCCTAATGGTATACAAGATGTAACTACTGCTGGTAATCAAGGTACTGTTATTGCAACAATGAGAGCAACAAATAGAAATCAACACTCTTTTGGTGTTTTAACAGGTAGTGATCGTTGGTCAACACATACCAACTGGGGAAACGGTAACCTATATTTTGATCCCGGTATTTGTTGTAATAATATTCGATTTTTTGATAATAGAGGAGGCGAAGCTGTTTGGGATATATATACGTTTGTTAAAACATCAACAAACGTGGTTGCACGTTCAACTTTAGTAGAACGCTTTAATGGAATACATACCACTGGAAGGTGTTCAAGAACTGAAGATTTCGCAATTTGTTGGGCAACTGGAGATGGAAATTCTAACTATGCAACTACCTCTTTTAATGAGTTGATTATGTATAATGTAGATATTGCAGCAACACAATATCAAGAAATTGAGGAGAATTCAAAAACTTTTTGGGGTATTTAATTAAATAAGATGAAAAAATCACTGTTCTTCTTTTTGTCTATTATTACATTGCTTAATGTGAATGCTCAAACAGCCTTCCAAAATACCGGGAATGTACAAATACATCCCAATGGTTCGGTAGGTTTTCATACCAATTTAATAAATGATGGCGTTTTTGATAAAAACGACGGCTTAGTTGGTTTTTACAGCTTAGATAATTATTTAGTAGTGGCTGGTAAAAATGAAGCCATATTTAAAAATGTAGAAATTGATGTATTTGATAATTTGTATTTAAATACTTCAATGGGTATAACCAATGATTTACTCTTTATCACTGGGAAGGTCGTTACTCCAAGAAACGATACAACTATTTCATTAGATTTTTTGAACCATCAATTATATGTAGGCGAAGGTGATGCTAACCACGTAGATGGATATGCAAAGGTTATTAATCAAGGAGAGTTTATTTTTCCAATTGGTGATGACAATGCTTTTAGACCAATGATTCTGCCTAATCAAGTAGCCAATAGTACGTATAAAGGAGCCTATTTTCGAGAAGATCCAAACAGCCCTTCTACTTTTAATTCAAGTTTTGATACTGAAAGCAGACAAAAAAGTATTGTAAAGGTGAATACTCGCGAGTTTTGGGATTTAGACGGTGTAAAAGAAACTGCAGTAAAACTAACATGGAATATTGATAGTGGAATAAATGCTTTGGCCTATAGTGTAGAAAATTTAAGAGTGGTAGGTTGGAGCAGTAGCTTAGGGATTTGGTTCGATCTTGGAAATGTAAAAGTCACAGGTAATCTTGACGAAGGAACAATTGAATCCAACAGTTTTATCCCTGATGATTATGAAATAATTACCATAGGATCAGATGCCAGTATTGTACGTGGTATTTTTGCAGACAGCAATCGTAATTATGGAATTTCACCAAATGGAGACGGTGTAAACGATACTTTTATAATTAAAGGAATTGAGTATACTCCCAACAATACTTTGCAAATTTACAACAGATGGGGAATTTTAGTGTACTCAAAAAGTGGTTACGATAATTCTTGGGGAGGTTTCTCAGATGGTAGATCAACTATCAGCGCATCTGTAGGTTTACCAGAAGGAACTTATTTTTACGTTCTAGAATTTCAAGCTGAAGGTTTAAGTAAGCAAGGTTATATTTATCTAAAGAGATAAGGTAGAATTGGGTGACGTTAGAAAATCCTCTTGGGCACGAATGGTAAAGCTTACAATCTTTTTGTAAAGCCATAAATGGTAATTTATCTCCTATTACAAAATCTAAAAATCATAACGGTTTAAAAACTATCTTTGCAGCCTTGGAATTTTAACCAAGATTGATGCTTTTTTTATGACACACCAAGAAGAAATTGGAGATATAATCGAAATCAATTCAGCTGAAATAGAACGCTGTATTGCAATTCTCTCGCAACTTACCAACGATACCGACCTCATTTTTGATATTCCAAAAGAACAAAGAACAGCATTAATCAAAGCTGCAGGACAATTTGCTAGGCCTGATCGTGACGAGCTTTCACGCCGTAAAAAAGACGGTGCAAAGGCTGCCAAACGTAAAATGGAAAAGCGGGATCGAACGGCTCGAAAAGAAACGGGTATTAGGTCTGCACGTGAGGCTTCGGTATTTATGGCTCCCAAATTATTGGCTGAAGCAGAATTGGCCAACAAAGAAACTTTGGAACTTGAGACGCCTAGGCAATGCTATGTATGCAAAACTGATTTTACCAAAATGCACCATTTTTATGATACCATGTGTGTGGATTGCGGTGATCTTAATTATGCCAAACGTTTCCAAACCGCCAATGTCAAAGGACAAGTTGCAGTAATCACAGGTTCGCGGTTAAAAATTGGTTATCATATTACATTAATGCTTTTGCGAGGCGGTGCCACTGTAATTGCAACTACTCGCTTTCCTGTTGATTCGGCGTTGCGTTTTGCTCAAGAGCCTGATTTTATAGATTGGGAGCACCGCTTAAAAATTCATGGTTTGGATTTACGTCATATTCCTAGTGTGGAGATTTTTTGCAATTATATCGAACAACAATACGGCCGATTGGATATTTTGATCAATAACGCGGCACAAACCGTGCGCAGACCTTCTGGATTTTATTCCCATTTGATGCAGAACGAAAATCGACTCCTCACAAATTTACCTACGCAAGCACAAACCTTATTATTAGATCATCAAAATTGTTTAGACGAATTGAAAGTTTTGACCTCAGGAGCATCTTCTAACCAAAATATGCCGGTAACTTGGCATGGTCCTGAACCTGGAATAGGGTTGAGAGCTTCGGCACAGTTGTCTCAAATTCCGTATTCTTTTGATAAAGCTTTGGTGACCACCGAGGTTTTTCCAGAGGGAGAATTGGATGCCGATCTACAGCAAGTTGATTTACGAAAAACAAATAGCTGGCGTTTGAAATTGGGTCAAATTGAGACTACCGAAATGATTGAGGTACAGTTGGTGAACTCTGTTGCGCCATTTGTATTGTGCAATCGCTTGTCTGAATTGATGAAAAAAGACCAAACTGGACAAAAGCATATTATTAACGTCTCTGCAATGGAAGGCAAGTTTTATCGAGATTTTAAAGAAGATCGTCACCCACACACCAACATGGCAAAAGCAGCTTTGAACATGCTGACGCATACCGCTGCTGGAACTTTGGCAAAAGACGGAATCTTCATGAATGCAGTTGATACAGGTTGGGTCACTGATGAGGATCCTGCCGAAATGGCCAAAAAGAAACAAATTGAACAAGATTTTCAGCCACCTCTAGATATTGTTGATGGCGCAGCACGAGTTATGGATCCCTTGTTTGACGGAATCAATACTGGGAAGCATTGGTCTGGGAAGTTTTTAAAAGATTATTTCCCGATCTCATGGTAGAAGATTAAAGCTTGTTTTATGTCGAATAGTACTAATCCTGTCAAAGTATTTGATGGGATTTTTTATGCCTAAAAAGGAGGAATAGGATAGCGCTTAATCTTTAAATCACACTATTGACGTATAACCAATCGTTCCTTGGTCTGTCTAGATAGTTAGTTGTTGTTTTTTGTAAGTTTAGGAGTCTTTTTTCATCGAAATAAGTCATTCACCGAAGTTAAAACACCGTTCGACGGTATTATTTAGCACATTTATCTAATAAAAGAATTGTTTATGGCTAAAATGATTTAACTTTGAAGTATATAAACAGTTAAAAATCAACCCAATGATAACAACTCTACCTACTAATGCAAGAAACATACTCTTCGGAATTATTTCCTTAGTAAGTGTGTCCACAGCTGCTCAAACAACTTCTATTCCGTTCAACTGCGATTTTAATGCTTATCTATTTCAGTATAATGATGTTTACGCAATTGATTTAGCGTCTGGTAACTCAATTCTAGTAGCTTCAGATGTAACGCCAGGCAATATTAATGGTGCAGGTTACAATGCAAAAGACGGATATATTTGGGGTTTTCTTTCTTCTCCAGATAAATCGATTGTTCGGATTGGAAAAAACTTTCAAACGGATGTATTTGAGATTCCAGAAATCGCTTCAGGTAATAAATATGTTGGAGATGTAAGTCCTAGCGGTATATATTATCTAAAAGCAGGAGGAGCAACTTATTATACAATTGATTTGGATCCTGCCTCTACTAATTATACGAAATACATTGGATCTGGAAGTTTATCAGAATCTATCAGCTGTCACGATTGGGCTTTTAATGCTGCAGATGGGCAACTGTATACTGTAGAACAAAAAACAAATATATTATTTCGTATTAATCCTGTAGATGGTGTTGTTACAAACCTTGGTGTTGTGCCGATTATAGCCGGAAAAAATTATACTTACGGTGCTGTTTATTTCGATCTAGACGGAAGTTTTTATATTTCGTCCAATCAAACTGGTACTGTTTACGTTATCAGAAGTGTGCAAAACTTAACATCTAGCTCAGCAATTAGCTCTAATTTGTTTGCTTTTGGACCATCAAGCTCAAGTAATGATGGTGCCCGTTGTCCAACTGCTCCCGTACCGCAAGAAATTTGTGATAATGGTATCGATGATGACGGTGATGGTTTAATTGACTGCGAAGATCCTTCTTGTTCTGGATTCGGAAATTGTGCCGTAGTAGACGAAAGTGTATCCGGTGGAAACGACGGTGGTTTAGAAAGTAATGGTAGATTATCTGAGTTAATCAATCAACGTAATTACAACAGAGTAAAAACGGCTTATAAATTTGATAAGACAACTGCAAAAAAAGTTACCAAAGCCTCAAAAACAGCCAAAACTGCTACAGGAAACACTGCACTTAGAGACTTTATACCGTTTCAAGTTATAAATGAAAATTCGGTTATTGAATCAACTCCTACCGATTTGATTGCAATTACCAATGCCACAGAAGTGTATTCTGTAGATTATATTCGAAACAATAAAACGGTAGCTTCAATCTTGGCTTTGAAAACTGATAATGGGGTTTATGAGCATACAAAGTTTATTTGTGATCGTTTACTTGGCGCTCAAATTATATCCGTTTCAACAATGGATATTGGCGAACAACCTTTTATCAAAACGATTATTAAAAATGCAGATGGTACTATCGAATATGTTTTGAGCATCGCAGTGAGAGAAACCAATGCAGGTGTAAATTATGCTGTTGAATGTCATTGGAATCTTGACAAGTATACTACTGGGGTTGGTTACCTTAATTATCAAATCTGGAGCAACTCAATTGATGATTTGTACTCTCTAGCTGATGAAGTGGTTACTTTAATAAACGCTAAAAAAGAGATTTCAGAATATAAAGTATCTAGTCCTCCAACTGTTTTTGTTCGAAAAGGAACTTACAGCGATGGTAATTTAGTAATGCAGGTTGTAAATACAAACGCAACTACGACAGTAGCCTTTACCTCTGGAAAAAGAACTACTGAAACAAGCACTGAAGAATCATTCAACCAGACAATTAACTTGGATGGAAAATACATTAGTGAATTGACTGTTCCAGTTGGGAATTTGTTTGACGTAGGGTTTAGAATTGGTGACGGAATAGCAACCCCAGATGATTTGTTTATGTCTGATGGACCTTGGGGAGTTGATGCTGCCGCCGCAAGTACAACAGTGAGTAATTATCAAATTACCGCAAATACTGAAGCTTTTGGTACCAATGTTCGAAAAGTAGAAAGAAATCTAAACCTATCTGCTACTACAAGTAAGTACATAGCCGCTTATAGAGCGTTAACGCCAAGGTTTCAACCAGTTGATTTGTCTGCTTACAAAGGGTTTCATTTCAAAGGAAAAGGAACAGGATTATTAGAAATTGTATTTGTAAAAAATAGCATTTCAAATTGGGAAGAGCAATATAGAACAACAGTAGTGTTGACTAATGATTATCAGGATTTTAGTATTCCAATTGCAGCCTTAACGTCGACAATGGTAACACCGCAAACGTTGAACGATGTAAAAACAATAGTATTCAAAATGACTGCTGCAGATGGGCAAATGACAACCAAAACAATGGACTTACAAACCATACAGTTTTCTGTAGGTACAACGTTAGAAGTTGCTGTGAATCCAGCGATTGCTGTTAAATCAGCATACGTAGCTCCAAATCCTTTGACAGAGCAGTCAACGATTAATTTCACCTCAGAAGTAGAAGAAGCAGTATCTATTAAGGTTTACAATGTTTTGGGTAAAGTAGTGAAGAGTTATGAGGTGGCTGCAAAAGTAGGAGCCAACCAAGTAACAATCTCCAAAGCAGGTCTAGGTAACGGAATTTACTTTTGCAAGTTAAACAGTCCGACTGCTAAATATAATGTAATAAAAATGTTGGTTAAATAGTGTATTGAATTAGTTGGTTAGGCAAAAAGGGCTGTCTTTCGTTTTGAAGACAGCCCTTTTTTTATTATTTAAGATTGAATGAAATTAAAATAATAGGTAGTTTTATCTCTAATGTTACGGTTAGTTTGTCGAAATGCATTTTAAAAGAGATAGAATTCTGATTAATCTACTTAATAATAATGGGTATAAATTAGCGCCTTTCTTTTCGAAATAGAGCAATAGTCAGACTGGTATTAAAATTATTTTGCAATCTTTGGTTTCGAAAAAAAAACTACAAAAATGAGCAAGACAAAATTGACAATCAACAACAATGGATCTATAAAAATCGAAGGAGATTTTGAAATCGTAGATGCATCAGGTAATGTATATGGGTTAGAAGGAAGAGCCGCTTTGGGACTTTGTCGTTGTGGACTATCAGCAAACAAACCGTTTTGTGATGGATCACACCGCAACAGTTTTGAGCACGAATCAAAAGCATTTGATTTACCTCCGATGAAAACTAAATAATATTCTGGATTTATAGAAAAGCTGCATTTTTAAGAAATGCAGCTTTTTTTTTGCACAAACTACGTATGCGTAAGGGATAGAAACGGCATCCTTTTGTGCAGCGACAGCGGAACAAAAGATATAGTGTATAGCCCGACACACTGTAACGGTAGTGGAAGTGAGGAACGCCCAAAACACCTTTAAATTTGGACTCAAATTGATTATTCTTATCGATAAATTTTGAAGTTTATTAAATAAAAACAGAGTTAAATTAAATATCTTCTAAGTTTTTTGTGGATCAATGGTTAATTTATTTCTTAAATTCATGGTTGGTATTTCAAAGTACTTATACAAAATATTTGCAAATAATATAGTTAATAGCCAGTATGAAGCATAGATTAAAATGATAATTAGGTAAGGGTTAAGTTCTGTAGTTAGATTTTTTATGAGAGGTAAGAGCCAAACTCTAATGATGCTATAATGTATAAGATACATTGAGTATGAAATTAAGCTAATTTTGCTGATGATTTTGTAAATAAAACCTTTTCCTTTTTTTACCGAACTGAAATAAGGTAATAGAAATAGGATACCAATAGATGTAAAAGAAAAAGAAAAAACAGAATTATAAATTCCAAATTCTTTAATAGGAAACAAGTTGATTTTAGATGATAGTATTAATAATAATCCAATTGTTAAGAAGTGTAGTTTAAATTTATACCATAAGTAATTAAAATTTTGAAATATATAAGCACCACTTATACCATACATTAAACTATCTAATCTGGTTGCAACTTGATACCTAAAAGTAGAATTCCAAAGTTCTAAGTCAGTAGAGCTAAAGTTTAAATATCTATAGTATCTAAAAAATGTTGTAACTGTTATTATTAATAGTGAAGTTAATAATATCGAATTATTGACAGAAACTGTAAAAAGTTTTAAGAATGTAAAAATTAGTATTGGAATTAATATGTAAAACCATTCTTCAACAGATAAACTCCAAGCTTCACCAAAGAATGAAGGATGTGGAGTGTAAATGTTCTGACAAAATATATAATATATGATTTTATCAGCTAAAACGAAATCAGGGCTGAAAAAATAATTTAAAGCTAATGCAATTGTTAAAACAAGAAAATAAGTTGGGACTGTTCTAAGCCATCTTCTGATCCAAAATGAAAGTAATAACCTTTTATTTATTATGTTAGTATTTAAAAGTTTGATTAAAATACCACCAATCAAAAAGCCACTAAGGACAAAAAAGATAGTGACTCCATCAAAAACAAAATAAAGTATATATTTATAAATTTCACTTTCAATTAGATACTTTCCGTGCAGAAGAACAGTAAAGATTATTGCTACTGCTCTTAGAATATCTAAGCCATATATTCTGTCTGTGTTTACATCTATATGAAGAAAAGATTTAAATTCTGAGAAGTAGCTCTTCATTTACCAAATATTTTTGTGATTTATGTGCAATTATCCCTCCATCTTAGCACTCAATTCGAACCAACGTTCTTCTTTGGCTTCCATTTTATTGATGAGGTTTTGCAATTCGTTTCCTTTCTTTTCGATATCTGCTTCGGCTACTTTTCCTTCTGAGAACAGTAACTCAATTTTACCTTTTTGCTCTTCAAGATCTTTGATCTCTTTTTCTATCTTCTGAAATTCTTTTTGCTCATTGAAAGTTAGATTTCCAGTTGGATTTTTTTGTTTCCATTCTTTCTTTTCGGCTTTGTTGTCTTCTTTTTGCGCTACTTCAGCACTGTCTTCATACGCTCTAAAATCAGAGTAGTTCCCAGGGAAGTTTTCAACTTCACCATCACCTCTAAAAATAAATAAGTGATCAACAATTTTGTCCATAAAGTAACGGTCATGCGATACCACAAGCAAACAACCTGGGTAATCCAATAAGAAACTTTCAAGAACGTTTAAGGTCACAATATCCAAATCGTTGGTTGGCTCATCGAGAATCAAGAAATTTGGATTCTGAATCAAAACCGTACACAAATACAAACGTTTCAACTCACCACCACTCAATTTCTCAACATAATCATATTGTTTTTTGGCATCAAATAAGAAACGCTCCAACAATTGGGAAGCCGAAATAATTCTACCTTTTGAAAGCGGAATAAATTCTCCGTATTCTTTTATAATGTCAATCACACGCTGACCCGGTTTCGGATTGATTCCGCTTTGGGTGTAGTATCCTATTTTGATGGTTTCACCCACTACAACTCTTCCGCTGTCAAGTGGTAAAGTACCGGTAAGTAAGTTCAAGAAAGTTGATTTTCCAGTTCCGTTTTTACCGATAATTCCAATACGTTCTCCTCGCTGAAAATCAAACGAAAAATTGTCTAGAATAACGTGATCCTTGAATTTTTTTGATATTTTGTGTAGCTCGATGATCTTGCTACCCATGCGCTCCATGTTGATTTCGAGTTCTACTTTGTTCTCTTTTCTACGGCTTTGCGCTTTCTCTTTAATGTCATAAAAGTCATCTTGACGCGATTTAGATTTGGTTGTTCTCGCTTTTGGTTGGCGACGCATCCATTCTAATTCTTTTACAAAAAGATTTTGTGCTTTGTCTACACTAGCGTTTTCAGAGGCAATTCGCTCTTCTTTTTTCTCTAGGTAGTAGGAGTAGTTCCCTTTGTACTGGTATATTTTTCCGTTATCCAATTCGATAATCTCATTACACACACGCTCTAGGAAGAAACGGTCGTGCGTAACCATGAACAACGTAATATTTTCTTTGGTGAAATAACTTTCTAACCATTCGATCATTTCTAAGTCCAAATGATTGGTTGGCTCATCAAGAATCAATAAATCAGGTCTGTTGATTAGAATTATGGCCAATGACAAACGCTTTTTTTGTCCACCCGAAAGGTTTTTTACTTTCAGTTTGAAGTCTTCTAACTTCAATTTGAACAAAATTTGTTTGTATTGCGTCTCAAAATCCCAAGCATTGTGTTGGTCCATTCCGTCAAAAGCTTTTTGATAAGCATCTTCGTCTTCTGGGTTTTCCAATGCTTTTTCGTAAGCCTCAATTACTTTTAAGCTTTCGTTATCTGATGCAAAAATGCTTTCTTCAATCGTTAGCTCATCCTGTAGGTTATTATCTTGCGACAAAAACGCCATTCGAATACTTTTTCTCAATATAACCTGTCCCGTATCTGGCTCGTCAAAACCATTGATAATGTTCATTATGGTTGTTTTTCCAGAACCATTTTTGGCTATGAAAGCAATTTTTTGATCTTTGTTGATTCCAAAAGATACGTTGTCAAACAAGACGCGCTCACCAAAGGATTTCGAAATATTTTCTACAGATAAGTAATTCACAAGAGTAATTTTTTTGCAAAAGTAAGCTATTCAACTGTAAAAAGAGAATCGAATCAGTATTTGGTCTCTAGATTAGAGAATGTTTGTCTTTTAGTTCACTAAATAATTTAGAATGTAATCTCTCAAGTAGATCTTGTGCAGTTGCTGCGGCGTGTTGAATAGGGGTTTTCGAACTGTTTTTTCATTCGAAATGTAATAGTCCAAACCATTGGGCGTTGCAACTCCTTCTATTTGATGAAAAGGAAGCTTTACTTTTATTTTACGTTTATTACCAGAAAAGAAAGCGGTATCTTGAAAATCAGACAATAGGTAGATAAAAGGTTGTAGTAGTTTTGAGTAGCCACAAAGCACCACTGTTTTAAAATTTTTGTCATAAGTTGCTCCAGTAATCAAGCCATCAACGTCAAAAGTTTTCTGAAGTTTGGCGGGATAAGTACCTGGTTTTTTAGGTACGACATATACTGAGGTTTGCTTGTCATCATATTGTTTGGTAAACAAGTAAATGCTGTCTTTCAAGACAATAAAAGCTTCGCAATCAAAATGTGTTGTATTTGCTTGCTGAATACTAAAATCAGATTGGTTTTCATAAGAGAAAGCGATAGTGTCTATTTTGATGTTATTTGAATACAATTCTTTTTTAGACAGCCGCAAAAGTCTTAAATCGGTACGATTACCGCTGCTGTTGTTACCAAAATCACCCAAATAGAGATAATCATCGTCCTGGCTTATTTCTTCCCATTCTTTGTTTTTCAATCCTGCGATTGTAATTTTTTTTTCGATTTTGCCACTAGTATTCAAACCATACAACGTTGGATCGGCATCATCGTTGGCGGTCCACAGTAAAGAATCATAATAGAATAAGGTAGAGTTCTCAACCAATGAATCACTAAGTTGTATAGAGAATTCTGGTTTTGTTTTTGTTTTTCGGTATTGGCAGCTTCCATCATTTATGGTAGCTTTTGCATTGAAATTTTTAGACAATGGATCGGTGCAACCCGAAATTTGACTCCAAGTACAAGTGTAAAAAACAAGAAAAATTAGGGTTGTTACTTTCAAATTAGTGCGTTTAATTCCAAAAGTAGTTCAAAAATAGTTTTCTAGATATTTTAACTCGTTATATTTGCGTCATGCAGTTATCCGTCATCATACTCAATTACAACGTCCGCTATTTTTTGGAGCTCTGCCTCACGAGTGTGCAATGCGCAATCGAAGGGCTTGATGCAGAGATAATTGTGGTCGATAATAATTCGGAAGACGATAGTTGTGCAATGGTCAAAAAGCGTTTTCCTACGGTTAAATTAATTGAGAACAAGGAGAATTCCGGTTTCCCAAAAGGAAATAACATTGGGGTAGACCAAGCAAAGGGCGAGTTTATTTGTATTTTGAATCCAGATACCGTTGTAGCCGAAGATACTTTTACAAAGGTTTTGGCATTCGCCAAAAGGCAAAAAAATCTAGGCATCGTGGGCGTGAAGCTCATTGATGGAGCGGGGAACTTCTTGCCCGAGAGCAAGCGTGGTGTTCCTACGCCCTGGGTTGCTTTTACAAAAATTGCAGCCTTGTACAAGTTGTTTCCAACCGTTCCCGCATTTGGACGCTATTATGCTAGCCATTTAACAGCAAACCAAACGGGTGAAGTTGCTATTCTAGTAGGTGCCTTTATGGTCATGAAGCGTCAGTTGTATCTCGATATTGGTGGGTTTGACGAGGATTGCTTCATGTACTCAGACGATATTGACTTGTCGTACATGGCTTTGAAAAGTGGGAAATCTAACTTTTATTTTCATGAAACTACGGTTATACATTATAAAGGCGAAAGCACAATTAAGGACGGAACTTATATGAAGCGCTTTCAAGAGGCGATGAATTTTTTCTATAAAAAACATTTTAAGGTTTCTATATTGTTTTCGGTATTTATGAAAATCGGAATCTTATTCTTTTCTTTTGTAAAAATGTTTCAAGGCAAATCCAAGCCGAAAAAAGAAAAAGAGAAATACGTTTTCCTTTCGAAAAATAAAGACATAGTTCCACTACTATCAAAAACGGTTGGGCATGACGTTATTTTTAATGCCGTCGGTCTTCAAGATTTTACCACAATTGCAATTGAAAACAATAATAGTACGACCGAATTCTTGCTGGATAACGAATTTTTAAGTTTTAAAGATTGTATAGCTTTTATGGAATTGTTAAAAACTGATAATTTTACCTTTAAAATACAACCGAAAAATAGCAATTTCTTAATAGGGAGTGACAATTCTAACGAAAGAGGAATGGTGTTAAAGGTTGAGGATAAATTACATAATAGCGAATAAATGTTCCAAAAAATCACTAATTTCGCAAACAGATAATAATACGACACCTTTTTAGGGGAAATAATATGGCAAGATTTGAATTAAAACTTCCAAAAATGGGAGAAAGCGTCGCAGAAGCAACTATTACAAACTGGATAAAATCTATTGGAGATACTATATCTGCAGATGATATCGTGGTCGAAGTAGCTACAGACAAGGTTGATAATGAAGTTCCAAGTGATGTTTCGGGTATTTTGGTAGAGCAACTTTTTGCCAAAGATGAATTGGTACAAGTAGGGCAAACCATTGCTATTATTGAAACTAGCGAAGAGGGCGAAGCAACTAGCGAAGCAGATAAACAAATCGATCCAGCCATTATCGCTGAGGTAGAAAAAGTTATTGAAGTTGCTAAAGAGTCTGTTTTGACTCCTGCAGATTTTTCAGGAAGTGACAAGTTTTATTCACCTCTAGTCAAAAACATAGCGGCTACCGAAGGTGTTACGTTAGCTGAGTTAGAATTGATAAACGGTACCGGAAAAGACAACCGTGTTACCAAAGACGATATTTTGAACTATGTTCAATCGCGTAGCACCCAAAACGGATCTCAAGTCGTAAATCAGACTGCTCCAAAGGCAAGTCCAGTGGCAGTAATTAAGGAGACACCTCAAGCCGTGCCAGTTTCAATGAATGGCGGAGATGAAATCGTGGAGATGGATCGGATGCGAAAATTGATTTCGGGCTATATGGTCGCTTCAGTTCAAACCTCTGTTCACGTCCAGTCCTTTATCGAAGTTGATGTGACGAACATTGTAAAATGGAGAGATAAAAATAAAACAGAATTTGAAAGAAGAGAAGGCGAGAAGCTGACTTTTACACCTATATTTATGGAGGCGGTTGCCAAAGCGTTGAAAGATTATCCAGGTATGAATGTTTCTGTTGATGGTAATTACATCATCAAAAAGAAAAATATCAACCTTGGTATGGCAGCAGCTTTGCCAAATGGTAACTTGATTGTTCCTGTGATCAAAAATGCAGATCAATTGAATCTTGTTGGGATGGCCAAAGCGGTAAACGATTTGGGGAACAGAGCCAAACAAGGAAAATTAAAGCCAGATGATACCAAAGGTGGTACATATACAGTGACAAACGTAGGTTCGTTTGGGAGTGTGTTTGGTACGCCAATAATCAATCAACCTGAAGTTGGTATTTTGGCTTTGGGAGCGATTAGAAAAGTACCAGCAGTTATAGAGACGCCAGAAGGTGATTTTATAGGTATTCGTCAAAAAATGTTTTTAACGCATAGCTACGACCATCGTGTGATTGATGGCGCGCTAGGCGGAATGTTTGTCAAACGTGTAGCCGAATATTTGGAAGCTTTTGATGCTTCTAGAAATTTTTAATTAGAACAAAATAAAAATACAAACCCTCAAAATAGTTTTAATTTTGAGGGTTTTTTTGTTTCGGTCTCCAACTACTTTTTTGGGCGTAACCGGCAGAAAAAGCCGGTCGGGCTGTACGAGGGCACTGAAAAACATCGCATATTTTGATTATCATCGTTTTTTAGACAATAAAAAAACGCTTGTAACAGGAGTTATATAATCCGTTGCAAGCGTTTTCCTTTTTAATCTTGATTTTTAATGTTGGTTCAATAAGGCTATTTTGAGTTTAGCTAGAGTCATTTTGAGTAATGCAGCAGTAGCTTTCATTTTTCTACATTAATTTGAGTATTCTTTTTAAGTTGACTGCGAAAATTGCTATTGCACCTTGCATTTGCATATTGGTAATGCCATATGATATTGCTCTATCATAACCATGTACATTTTTCAACTCACTATTTTTCGCTTCTATTTTATATCGATGTTTTGCTTTTTCTTTGTAATAGTCAGTTTCTTGAAAGCTGATTTGTTCTTGGTGTAAGTCCGATTTTATCGACACCGAATATGTTTTTGTCTTGGATCCTTCTTTATAACAACCCTCTTTTAAAGAGCAGGTCTTACATTTTTCCACATCAAAATAGTAGGTTTGTATTTGATTGGTTCCAACATTTTTTTTACCTTGGCGAGCCTTTCGTATGGCCATATGACCAGCAGTGCAAACAAATCTATCGGCATCTTTATTATAGTCAAATTTATCTTCGTCTTTTCTAGCTCCTTGTGCTATTGTAACATTTAGTCTGGCTACCACTTTAATATTTTGCTCCCTTGTGAGTTTGAGATTTTCTTTTCCTGTATAAGCTCCATCCCCAATAATAGTATCAACATCAATTCCGTTTTTTTGACTAATCGCTAAAAGTCTAGGTAATTCTGGTCCATCCCCTTTTTCACCTGATGTGACTACAGCCGCTGTAATGATGCGCTCCTCGGTCATAGCTAAGTGAGTCTTATATCCAAAGAAAGAACTATCAGCAGATTTATGACCCGTTTTAGCATCTGCATCTTTTGATAAGGTAAAATTTTCTTGAGTGTCTTCTACAGTTTCTTTGAGTAGATTTAATTTCTCTTTCACAGCTGGAATCGAACTTATTGACGGCTCATTTTCAATGCGTTTTTCCAACTCTTTACAATAAGCAAGTTCCTTCTCTAAGTCATTGTCTGTATTTTTTTCAGGCATATGTTCTTTGAATTCCTGCTCAAAGCTGTATACTGTTTTTCGCAGTAGCTTGGAACGTTCTCTTAATACATCGATGGCTAAAAATGGATTGGATCTTGATAAAGTATGTGTGGCATCAACGATGATAGACTTCGAACGAATAATACCTTTTTCGATAGCAATGGTGACTGTTTTGTTTATCAACAGATTTAATAGGTCGGTATCCTTTAGACGTAGTTTTCTAAATTTTGTTAACGAACTCGGATTGATAACATCGTCTTCTGGATTCATATCCAAAAAATATTTGAAGGACATATCGTATTGAGAACGCTCCACGACATCAATATCGGAAACAGTATAGATTGTTTTAAGTAGTAAATACTTAAACATACGAACGGGACTTTCTGCCATTCGCCCATTATTGGGACAGTACTTATTTAACAACTCATCGTAAATGAATGAAAAATCAATCAAATCATTAATTTTTCTTAATAGATTTTCTTTTGGAACTATTAAATCATACAACGAAGAATACTCGCTGAATTGTATTGTTTGTTGTTGTACTAACATCTAAAAAACACTTATAATTAGATTTAAATATAAGAAAAAAGGAGTAGAAATCCATAGATATCTACTCCTTTTTATGTGTCAATTTATTAGAAAGACTTTTTCAGTGCCCTCGGCTGTACGCTATATCTTTTTTGGGACAGAAAAAGCCCCAAAAAAGGATGCCGCTTCCATCCCTTACGCACTTCCCAACAAGAAGCTACAAAATACAATATATGATTTTCAAAAAGGAGTTGTGATATCAAATAGAGGATTTTATATTCGAACAAATAATAATTAAACTACTCCCAAAACGTCTTATTTTTACATTTTAAAAATTTATATTTGTAGTTCATACAAAAAAATAAAATGGAATTAAAACTCAATAGACCAATTTGCTTTTTCGATCTTGAAACCACAGGAATAGATATCGGAAAAGATAGAATTGTCGAAATATCGATCTTCAAAGTATATCCAAATGGGAATAAAGAAAGTAAAACGTGGTTGGTGAATCCTACGATTCCAATTCCAGCGCAAACAACAGCAGTCCATGGTATCACCGACGAAAAAGTAGCCAACGAACCTACCTTTAATGAACTAGCATCACAAGTGTATAGCATGATCAAGGACAGTGATTTAGGAGGTTTTAACTCGGATCGTTTTGATATTCCATTATTGGCTGAAGAATTGTTGAGAGCCGGAGTAGATTTTGATATGAAAAACCGTGTTTCTGTAGATGTACAAACTATTTTTCATAAAAAAGAAGAGCGTACTTTAAGTGCTGCTTACAAATTTTATTGTGGTCAAAGTCTTGAAAATGCCCATTCGGCAGAAGCAGATACCATGGCGACTTACGAAATCTTGAAAGCACAATTGGATCGTTACGAAGATTTAGAAAACGACACAAAAGCACTTTCAGAATTTTCGACTAGAAAAAAAATAGCCGATTTTGCTGGAATGATAGCTTTCGACAAAGATGGAGAAGAGATTTTTTCATTTGGAAAACACAAAGGAGTCAAAGTAGAAAAAATTCTAGAAACCGAACCTGGATATTTCAGCTGGATTCAGAATGCTGATTTTCCTTTGTATACCAAAAAGGTTTTGACGGCAATAAAACTTAGAAAGTTAAATACTAAATAAAGTTGCTGAGCGCTAAGTTTCTAAGTTGCTGAGTTTTTTGCTTCAACCTACTCAGAAACTTAGCAGCTCAGAAACTCAGCAACTCAGAAACTTAAAAAAAAAATGAAAATAATCTGCATTGGTCGTAATTATACCAAACACATAGAGGAGCTTCAGAACGAGCGTCCAACCGAACCGGTGATTTTCATGAAACCAGATTCGGCAGTGCTTTTAAAACAACATCCGTTTGTGCTTCCTGAATTTTCGAATGATATTCATCACGAAATAGAGTTGATTGTTAAAATTAATAAAGTAGGAAAGTACATTGATGCAAAATTTGCACACAAGTATTATGATGAAATTAGTGTCGGGATTGATTTTACGGCTAGAGATTTACAATCGAAGCTCAAAGAAAAAGGTTTGCCTTGGGAAATAGCCAAAAGCTTTGACGGTTCGGCAGTTATTGGAGAATTTTTACCAAAAAGTCAATTTAGTTCACTAGAAAATATTACATTTGAATTAACTAATAATAATAGTACTGTTCAAAAAGGAAATTCAGAATTTATGTTGTGGAAAATTGATGAAATCATAGCTTATGTTTCGCAGTTTTTTACCTTAAAAATAGGAGATATTATTTTTACAGGAACTCCAGAAGGCGTTGCTGCAGTAAAACCAGATGATGTCTTAGAAGGATTTTTGGAAGGACAGAAACTATTTAGAATCCAAGTAAAATAGATGGCATTACATTACAACCTATCCAAAGTATACGAACTTTCAGATAACGATCAAGATTTTGTAAACGATGTTTTGACATTGTTCGTAACCGAAGTCCCAGAGGACATTGCTCAAATTAAAGAAGGAATAAAAAAGAAAGATCATAAGCATGCGTATGCGTATGCACACAAGATCAAGCCAACGTTAGATTTGCTTGGGTTAAATGTTGCCTTTGAAGAAATTCTTCAAATCGAAGCATGGACCAAAGTAGAGGGCAAGAAAAAAGATATTATTGACACCTTCAAAAGTGTTAAAAAACAAGTAGAAGACGCGATAAAAGAGATCAACAAAGATTTTACTTTGTCTTAATACCCGTTTCTCCCACAATCAAAAATAGATAGGAATTCAACATTTAATGTAGTATTAAGTGTTGAATTTTCTGTGTTTAATATAGTGAACAAAAAAAATATAAAAGAGCATGAAAGCCACCATAGTTACTATTGGAGATGAGATTTTAATTGGTCAAATTGTTGATACAAATTCGGCTTTTATTTCTAAATCATTAGATAAAATCGGAGTCGAAACTCACGAAATGTTGTCTATTAGTGATGACAAACAACACATTCTGGACACCTTTAAAAAGTTGCAAAACAAGGTCGATTTGGTTATCATTACGGGAGGTTTAGGACCAACAAAAGATGATGTAACCAAGAAAACGTTTTGTGATTATTTTGATGATGAGTTAGTTGTAAATCCACAAGTTTTGGCTCATGTTACTGAGTTAATCGAAGGTTTTTATAAACGTCCAATTACGCAAATGAACAAGGATCAAGCTTTGGTGCCATCGCGATGTACTGTGCTTCATAATCAAGTAGGTACGGCACCAGGAATGTGGATTAAAAAAGAAAATACAGTTTTTATCTCCCTGCCGGGCGTGCCTTATGAGATGAAGTATTTGGTAGAGCACGAAATCATTCCGAAAGTAGTAAAAGAGTACAAAAGACCATATATTTTGCACAAGACAATCCTTACCTACGGGCAAGGAGAGAGTATGGTTGCAGAGCGTATTGAACATTGGGAAGATGCTTTACCAGAATTTGTAAAGTTAGCTTACTTGCCAAGTCCTGGACGCGTTCGTTTAAGATTGACGGCGAGAGGTTTGAATAAAGAATTATTAGAGCAAGAAATTGATAAACAAGTCATTTTGTTGGATGCTATTATCAACGATATAATCGTGGGCTATGAAGAAGATCAAACCATTGAGGTAGTGATTGGTTCGATGCTTAAGAAGCAAAAGCTAAGCATTGCAACAGCCGAAAGTTGTACGGGAGGATCTATTGCATCGTTGTTGGCTTCGGTTCCTGGTGCTTCAGGATATTTTAAAGGGAGTGTTGTTTCGTATGCGACTCAAACCAAAATTGATGTTTTGTCGATTCCATCAGCACTTATCGAAGAATTTTCGGTAGTGAGTGCACAAGTGGCAGAAGCTATGGCTTTGAGTGTTAAAAACTTAATGAAAACCGACTACGCCATAGCAACCACGGGCAACGCCGGACCAAGCAAAGGGGATGGAGATGCCGAAATTGGTGCAGTTTTTATTGCTTTGGCTACCCCAACAGGAGTCCTTGTTGAAGAGTTTAACTTTGGACAACCTCGTGAAAAAGTGATAGATAGAGCAGTTTATAAAAGTTTGGAAATGCTTCAAAAAGAAATTATAAAATTTGTGTAGTAAAATTTTGTTTGATACGTTTATTTTTCTTTTCTTTGCACCCTGATTTTGAATAACGATTAAAAGAGATATATAATGTCAAGAGTTTGTGACCTTACAGGTAAAAGAGCGATGGTAGGAAATAACGTTTCTCACGCTATGAATAAAACTAAGAGAAAATTTTCTGTAAACTTAGTTAAGAAGCGTTTTTATCTTCCAGAAGAAGATAGATGGATTACTCTTAGAGTAGCAGCATCTACGGTAAAAACAATTAATAAAAATGGAATTTCTGCTGTTTTGAAAAAAGCACAGGCACAAGGATTTATCAAATAATCTTTTTCCAATACTAAACATAGAGCAAGATGGCAAAGAAAGGTAATAGAATTCAAGTTATTTTAGAATGTACAGAACACAAAACAACTGGTGTTGCAGGTACTTCTAGATACATTACGACTAAGAACAAAAAAAATACTCCAGACAGATTAGAGATTAAAAAATTTAATCCGGTTTTGAAAAGAGTAACTGTTCACAAAGAAATCAAGTAATAATTAGAGATTAATAAAATAAGCAATGGTTTTCCATTAGCGTTTTATAAAAATTTCAAATAAACAAATAATTAGACATGGCAAAGAAAACAGTAGCATCCTTGCAAACAGCTTCTAAGAGATTATCAAAAGCCATCAAAATGGTGAAATCTCCAAAGACTGGCGCTTATACTTTCGTAGAAACTATTTTAGCTCCTGAGTTAGTTGATGAGTTCTTGAAAAAGAAGTAATCAGAAACACATTATATAAAAAAGCTACTTTCTATCGGAAGTAGCTTTTTTATTTTTATCTTTATCCAGAGTTATTGCATACCAATTTAGTACAATTCTATTATGAGTTTTTTTAAGAGAATTTTTTCATCGGATAAAAAAGACCAAAGTCTTACCGAGCAAGAAAAAGTAGTGTTAGACAAAGGGTTAGAGAAATCTAAAAGTTCCTTTTTTACAAAGTTAACCAAAGCTGTTGCTGGAAAAGCAAAAGTGGATGACGATGTATTGGATAATTTGGAAGAGATATTAGTTGCTTCAGATGTAGGTGTAAATACCACATTGAAGATTATTACTCGTATTGAAAAACGAGTAGCCGAAGATAAGTATCTAGGTACTGATGAACTGAATCGTATTTTGCAAGAAGAAATTGCAGGATTATTGTCTGAAACCAATTCTGGCGAAGGAACGCAATTTTCTATTCCAGTTCAAACTAAACCGTATGTATTAATGGTTGTGGGAGTTAATGGAGTGGGGAAGACGACTACAATAGGTAAACTAGCGTATCAATTTAAAAAAGCCGGTCATTCAGTTGTATTGGGTGCAGCAGATACGTTTAGAGCAGCAGCAATAGATCAATTACAAATTTGGGCAGATCGTGTTGGTGTACCTATCGTGCGTCAAGACATGGGTAGTGATCCTGCATCAGTAGCATTTGATACCTTGCAATCTGCAGTGGCTCAAAATGCTGATATTGTTATTATTGATACAGCCGGACGTTTACATAATAAAGTGAATTTGATGAACGAACTTTCAAAAGTAAAACGTGTGATGCAAAAAGTGGTTGCAGACGCACCTCATGATGTAATGCTAGTTTTGGATGGTTCTACAGGTCAAAATGCTTTTGAGCAAGCGAAGCAGTTTACTGCAGCTACAGAGGTAACTTGTCTAGCCGTAACCAAACTTGATGGTACTGCAAAAGGTGGTGTTGTAATCGGAATATCAGATCAATTTCAAATTCCAGTAAAGTATATTGGAGTAGGAGAAGGTATTGAAGATCTTCAAGTTTTCAATAAATATGAGTTTGTAGATAGTTTCTTTAAATAATAGACATGGATTTTTTAAAAAATTTAAGTTCTTTGAACTTTTACATGATAAGTATTCTTTGTTTTGTAGGTGCCAATATAATGCGTTCTAAGAGCGTAGAATTATGTTATTTACTAATAGTTGTAGGTGTATTGTGTTTCGTTTTTGGACTTAGTAAAAGAATAAAAAAGAGTTAAAGCAGTTTATACTACTGTGTAATAAGCCATTTAAAAATATAGTTTAACCGTGTTAGCGCTATTTTTAAATGGTTTTTTTATGTCTTGTTCATACGGTTATTGTTTATGTTGCAGGGGTTTGATGCTCTTTATTCTAGACCGTATAGCGTATTAAATGTGAGGTATAAGGTAGTCTAATATCTGTTGGTGAATTAAATATCCTATATTTAATTTTGGTTTAATTTGAAAGTAAGGCTTGTTTAAGTATTCTTTAAAAATTTTATAAAAGCTGTAAAATCGGATATAGATGAAGGAAAATGTAGTTTAAATTTTTTACCGTCTTTTGAGATTATTCCTTTCAAATGGGGTTATAAAGAGTAACTTTGCACAAGACAAAAATAGGTTGTTTTATTCCTGATTCCGCGGCTTAAGAGTTATAGAAACTCGGGATTACAAATAGGGTTCAAAAATAAATAGTTATGAAAAATGTATTAAAATTAGCAATTGTTGCTTTAATGTTTGTGGGTTGTAAGCAAAAAATTGAACCTGCTGATGTGGCTAAATTAAATGGATATTGGGAAATTGAAAAAGTAGAAATGCCAGATAGTGAGGATAAAGATTATAAAATAAATGAGCACTATGATTTTTTTGCCATGAAAAATAATGAAGGTATTCGTAAAAAGGTGATGCCACAATTGGATGGGACTTTTATTGTAAACGATACCTACGAAAATGTTTTGGTTCGTTTCGAAAAAGAAAAAGCATTCTTGGATTATTCTACAGATTTTTCAAAATGGTCTGAGGAGTTAGTCGAATTGACTGATGAGGAACTGGTAGTAAAAAATGCAGAGAACAAAGAGTATCATTATAAAAAAACGGGACCTATAAACTTAACTGGAAATGGCAAAAAGACTAAATAATCAAAGTACAGTAGGTGATGTTTTAAAACGAATTATCGAAGGGAACAAGTTACAACCAGGAATGGATCAAATCAATGTACGTGAGGCTTGGGGAAACTTAATGGGGAACGGAGTAAATAGTTATACCCAAAATGTGGCGTTGCGCAATAGTACTTTGTATGTAGAACTTACTTCGTCTGTGTTGCGTGAAGAATTGAGCCTTGGAAAATCAAAAATTATCAAGATGATTAATGATGAATTGGGTAGAGAGGTAATTACCAATGTAGTGCTTCGTTAGTTTTTAGTTTCAGTTGTTGTAATACTAATACTATTTATAAAACAGTCCTATTGTCAGTTCGAGCGCAGTCGAGAACCACTATTGCATCTCGACTGCGCTCGATGAGACAAAAATTAGAATGGACTATATTCTACTTATGCTTGTTATAATTCAATAAACATTAAGTAAGATTGAAAGCAAAAAAAAATCCTGCTTGTGTAAACAAACAGGATTTTTTTTATGTGTTTCTGTGACTGAAAACTGCCACTAGACTGAATGCTGATATTAGAACTGCTCTCTTCCAGAAAAATGGAAAGCACCTTCGATAGCTGCATTTTCATCACTGTCAGATCCGTGAACTGCATTTTCTCCCATTGAAGTTGCATATTTTTTACGGATAGTTCCTTCTGCTGCATCTGCAGGGTTAGTTGCTCCAATAAGTGTTCTGAAATCGGCAACTGCATTTTCTTTTTCTAAAATAGCTGCTACAATTGGTCCGCTTGACATGAAGTTAACTAATTCTCCGTAGAAAGGGCGTTCTGCATGCACTTCATAAAAAGCTTGTGCATCTGCTACAGTAAGTTGTGTTAATTTTAAAGATACAATTTTGAAACCTGCGTTTGTAATCATCGCAAGGATGTTTCCGATGTGTCCATTTGCTACTGCATCTGGCTTAATCATTGTAAAAGTTCTATTCGTTGTCATTTTAATTATGTTTTATTTCGGGTAAAATTAGTTATTTTTTTGTAGAAAAACCTTTTGTTTGTGATATTTTAGAAACTAATAACCTCAAAGTTTTGTTCCAAAGGTTTTAAACGATCTATAATGGTTGGTATTAATTGAGGACCTTGTTCCAAATAGAATTCCGAAAAGTTATTTTGGCGTTCCTGCAAGCTTTTGTTCGGGAAAAGTTCGTTTTGCAAATCAGTAGCGCGCTCCAATTGATCTTTTAGTTTTCGTTTTTGTGCTTTTAATAATCGTTTTTCTAAATTATCCAATCCTTTTAATTGTTTTGTTTCCTGTGCTTTTACAGCGCCAGTGAACGACTCGTCAGTTTGTTTTGCAATATCATGGAGTAGTGCAAATTGCTTTTGCAGCTGTTCTCTTTGTGGTGTTAAATCGATAGAGAAAGAAGATAGCTTATGGGTCAGTTTATTCTCTAATTGATTTTGTTTCGAAAATAAGTCTTCCCAACTTAGTTGTAGCTTGTCGGCTTTTGAAACTTGCTTTTCAGTAGCTAACAGTACAGAATTGCGAACTAGTAACATAGGAAATGTAACATTTACTGCGTCAAAAAAAGCTTTTAGCTCCAACCAATAGGCTATTTCACCTCCTCCGCCAATGTAGCACAGGTTAGGTAAAATTACTTCTTGATAAAGCGGACGCATAATCACATTTGGACTAAATTTTTCTGGATTGCTTTCGACCAAAGCCAAAATCTCTTCTTTTGAAAAAATTAGGTCGGTATTGTTTACTTTGTATTTTTCATTTTCGAAAATGATACGTTCTCGTACAGTATCTTCGATATAAAATAAATTAATCTCTCTAGGATTTACTTGAATAGTGTAATCAGACAGTTTTTTGATGGTTTCGGTAACTACGGCGAAGGAGGTTTGTGCTGTTAATTCGTTTTTAATGTAGGGTGCAAAAAACTTTTTTAAATCTTGATTGTCGGCGTCAATGATTACTAATCCATATTCACCAAACAAGGTGTTGGCCAAATGCCTAGTGGCATCGGCTAGGGTAGCGTGTTGTAAATAGGCCTCTTCAAATATTGTTTTTAATGCATTTGCATTTTTTGTTTGCCCTAGTTCGAGTGCAAATATTTCGAAAAAAGCATCAAGTCCTTCGGTGCTTAACCTTCCAACAGGTCCCGTACTTTGGGTATTCCAACGAAATTTTTTTCCTTTAAAATTGAAATAGTTTATTTCGTCAAAATCATGATCTTCTGTCGCCATCCAATAAACTGGCACAAAGTTGTATTCTGGGTGTTTAGCCTTTAGTTCTTTAGTTAAGTTTATTGTAGATATTATTTTATACAAAAAATATAACGGACCACTAAATAGGTTTAGTTGATGTCCCGTTGTAACTGTGTAGGTATTTTGAGTGCCAAGTGAAGCAATATTCTGGTGTGTTAGACTAGATACAGTACTATTTGTGTATTGTTGCTGTAGCACACTCACTAAAGTTGATCTTGAGCTATGATCGAAATTTTGTTCTTTTTCTAGAATTTGTTTTTCAAAATTTTCTAGAGTAGGGAAGTGATTGTAGAGTGGACTAAGAGTTGATTTTTGGTTCAGGTAGTCTTGCATTAAAGTGCTGAAATATCCTGAATTTTGATAGCTAATACAGTCGGTTGGCATGTGGATGGTTCTAAATTTAATGTAAAAATAAGAAAAGATACGGTAACCTTGATTAGTTTATGAAACCTTTAGGAAATGTTCTATTATATTGATCACATCAATCTAGTACGAATAAAAAAAGGTCACTCAAAAAAATGAGCAACCTTGTGAAAATTATTCGTATAAAATTAAAGAAAGTTAGGAAGAATTTAGTCTACATGCTCTAGAGTATAACTTACCTAGCTCGATTTATCTACTGTTTAAAAGGAGGAACTTGTGAGTTAGTTAAGAAAAAGAAAACCAGTAATAGGCCTCCGAATATCAACATCCTCACAACAGACTCTTTAACTTGAGTGGTGCCATTAATTTTATCTTCCTTTTTCTTTTTGAATAAATCATAAATAGCAAAAGCTGCTGCCAAAGGTAAAAACAGGTACACAAATTTTGTAGAATATTCAGGATATATCCTATTCACAAATAAATAGTAGGACGAGTGTTAGTGGGAAAATAGATCTCAGAGGAAAGTATTGCTTTATCATAGTATATAATAATTTAGAGTTGTATTTATTCGTTTTTATTGTTTATACAATGAGTGGGAGATAGTTTTTGTGAAAAAAAAGCAATTTAAAAGTTAAGTACCAAAAATGGTAATAAATGTTGATTTGATAATTTTATCGTATTGAAAACGAGTATTTAATAAATTTTTTCGTGTGTTTATATTTACTTTTAATCTAAGTCAAAAATAAAATATAAAAAAGAATTAACCTACTTTTTTATTGATTATTTTTAATTTTTTCAAGGATAGTTTTATTCCTTTTTGAGGGGTATAAAAAGTCATATAAAAAAAGGTTGCTCAAAAAAATGAGTAACCTTTTAGGATTGAATTAGTAAGTCAAAAAATCAAATATTGTTTACCTTTTCCAAGTAGTCATTCTGAATGAACTTGAAGCACTTGTGAAGGTATAAACAGTATTGCTATATACTATTCTGAAGTTTTCTTTTTTTACATAAATACCTTTTGTATCTAATAATTGTTTGTCAAAACCAGCCAAATACGATGGAGATGTAGTAAAACCTCCGCTCCAGCGGTCGTGGCCAAGAATTAAAGTTTTGTTCGCAGCATCTTCTTTTACTGTTATATAATGAAAGATGGCACCTCGACCATTAAAGGTGTAATAAATAAAGTTTCCTAAAGAATGGTTTAAATACAATTCTACACCTGAAATTGATTGTCCAGAAGGTAAACCAGCATTTATCTTATCTATTTCTGCTTTAAATAATGCTGAATTTGTTGGGGCGTCAGCCGTAACATCATCATCATAATATGAAAAGCGCGTGTATGGTTGTCCAGTTAATAAGGCCTTGTAGTCGTCAGTAAGTACCAAAGGTTTGTTAGAATATTTAATAGAAGCCGTTACACCATCTGCTGCGGCATTAAAATTTCCAGTTGTGGCATCGTATGTAAAGTCCGTTAAAGTTTTTGTTCCAACTTTTACGGGAGGACTTACTTTTATTCCTGTTGCAGTATAGGCAATACCTACATTGCTTGTCTTTGAAGATCCTGCTTCGATAGAGTTTGATGTAGCATATCGAGTTGCTTCAGTGTAAGTAAAGTCATATTGACTAACCTTTGCCCCATCATTGGTTTCTAAAAGTCGAAATAATGGTCGCGTACTAGCGCCTGATACATTTGGAATCATAAGTCTAGCTTTTGCCAGATCGGTCCAATCTGAAGCCTTAGCTTTTACAAAACGTAATTCTTTAAATGATCTGTTGGTTTTGAAAACAATATCACCGTTATCTTGACCATAATATAAGAATTGAAAATCACCTAGGTATCCTTTTCCTCGCAAAGATGATATAGGGTAATTGTCAGAATCAGATAATAGATGAATTCTGTTTTTTGTTGTAAACAACAAACTTACTGTACTACCTATTGCAATGCTGTACTCACTTGAATAAACAGAAGTATCATCATCAAAATCAGATGCCATATCTACTTTTCCGTCTTTAAATTTAAAAACATGAGTAAAGCCACCTAATTGCGTAGTGTCGGTATAATAAATAGCTTTCCAACCAAACTCTGAAGATTCTAATAAATTGTTTAGAACTTCCTTTTGAGCATTTAATCGCTCTGTTGGAGTAGCATTAAAAGGGGATTCTACAGATTCCTTGTTGTCACAAGAAACCACTTGCAGTGCTAAAATAGCAAGGAGTAGAACTTTAAAAATATTTTTTAGTTTCATGCTAATAATGTATTAAGTTATATAAAATAATTTTTAAAGAGCCTTATTTCTAAAGCTCTTTAGTTTGCTTATACTATTTGATGACTGCTAGTGTGTTTTTTTGCGCTTCATCTCTCAAAGCATACAAATCAATCCCAAATGCATCTTTATAATACTTTACAACGATCGCCTCTTTTGCTTTAATCGCTGCCAAAGCAGTTGGACTCACAATTGATGCTAGAATGGCTGCGTATTCTGTCTTTGAACTAATCAAAATGGTTGAAGCTGTCTCTGCAAAATCTTCGTTTATATTTGATTTTGCATATGCAGTAAGAAATCCTTCTTCTAGTGCGACAGCATCAGTGGTGTTGTACCAAGCAGAGCTATAGCCACTAGGAGTAATCAAAGCCATCGATTTTTCGTCAAATGGTTTAGTTTGATTTAAGATGTGAATGTACTCGTGCTGGATTGTGTGAATAAAGCGATTTACTTGTGCCTTGTCTTTTACATTGATATAATCTGTGTTGAAGAAAGTAATTCTTTTTCCACCTTCAGCCAAACCAAGCGTAATAGTACCCGTTGTATTCAAGTTGATACCTCCAACTAGTACAAATTCTCTAGGTGCAATTACCTTTACAAAATCAGGTCCTGCTACTGTTTTGTAACTATCCAACCAGATTTTTTGAATAATCTCAAGTACTGGTTGTACTTTTGTTTGTAGGGGAGGAAACAAGAAACGATTGTTGTCTACTGCATTCTGGTTCCATTTGTATTGCACATTTATGTTGTACGGAATCAAATAGTTGGTATCGATCCAAGTGTCAAGAGCGGTCTTTTGTGGTATAGATAGATCCAGTTGACTTTCGGTTATAGGTGCATCATGTGAGCATGCTCCTAGTAGTATTACGGCCGATAAGGTTACTATATTTTTGTATTGATTAAATATTTTCATAGCTATCATTTTTAAATTGGATTTTTTTCAATTCCTGTATTCGTAGCGTGTAATGGGATTTGGATCGCTCTACGTAAATCATTTTTCTTCAGTATGCGTGAAGGTTCGTTGTAGACTTTGTGTGTTACTACATAATTGAAGCGTTTGATATCAAACCATCTCAAACCTTCGTGAATGAACTCAATTCTTCTAAGTTCTGCTACCGCTTTGATATACGAAGTTTGAACAGGAGTCAAAGTGTAAAAAGGAGTGTACTCATCTGCAATTACAGGATACTTAGCAACAATTTTTGCTTGAGTAACAACATCTGTAGTGGCATTGTACCCCGTGGTACGCGTAGATAAGAAATACTGAATTTCAGTATTAGCCAAATCAAACTCACTTTTCATTATGTGAGCTTCGATCTTGTTAAAAAACAATTCCTCATTACCAAGTAAAACATTGGCCACATACGGTTGACCGATTCCTGCGTTAGCATTAGTAATTTTGAAATATTCCGAAGTTTTAGGCAAAAAGATAGAAATAGAACCATTGCTAGAAAAACTACCGTATAGCCAAGACTTGTTGAATAAATTGGTTGCGCTACCAAAAAACACATCTCTATCTGCACCTGTCAAAGCAAATCGATTGCTTCTAATAGTTCGATTATAAGTTGAGTAAGGTGAAGAGATTAAAAGATTAGTAGTTTCAGATGCATCAGCATAAATTCTAAATTGTGCAGTTGTGTTAAGTGCATTATTCTTCACTAGATCTCTCAGCTTGCCAATAGGTTGAATGCTCAAATCGTCGCTATACAACAAAACTTTGTCCCAGTCTCCTTTTACAAGATAGAATCGACTTGCAAAAGCCTTCGCGGCAGCTTTGTTGAAGTGAAATTTTACTTGTGTATAGTCACTTCCTACATGTTTTAGACCTTCTACAATATCTTTTTCAAGTAAGTCATACACTTCAGCCATTGTATTACGCTTGTACGTTTTAAGTAAAACCGTTTCTGGTTCTAATAAATAAGGAATACCCAAATCAGTCGCAGCTGTTGCAGGATTGTAGCGTTGACCAAATACACTTGCAAGCATAAAGTGAGAGTAGGCACGTGCAATTAATGCTTCACCCAGTTGTGGGTTTAAATTTGCTGGTCGACCTAGTTTGTCAATTGCTTCAATTGCTTGGTTGGCATGTGAAATGGCAGTATAACAAGCATCCCAATAATAAGCAGGGGTGTCTTGATCAATTTTTTCTGCCATTTGCCAAAAGTAATTTTGACTATTTTTTATGGTAGTTCCAGATAAGTTTTGACTTTCTCCTACGTTATCGGTCATGGTTTCCAAAAACTCCATATAGCTACCACCAGGATAGGCGTTAACCAAGATTTCGGAGATTTTGTCAGGAGTGTTTAACTGTGTTCTGTTGTCTGGTATTTCAGATAGAAAATCTTCGCAACTGCTGCTTAGGCCTAGCAGTGCAATAAGTGCTACTGTTATTTTTATATTTCTCATGTCTTTTTATTAAAATGATACGTTAATAGAGAAGGTGTATTGACTTGTGATTGGTTGTGAAACTCCACCACTTCTGTAAAATTCAGGATCTTGTCCGTTTAATCTTTTATCAGAATAAATTAACAATGGATTTGCAGTAGAACCTTTTAAAGTAAATACGTTAACTCCTAATTTTTTCTTCAAATCTTTTGGGAACTCATAACTGATAGATACATTTTTTAATCTTACAAAACTTCCGTCTGCAACTCGTACATCTGAGAAGTTATAAGCGTTGTAAGCTCTTGTTAAATCTTTTGATTCAGAGGCGTAGTTTGCTACCAATCGTTGATCTGCAATAACAGGAATGTTGGTTAAAGCTTCATCACCTGCATTGATCCATCTGTTGGTAAACTCTTTTGTGAATACTTTTAAATCATCATATTTATCTGAATAGATTGGGTTCAAACGTACTTTGTTTCCGCCAGATGCTACAATAAATATATTTAATGACCAGTTGTCATATGTAAATGTGTTTGAAATACCAGCTGATTTATTAGGCTCGATAGATCCTTCATATTTTAAGTATTTGGTCACATCATTTGAATCCTGAAAGTTTGCTCCTGCAATTTTATCATCTTGACCATCTGCCATAACAAATGTTGGAAGACCTTGGGTATTCAATCCCGTAAATTGGTAAGAGTACAAAGCATTTCTAGGATGTCCAAGTGTATTTCCTCCAGTACCATTAACTAAACCTAGAACTTCTGGGTTGTTTTGTAGCTTGGTAATTTTTTGATTGTATACAGATAAATTCAAAGTAGTGGACCATTTCAATCTTGTATCACGCAAATTTTTGGTAGTCAAGGACATTTCGATACCTTTAGTTTCCATATTAGCATTATTACCTTGTTTGATTTTTTGACCACCAACACCTGATGTAGTTACAAAATCTACAAGATCAAAAGCTTTTCTGCTATAAACATCAGTTGTAAACTGGATTCTATTATTGAACAAGCCTAAATCCAAACCAATATTAGTTTCGAATTGTTTCTCCCAAGTCAAATCAGAGTTTTGAAGTTGGTCAATATTCAGACCAGTTTCTCTATCAGCAAGATTTAAACGATCTGCAATGAAACTTTTGTAGATAGCCAAAGAGTTGGTAGCAGGTCCTGCAGTTGCAGTTAAACCATAAGATCCACGTAATCCTAAGTTACTAATGCTTTCGATGTTTTTCAAGAATTTTTCTTCTTTAGCATTCCATTTTCCACTGAAGGTATAAGTTGGTAACCATCTTGACGCATTACTATTTCCTTGTCTGTTTGAACCATCATAACGACCTGTAACAGATCCTGTATAACGGCGGTCATACGTATAACCAACTTTTCCGAAAAGTCCAACTGTACGCTCTCTCTCAGTATTAAAGGCATAGTACGATTCTCCCCCATTAATTAACTTTTCTAGAATTCTAGGATCTGTAAAAGCAGTTAATCCTCTATCATATTGTAAACCGTAAGCAGTAAAGTTATTACTGTTTCTATCTACGTAACGTAATTCTGTACCAAACAAAGCATCTACTTCATGTTTGCTAGCGATAACATTTTTGTAGCTAAAACTGTTTCTTACATTGTAAGACGTCAAGTCATTTGTAAAGCTTCTTAAAATTCCGCCATTTGGTAAAACAGAAACTTTAGGCGCTGTTAAATCATCTGGATTTTGGTACAAGAAGATATTAGCATCTCTTACAATAGTAGTTTCTTGTGCATTGTGTGCACCTACGATATTTGATCCTTCTAGAATGTTGTGCTCTCTAGTAGTATTTGCAAAACGTGCGTTTGTTGTAAAATTGTACGTTAAATGCTTATTGATTTTATAACTCAAATCAGCTTGAAAACGAATATCTTTTACTTTGATATCCATATAATTATTTTCAAGTTCATTAAGGATGTTTACAGGAGCCCAGTTGTTTCTGTAATATTCAAGGTTTCCATTGTCATCATAAGGACGCAATGTTCTACTTGTATTTAATACATAGTTGAATGGATTAATATCAAAATCTCTAGTAGTGCTACCAGTTACACCATCTTTCAAGCTATCATAACTACCAGGAGCAGATTGATCTCTCACAGAGGCTTGTGTAGAAAGTGTTAAGCTTAATTTATCATTCAGGAAAAAGGTGTTTTTGATGTTAGTTGTAATTTGACTTACACCATCAGCTATAGTCCATCCTGGATCATTGTAAAATCCTAAAGAGGCAAAGTAAGCGTTGTTTTGTCCACCACCAGAAAAACTTAACGAGTGGTTTTGAGTTATTGATGGTCTAAACAAAGCACCAAACCAATCCGTATTAGCCAATTCATATTTCTTTAAGAAAGCATTTCTACTTGGAGCATCATTTTTAACACCATACTGTCCGCTAGTAGCATCGTAGGTATTGATTTGATTTGAAAGAATATTGTAAACCCCACCGTAACGACCTTGTGCGGTATCAGGTAATTCAAGAAAACCTTTCGCTTTAATTTCTTGCAAGATACTCATCGTCTCTTGAGAATTTAAAATATCGTATTGGCTGTAATTTGGAACCAATCTAGCTGTTTGCTCCAAAGAGTAGGATACAGAAAGCGGTGATTCACGTCTACCTTGCTTTGTAGTTACAACTACAACACCATTCAAAGATCTAGATCCGTAGATAGAAGTTGCAGAAGCATCTTTTAATACCTCAATACTCAAAACGTCATTTGGATTCAAACCTGCGATAGATGAACTTAATAAAGTTGCAGAATTCCCTGAAGCCAAATCTGCAAATGATAAGTTTACAATGTCTTCTTGAACGATTCCGTCAATTACCCATAATGGTTTTGTATCTCCAAAGATAGAAGATGATCCACGGACTGTGATTTTTGGTGCAGTACCAAATGTTCCTGTAACGTTTTGTACGGTAACACCGGCTGCTTTACCTTCGATCATTCTACTAATATCAACAACACCTTCTACTAATAAATCTTTACCTGAAATTTTACTAACCGCTCCAGTAAAGGTTCTTTTTGAAGTTTTTTCATAACCAGTTGTTACTACTACCTCGTCTAACGCTTGACCAGACTCGTTCATAATAATTGTAAGGTTACTAGATTTGGCTGTAACCTCTTGCGTTTCCATACCAATGTATGAAATAACTAGTCTAGAAGTGTTTGACGGCACAGTAATTGTAAAATTTCCATCAATATCTGTAAGTACTGCTGTCTTAGTTCCTTTTATTAATACAGTTGCACCAGGTAAAGGGAATCCTTTTTCATCAAGAACTTTTCCTTTTACGGTAATAGCTACAGCTGTAAAATCGATAAGTGAAGTACTGCTAGCCCACGCATCTGATTTGGAAGCAATTTTATTTTGTAAAACAATTTGGTTGCTTACTTCAGAATATTTAATGTTCAGTGGTTCTAAAATTGAACTTAATATGGACGAAAGCATTTCATCTGTTGCGTTAATAGTAACGACTTGATTCAGTTGACTGATTCTAGAATTATAAGAAAATCGGACATTAGAAGCTTTTTCTAATTTTGCTAGAGCATTGGATAATGTCATATTATTGATACTAAGAGTCACCTTAGTATCTAGTTTCTTCTGTCCCTTGACGCTATTTGCCAGGGTAACAGTTGAGAAGACAACAGCCAAAAGCAATTGAAATAATGTTATTTTCATGATTCGATAGAATAATCGTTGTTGGACAACAAGTTTTTTCATAATTTTGGATTGTTTTTAATTGATACTTTTTATCGGGTATTTTGAAACTACTTTGATCGCTTTTTACAGAAAGCAATCTTCTTAATTAAAGCGTCGATCATGTTACAGCATTTTCGACGTTTTTTTTTACTAATAATCTACTACATAGGCAATTTTAATTAATTACAACCATCGGATGATATGTTGATTTGATTTTGATTCATTTCATAACTAGTGCTGTTTCCTAATGCTCTACAAATAATTTTCAATTTTTCAGGCAAGGGTTGATCGTTTAGTGACGTGGTCAGATGACAATCTTTTAATTTTTCTTTAGGAAATGTAATGTTTACTAAATAAGCTTGTTCTATCGTTTTAAAAATTTGACTTACCGGAGTGTCGGTAAACTCAAAACTCAGTTGTTCAATAGGTTTCAAGACATCATTCAATTGCTTGTCTTTGGTGATGTCTGTTATTTTATTAAAGACTTCCGATTTTTTTGTAAAACGTATAGCCTCGTTTGGTAATAATGTGATCTCTTTATTTTTAACAGAGTTGAGCGGCAATTTGTTCGATTGTACTTTTACTTTTCCTGTTCTCACAAGAACTTGAACATTGGGTTCCTCTTTAAAAGCACTAATTCTAAAACTTGTTCCAACTACCGTAGTTACAATTTCATTAGCATACACCAAAAAAGGTCTTTTTGGATTCTTGCTAATTTCAAAGAAACCTTCACCAGACAAATACACTTTTCTTTTATTCCCTATAAATAGCTTTGGATAGCTTAATTTACTTTTCGGCTGTAAAAGGACTGAACTACCATCTGACAAAGTGATGGTTTGAGCTTCATTGGTGTTGTTGGTTTGTTCAACAATTTCCTCTTGATTATTAATGATAACTCGATTGTGAAGGATGTCGTTACCAGTTGTTCCTTTAAAATGATTATAAGCTCCAAAAATACCTAACCCCAAAACTAAAACTGCTGCTGCAGCTTTGATGAACTTAAAATTCCAGTTATTGCTTTTTTTGTTTTCTTTTTGTTCAATTTTATTCCAAGTAGCAACAAGAGCAGATTGTAATGTTGCATACGGCATGTTATTTTCAGGTACTTTTAATGCAAGAATCCAAAGTCTAGCTTCTTCGACCAGTTTGGCTCTAGATGGGCTTTCTAATGTCCATCGTTCCCAATCTTGAGCATCAACGTCTGTTCGTACCCAATCCTGGAATGAAACATCGGTTAGGAAGTCTTCGATTTCTGAATAATTATCTCGATTTTGCATTTATAAGTGAGTTTATATTAACATAAAGGACACTTTTGTTGTTCAATACTCGGTAAATTGTGATTTTTTTTAGTTTTTTTTAAATTAAATTTAAGAGAACATCGCTAACACTAGTGATAGCAAGGGATAAGGACTATTCCAATCTTTTCTTAAATTTAATAAAGCACGGTGCAAAAGGTTGTTTGCAGACTGATAATTCATCTTGAAAGTGTCTGCAATTTGATTTACCGTTAGGCCTTGGTGGTAACGTAGGTACAAGGCTTCTTTTTGCCTAGATGGCAATTGATTGATATGTTTATTGAGTTGAGTTGTTCTATCTTTTGTATGCTCATCAATAATTAATTGGTGCTCAATAGAAAAATCAAATAAGAACTCAAGAGAATCAGTAGATTTTGTTTTGCTAAAAATATGATCACGTTCCTGTAATCTCGCAATACGGTTGCGCACACTAGATAACAAATACGCTTTTACATTTGCGTGCTCATTAAGTGAATGCTTGTACAACCACAAGTCTGCAAATACGTCTTGAATGCAATCTTGCACTTTTTCGGTAAAGGGAGAAAAGGAGTTTCCATAACGTACCAACTGCTCATAATATTTCTTGAAAAGGCTCGAAAAAGCTTTCTCATCTCCGGCAATCAGTTGTTGCCAAAGTGTAGTATCATCGATCGTTGTAGTATGTGTAATTTTTAACTTCAAAATTTTGTATTCGGTATCTAATATTATGATTAGGTTAATTTTTTGGTAATTTTACGTTTTAATTAACAAGTAACCAAATATTTTTTGCCAAACTATAGCGATTAGAGAATTTGATGATTAAAAACAAGAAAAAATATTTATTTGCCAGTTTGTTGGGATTAGATTTTTAATTCTACATTTTCGGTATACTGGCTATCCATGAAAAAGAAAGGCTGATTAATAAAATAGATATGTATAATCTCAATTGAAGCCCGATTATGCTCTTAGTTCAAGCTGTTTTTATTCGAAATAGAAAATATAAGGTGGAATTATAAAAATTCAGGGTATTATTTATGATTATAGCCTACAAAAAAACCACCGTTTATTGGTGGTTTAAATTGTATTGAAATCGGTATTCTACCATCAATTAATGTATTTTGAATTGCTTTATAATCTATATCTAAAGCGAATGTAATTTTGTTTTGAATACTAACAAAAAGCTCATGTAGTCAGACACTGTTTACACATGCAAATGATGAGCGATTTTTATCTTGACTGTTTTCAATTACAATTTGCTATAATTGCATTATTTTTTGTTCGATTTATCACTTGCTCGTTAGTTACAATTAGAGAACATTTTTACCTACAATCTGTATTGAAATAGGTCAATTACCTTTTTAAAGTAAAATGACCTCTGTATTCTTTCTTGTCCGCTTTTGTAGCAATAAACCAGTAATCTGTTGAAGGTAGTATCTGTCCGTTGTACGTTCCATCCCAAGACTGGTCTTTCGATAACACCTTAATCAGTTTTCCGTAGCGGTCAAATATTTTCACGATAAAATCTTCTTCAAATTCAGATGACTGAATTCTCCAGGTATCATTGTATCCATCATTATTAGGAGTAAAGAATTTTGGATACATAACTAGGTATACTTCCTCTTCAACATATCCACAACCATTTTTGTCCCTTACAAAAACGGCATATTTCCCAGGAATGAGGTTTTCAAATTGGTTATTATCTTGGTATTTCATTCCGTCAACTGAATATTCGAACGTACCAGTACCACCAACAAGGATAGTAATCGTATTTTGATTGTCCGTCCAATCTTTAGTTTCGATAGAAGAAATTGTTGGTAAAGTAGATTTTTTGACCGTGAAAGATTTAGTACTCGAACAATTGATTGTACCGTAATTGGTAGTTGCTGTCACAGAATAAATACCTGGATCTACAACTGTAATTGAAGGAGTAGTTTCTCCCGTAGACCACAAATAACTATTTTCTGTACCACCTGCAGAAATCGTGATCGAACTGTTTTCGCAAATTGGCACGATGTCACTTATAGGTATGTTGGGTTTTGCAACTACTATTAAGGTTAAAACAGCTACGGCATAGCAAGAGGAATTAGAATTGATTCTGATATAAATTTTATTTGAACCCAAAACCAAATTGTAAGTTGCTGGACTGCTTATTTTTGCTGTGAGTAATTCATTTTCTGCTCCATTTTGTGAAGTGTAAAATGCAAAGGTATGCCCAATTGTGTTTGCAACTACTTTCGAACTATAAGAGGTTAAGTCAACAATTTCTTTCGCATCATTAAGATCATCACAAAGCAATTCTTCATAATCATTTGAGGGTAATGTTGTAATTAAGTCTACTTTCACTGCTAAGCGAGAAACACTTTCGCAACTATTGGCCGTTTGAGAGGCATAATAAATGGTACCATCTGCTATTGGTGTGTTATTTGTCAACAGCAGTCCGTTACTAGCGGAATCATACCATTTTATAGCTGTTCCTGTTACCGTGATACTATTTAAAGTTGGGTTAAGGCTGCTACAAAAAGTTTGATTGGTGCTACCAGTTGGTGCGTTGGTGTTTGTAATAGAAATTAAAACAGGAACCCTCATACTCTCGCAACCGTCAATTGTTTGAGATGCATAGTAAGTGCTTCCATTTTGGATGGTTAGAGTATTTATTTGCTGGCTACCATTAGTGATGCTATCGTACCATTTTATGTTTTGACCAGAAATTGTGATGTCACTTAAAGTTACATTTTGTTGAATGCAATAGGTTTGCGGAGATGTGGCAGTAGGCACAGCTGTGAAATTTGTAAAAGGAATGATAGCTGCAGCTGATGGAGGAGAAATGCATCCAAAACTGTTTTTGATTTTTAACTGATAAGTTGCTGGTAGTACATTATTGGATGTTGCACTCGCTGACCAAGTTACACCATTATCAAAACTATATTCACTTGCTACAGTTTGAATAGTAATTGTTCCATTACTGTTATTACAATCGGGTTGCACAGCAGTAAAATTTGGTGCAAGCGGATAATCTATTGGTGCAAGTATTTCCGCCGCAACTGATGTTGATTCGCAGTAAAAACTGTTTCGAACCTTAACCTGATAATTTCCAGCAATTAATAACCCAGAATTTGGATTGGTTGTATAGGTAATACCATTGTCAAAACTGTATTCAAAAGCCGCACTTGTTATCGTAATCGTTCCAAATGGGTTAGCGCAGGTTGTAGGCTGCACTGCGGTGATTGCTGGAGCCGAAGGTGCATTTGGAGGCGCGTTGATGATTGCCGCAATTGCAAGTGATGGACAACCACTGATTGTTTCTTTTACTACTACTTGATAGGTGCCGGCCGTAAGTGGTCCTGAGGTGTTTGAACTGCTCCATGTTACTCCATTATCAAAGCTAAAAAGTGCAGCAAAACTAGTTACCGAAATCTTTCCAGTAGAAGTTGTACAGTTTAATGGATGTGTTACAGCTACAACAGGAGCATTGGCAACAGTTGGTTTAACGTTGATAGTAACCGAACTTGCTAGTGAAAGACATCCTGAGGCATCTTTTATTTTAATCGAATAATTTCCAGCAGGCAAATCAGTTTGAGTTTTGGAAGTGCTAAAAGTGTTTCCATCATCAAAACTATAAAACGCCGCATTTGTGGTAATTGTAATCGTACCTGTTGCGGTAGAACAATTGGGTTGCACTACAGTATAAAGTGGAGCAGCAAGGTTGCTGGAGGTTGCTTTTATTATAGCTGTAGCTGGATCAGAAATACATCCTGCAGCATTTTTAATTTTTACCTTGTAATCGCCAACCAACAAATCAGATTTGGTATTTGTAGTTACATAAGATAGGCCATTATCAAAACTGTAATAAGAGGCTGGAGTTGTAATTGTGATAGCACCATATAAGTTATTGCAACCAGGGTTGGTTACAGTAAAAGTGGGCGCTGCAATCACGGTGCCAGAGTTAAGTGTTACAGTTGCTGATTTCGAGCCACATGTAGAGGTACTACTTCTAGTTTTGATAAAATAGGTTCCTGCCGCTAAATTTATTTTGGTAGGACTGCTAGTCCATGTTACTCCATCATTAAAACTATATTCACTTGCGGTCGTAACTACTGTTATGCTTCCATCAGTTGTTCCGCAGGAAGTTGGCTGAGTTGCACTAGTGATTGGTGCTGTATTAGTTGCTGGAGGATAACCAATAGAGGTATTCTGTGCGTTAGATTCACATCCTATTGAACTTTTAATTTTTATATAGTAGTAACCCAGCGGTAGATTTGTGTTTTTAGGATTTGTTGTCCAAGTGGCGCCATTATCAAAACTAAATTGACTCGCTGGTGTATTTATCTCAATTGTTCCTGTAGGTACCGCGCAAGAAGGTTGGGTAGTAGTTACTGCAGGTGCCGCTAAGTACGATGCATTAATATTAGTAAATTGACCGAGTGATGTACAGCCCAAATTATTTTTGACTTTTACATTGTAAAATCCTGGAACAGGATTTAGTAAAATAGGATTGGTCGTCCAAGTCTTTCCATCGTCAAAACTATAAAAATCTGCATTTGTTAAAACAGTAATTTTTCCAACAGTACCGCAAGAGGGTTGTATTGTTGATAGTAAAGGATTGGGTAAATAATAAGGGTTGATAGGGACATTAATAAGATACGGACTAGAAGTACAACCCACACTGTTCTTGATCATAACCGTGTAGTAACCAGTCGTTAAATTAGATTTCAAAGGGCTTGTCTGCCATGAACCTCCACCATCAAAACTATATTCGCTCGCAACAGTTGCAATTGTAATACTACCGTTATTTCCGCAATTAGGCTGAACTATAGTGAGATTTGGATTGGGTAAATAGTATTGGTTAATTAGTGTTTGAAAGGAATTAGATATACACCCCAAATTATTTTTAATCTTGATACTATAATATCCAGCTGGTAAATTTGAAAATATAGGGCTTGTTTGCCATGTATTCCCGCCATCTTTACTATAACCAGTTGCAGAAGTTGTCACGGTAATACTTCCTTGCACATTGCAGGTAGGTTGCGTAACAGTAGCGGTTGGAGCGTTGATATAAGGCTCAGTAAAGTTGACAGATTCAGTAAAGGATTCACAACCTAGAGTATTTTTAATCTTTACAGAATAATAGCCCGATCCTAAATTAGAGAAAACCGGATTAGTAGACCAATTACTCCCGTTGTCTATACTATAAGACGCAGCGGTTGTTGTTACGGTAATACTTCCTTTAGTACCGCATATTGGTTGAACAGCTGTATAAGTAGGCCTTGGTTGTATAGAACTTAGGTTAACGTAGTAATAGTTAGAGACGCAACCGGTGCTGTTTTTAATTTTTACATAATAATAGCCCGCTACCAGATTAGAGAAAACAGGATTTGTTGTCCATGTTACACCATCATCAATACTATAATATGCTGCAGTGGTTGTAAAAGTGATGCTTCCATTCACGCCTGCACAAGGATACACAATTGTTAATGTTGGTTTTTGTAAAGTATAAGAATCTAAATATATTCCTTTTGCATTTGATCTGCACCCAGCATTATTTTTCACCATCACATAATAATTATCGCTGGTCAAATTGTTAAAGGTTGCACTTGTAGACCAAGTAACTCCTCCGTCAATGCTATAAAAATCAGCTGTTGAGCTGATGGTTATGTTGCCAATATTTCCGCAAGAGGGATTTGTATAGGTAAAAAACGCATCTTCTAAATAAAACACGTTTAAACTTACATAGAAGGTGTTGGATTCACATCCTGCACTATTTTTGATCTTAAGATTGTAGCTCCCTCCAACTAAATTTGTAAAAATTGGATTACTTGACCAATTACTCCCTCCATCGATACTATATAGTGCTGCAGTTGTAGTTATGGTTATGCTTCCGGTACTACCACAAGTCGGCTGCACGAAGGTGTATTTAAGATCTGTTAAAACAGGATTATTCAAATAGATATAGTTAGTACGCGAAATACATCCAAGTTTATTTTTAATCATTACCATGTAGCTTCCAGAGGGCAACGTTTTCACGTTAGTAGTTTCCCATGTAGTTCCTCCATCAAAACTGTAAAAGTCTGAAAGTGTATTTATTGTGATGCTACCGTCAGTATCACAACCTGGCTGCAAGACGTCTGTAAATGGTTGGTCTAAGTAGGGAACACTCAAGTAGGCGTAATTGGTAAGAGAGGTACAACCAGCTGCATTTTTCACCATTATTTGATATGTTCCAGGATCAAGATTGGTTGCAATATTACTAGTTGTCCAAGTTTTACCATTATCAAAACTATAAAAATCTCCAATAGTAGCAATTGCAATACTACCTCCTGTGCCACAAATGGGCTGGACTACACTAGATTCAGGGTACTTTGTATTTAGGTCAGAAATATAGGCGTTTGTGAATTCCGAAGTACAACCTAACTTATTTTTTATTGCTACAGAATAATTTCCTGTAGTTAAGTCTGTAAAAATATTGCTTGTAACCCAATTTTTTCCACCATCAAAAGTGTAAAAGTCAGCAACAGTATTTACAGTTATATTCCCATTCTCACCGCAAGCAGGATTGATTATTGTAAAAGTTGGTTTCTCTAGCGTTACACTACTGATTAAAATGGTATTAAAATTTGAAATACAGCCTTGATTGTCCTTTGTTCTTATTTTATAAGTTCCGTTTGGAAGTTTGGTTGCTACTGGATTCGTCGTCCAGGTGAGTCCGTCGTCAAAACTATAAAATGCCGCAGAAGTAGTAATTGAAATAGTTCCAAAATCACCACAAAAAGCTGGATTGGTGAAGTTGAAGTTAGGGTAGGACGTAAATGGGGTATAAATCGTAACCTCCAATGGATAAGAAATACAGTCGTTTACGGTTTTTATTTTGACATTATAAGTGCCTGGTGATAAATTGCTTTTTGTAGCATTTGTAGACCAAGTGGTGCCATTGTCAAAACTAATTTGAGAGGCAGGTGAGGTAACTTCAATTGTTCCGGTTGAAATATAGCAGCTAGGTTGCGATACAGTAACAATAGGTACTGTAGCGATTTGTGAAGGCTCAATAGTAACAGAGGCCGAATTACTACAGCCATCAATGTCAGTTACAGTAACCGAATAGGTTCCTATTTTGGTAACGGTTGCGCTTTGGGTTGTAGCGCCAGTACTCCACAAATAGGCTGTACCTGTAGAGGCCGTTAGCACCGTACTCCCTGAGCAAACATTAAGGATACCACTAATTGTAACACTTGGGTTTTTTACCTCTAATGATATGGGAATTACCTTGAAACAAGTCGCATTTTGAGCAACACGTACATACAAGATTTTACTTGTACTGCTGTATGCAGTACTGGTAGAAATTGGATTCGTATTTGCAGTCGCATCTGCAAATGTGGTAAAGTACGTAAAAGTAAATCCTGTTGTTGTAGCTACTAGATTAGAATTCGCATCTGTCAGGTTAAAAATTTCACTTCCATCGTGATTGGCATCACACAAAGATAACTTTGTAGTATTTACAGAAAAGATACATGATGTTGAACAATTTTGGAACGAAATATCCCATCCAGGATTGGCGTCAGGGTCGTTAGCAGCAGAGAACACAGTTCCTGAGCAGGAAGCAATGCCGCTCGTATTATAAGTAGCACTTACGCCAACATTATAATTCGCATTTAAAATATTTGGAAAGTTCTTTGCATCTAGCGTAAAACAAAACTGCTGCTTTGTCTTGTCCAAGCTTGAGGTTGTCGTCGTTTGGTATACTGATTTACCATCGCTATCATACAAATCCAAGGTAATAGTTCCTAAGGTAGCTGTAATTCCACCAGAATTAGGTACAGTATAACTTCCGCAAACATTAATTGGTACTGTGCTACATACTTTATTTAAGGGTTGCAGTTCAATAGACCCTTGTAAATTTTCGTTAGAATGTAAAAGGCAGATATCATCTACATACATATAACCAAAATGTCCTCCCAAACCACAGCGAGAAGCCATAAATTCCACTGTGAATTCTTCATTATTTGGTATAGATGAAATGTCTAATAGGCCCGATTGCCAGTTTTCAGTGTATAGAATTGCGGCATAGCTATCAGGAATTTTGGTAAAAATGCAGTTGGTTTCATCTCCAACGAGACAAAATTCACTCACAACTGTACCGGCTGCATTGATTATTCTGGCCTTGATAAACGGTTGATTATCCTTATGGCTAGAATCATAAACGGTCATCAATACCGTTTTGAAATTAAACTTAAAATAATTTTCATTATTGGTTTTAAATCTTTTTCCTTGAATAATAGACCCATAAGTCGATGAGTTATCATAATTTATTTTTAGTGCAAATTGGTCAAAGGCTTTGATATTCCCTAAGTATGGATCAATTATGTTCGAAGGAACAGTAGTTGCCATCACATTGGTACTGTTCGGATTGTAAACGTCGATGTAGGAGTTGGCCGTATTGGTAATCGATCTGCACTGTGTAGGTCCAGGAGGATCTCCAATTGTATATAAAAAGTTTTTAAGTTTTGATATTCCATTAACCGTCTCTTGTTGTTCAAATCCATTATTGGTACACATCTCAACTGCAGTTTGCGTTGCTAATGCAGCTGAGGCTTTCTTATACTCTAGATTTTTACGTGTCTGTATATTTTTCAAGAAAGTTTTCTTCTCTTCCTCATTCGAAATTAATTCTCCTTTTTCATTTTCAATTTGTATAGTATGTACTTGAGAATAAGTGCTAAAAACAACAAAAAATAAAAGTAAAAAATGTTTCATAAGTAATGGTTAAAATTTAATGTCGTATTTTATTCCAAAATTAGTCAGGACAAAATTTAATTTTTCTTTGAGGTTTTCGAATGATTTATAAGCATCAAAATCTAACCATTGATATTTTATTCTCCGCCATAGAATTTCAATCAGGTTTAACTCTGGAGAATAAGGTGGCAAAAAGTAAATTAAAACATCTTTTTTCTTTCCATTGTTCTATTTTAGCCATAAACTTCTTTGATTTGTGTATGGGAGAATTGTCAAGAATTACAATGGTTTTTTTAATGGTTTGTTCCACAAATCGATTCATAAAACTGATGATTCTATCTGAATTAAAGGTTGTTTCAAGTGTTTCGAAATAGAGTTTATTTTTACGGGTCATTAATCCAACTACATTCTGATATTTACCTTTAGCAGCGGGTAACAAAATTGGATTATCCTTTGTTTGCCAAGCATAAGGCACATTAGGAGAGAGTCCAAAATGACTTTGGTCTCCAAAATATAAATCAATATAACCGCTATCTTCCAAACTCTTTAATGTTTCTATCTGCTCTTGTTTAAATCTAAATTGTTCTTCGTTGCGTTTGCCTTTCAAAGAGAGTCTAGCTCTTTTCCACTTATAGCCCAGTAACTTTTAAAAAATTCTGCAAAGTCTTTTTGCAGATGACAATATTGTGTTGCTCCTCAAAGTAAATTAATACATTTTTTAAATTTCTATTGTGAAGTTCTAATTGCTTGGAAACTTCTTCCGTATAGTCTTTTAAAAGAGTTTTTGCTCCTCTTCCTTCTGATATAGCAAGAGAATCAACCCCAATACTAGCCCAACTATCAAACCAACGTTCAATCGTTCTGCGACTGACTTTAAAAATAGAAGCCAAGTCTTTAATCTTGTGTCTTTGATGTGATAAAACAAGGCATTGACTACGTTTCCTAACAGTATTATTAGGGCTATTTTGGTAAAGGTGCTCTAGTACCAAAACCTCTTCTTCTTTTAGTGTTACATATCTCATAATGAGATAAATATAGTAAATTTTTCATATATTAACAACAAAATACGACATTATTTTATTCTTATTACTTATATGTAAATTACGATCCGACAAAAGTAATTAAATATTCACAAATCTTAATATAAAGTTAAAGAAAAAACCCGCTAAATGGTGAACTTTCAGAAACGGAAAAACCTTCATAAAAACCGAATCTAATTGATCAGGTTTTTATGAAGGTTTTAATAATTTTTAACTATGATTTACTTTATAATTTCGAAATCAATTCGGCAACCACGGCGGTCCATCCTGTTTGATGTGAAGCACCTACGCCACGACCTGTTTCGCCATGAAAATATTCATAAAATAGCACTAAGTCTTTATTTTCTTCCATTTTATAAAAATCTTTGTAATCACCATGTACTACTCTTGCACCATTAGAATCTAGCTCAAAAATAGAAATTATTCTTTTGCTTAATTCCTGAGCTATCTGAGATAAATTCATAAGGTTGCCAGAGCGCGTAGGGAATTCCACTTTAAAACTATCGCCATAAAATTCGCCAAATTTAGCCAATGATTTTATGATTAAGTAATTGATCGGAATCCATATTGGTCCTCTCCAGTTAGAATTTCCCCCAAACATACCAGAAGTTGAATCTCCAGGTTCATACGATATTTCTTGTTCTATTCCCGCGATTGTGATCGAAAATGGATGAAATTCATGGTATTTGGAGACTGCTCGAATGCCGTTATCAGCCAAAAATTCATTTTCATCTAGTAAATATCCGAGTAGTTTTTCTAATCGAAATTTATCCAATAATGAAAAAAGTAAATCACCTTTCTCGTTGGTCTGAACGAAGTTTTCGTCTGAGGTAATGGAATTGAAAAAAGCTCTTCTTTTTTGAAAATCATCCATTTTACATCCGCATTGTTCTGGCAAAATTGCTACAGCAAACATAGAAGTAATTCCTACTATGGATCGAATCTTTAACGACTCTTTACTACCATCAGGTTTGAATAATAAATCATAGAAAAAGTTGTCTTGATAATCCCAAAGTTCTTGATTTAACGAATTGGCAATCAGAATGAAATGTTCATAAAATTTTGTAATTAAATCTTCAAAAGTAGCATCATGTAAAGTGATTTCTATCGCTATTTCCATCATATTAAGCGCATACATCGCCATCCAAGCCGTAGCATCCACTTGTTCAAGAGAATAACCCTCAGGTAAATTATTTCGATCAATCACAGCGATATTGTCCAATCCCAAAAAACCACCGTTGAAGATGTTATTTCCGTTATCGTCCTGCCTGTTTGCCCACCAAGTAAAGTTGATCAACAGTTTTTGAAATATTCGCTTTAAAAAATCTACATCTTGTTGCTTGTAAATCTCGTTCTCAATTTTGTATACCTGCAAAGCCGACCACGCTTGTATAGGAGGATTCACGTCGGAGAAGTTCCACTCATAAGCGGGTATTTGACCGTTAGGACTCATATACCATTCCCGCATGATGAGTAACAGCTGGTTTTTTGCAAAAGTAGGATCAATCATTCCCATCGGAATGCAATGAAAAGCGAGATCCCAAGCGGCGTACCAAGGATATTCCCAAGTGTCAGGCATGGAGATTACATCTTGATTAACCAAGTGCCTCCAATTGACATTGCGTCCCAGGAGACGTTCAGGAGCTAATTCGATATTCTCGGGACTTTGCGTGAGCCACTGATTGATATTGTAATTATAAAATTGTTTGCTCCACAGTAAGCCAGCAAAAGCCTGTCGTTGAATATTCTTTTGATCGTCTGATAGTCCTTTTCGAAAAAAAGAATCAAAAAACGAATTATTTTCAGCTAATCGTGTCTCAAATACTGCTCCAAAAGTAGCATCGAAGGGTTGTTCAATATTTTGGTTTGTAAGCCGTAAATAAATTGTTTTGGTCGAATGTGCTTCTATTTCTAAATCATAAAGTGGAGCACATTTCGTTCCAAATTTTCGATTGACAAGTTGGTTTTTTAATTCTTTATTATGGTTGCAAAGCGCTTCATGAAACGCATCTTTAACAAATACAGAATCATTTTTTTGATTGAAAATTTTTTCCGTATTGGTTTCATTATCTGTAAATAGGACGTCTTCAGTGTCTTGAAAGTACAAATTATAAGTTCCTAAATCGCTATGGTCAATTGCAATACAGTTTTTGGTCTGTAATTGTAAGGTAGGTTTCTGTGGTTCACTATTTTTAGTCCAATTGTTTTTGAACCATAGGGTAGGTAGTACGGTTAAAGGTGCGCTTTCGGCAGAACGATTAACAATCTCAATTTTGATACAAATATCATCAGGATTGTTCTTTGCATAGGTAATGGTAACATCATGGTATCGTTTATCTTCAAGGATTCCGGTATCCAGTAACTCATATTCAGTTTCTAGCTTGGATCGTTTTTGATTGGTTTCAATCAAATCTTCATACGGAAATTTATCGATAGGATATTTATACAAAAACTTCATATAGGAATGCGTCGGGGAATTATCCAAAAAATAGTATAACTCCTTTACATCTTCGCCATGATTTCCTTCGCTATTAGTCAAACCATAGAGTCTTTCCTTTAGAATAGGATCTTTTCCATTCCATAACGCTAGAGCAAAACACAAATTTTGTCTGTTGTCTGATATCCCACCCAGTCCATCTTCGCCCCATGCATAGGCACGTGACCGCGCATGATCATGCGGAAAATAATTCCAAGCATCACCATTAGCACTATAATCTTCTCGTACGGTTCCCCATTGTCGCTCAGAGAGGTAGGAACCCCATTTTACTAGCGGTACTTCTTTTGTTTTATTTTCGGTTATTCGTTTTAATTCTTCATTCATAATCATCCGCCTTTCGAAAAACCTTCAAAAACAGTCATTCCACCGTCTATAAAAATGCTCGCACCTGTAATATAATCAGAATCATCAGAGGCTAAAAAAACCGCTAGATTACCGACATCTTCAGGTTGTCCTATTCGATTATAGGGAATTAAAGACATTAAATCATCCAATGCCTTTGGCGTTTCCCAAGCCTCTTTATTAATAGGTGTCTGAATAGCTCCTGGGCTGATGCTGTTAACTCTTATCTTTCGATCTCCATACTCTTGAGCGAGAGTTTGCATCAACATTTTGATAGCGCCTTTAGATGCAGCGTAATTTGCATGTCCGCCCCACGGAATCAATTCATGCACAGAACTCATGCAAATTATTTTACCCAAAGCTTTTGAGCGTTCAGGAACCATTCCTCTTTTTAGAAACTCACGCACAGCTTCTCGTGCACACAAAAACTGCCCTGTAAGGTTGACATCTATTACACTTTGCCATTGTTGCAATGTCATTTCGTCAAATTTTGCATCCTTTTGCATCCCTGCATTATTCACCAAAATATCAATAGTACCAAAGGTGCTAATAGCCTCTTGAAACATATTATGCACTTGATCTTCCTTACTCACGTCTGCTTTAATAGCAATTGCTTTACTGCCAAATGATTTTAGTTGTTCTACTACCTCATTTGCAGCAGCTGCACTCGAGGAATAATTTACAATTACATTTGCGCCAGCTTTACCTAAAGCTAGGGCAACTCCCATTCCAATTCCAGAACTTCCACCTGTTACCAAAGCGGTTTGTCCTACCAGTTTTTTATCTGCCATTTTATATCGTATTTATAGTTTTCAGAAAAGCAAAGTGCTTTTCTGAGTATAATTTCATATAAATTTATTCAATTAAAAATGGATACTTTAAAGATTAACATTACTTTAATTGATAAGATCGAAAGTTATTCCAAGTCAATAGGGATTCTGTTTTGGAATAAAGTTTTTATCGAAATTGAAAAATAGGGCGCTATCTCTTCAAAGAAAAATGACCTTTAAATTCTGTCCCATCCTTCTTAGTAGCAATAAACCAGTAATCTGTAGCAGGAAGGTTTTGACCGTTGAAGGTTCCGTCCCAAGATTGGTTTTTCAGTAGGGTTTTTATAAGTTTTCCATAGCGATCAAAGACCTTTAATTCCCATCCATCTTCTGGATTAGAGGCAACTAAACTCCAGTTGTCATTGTGACCATCATTGTTAGGGGTAAAAAATTTAGGGTACATAACCAAAGCTACTTCGCTTAATGTAGTACCACAACCGTTGCGGTCACGTACATATACAACATAATTGCCTGCGATAAGATTGGTAAACTGGTTACTGCTCTGGTAGTTCTTATCATCCAATGCATATTCATAATCGCCATTTCCAGTTACCATTACCATTATGGTATTTTGATTGTCTGTCCAATCTGTGGTTTCAATAGCCGTTACGACTGCTATAGTTGATTTTTTTACACTAAAGTTTTTTGTAGTCGTACAAGCAATGGCTCCGTAATTTTTGGTAACAGTTATCCAATAGTCATCCGGGGTGGTAATTATAATTTGAGGAGTGGTTTGCCCTGTTGACCAAAGGTATTGGTCGTAACCCGCATCTGCAGTTATGGTGATTGTAGCATTATCGCAAATAGCTACAGTGTCCGGAATCGTTATTTTTGGCTTATCAACTACCGTCAATTGCAAAACAGCAATTCCGTAGCAAGAGGTAGACGAATTTATTCGAACAAAAAGCTCGTTAATACCTGTCTTTAATGCATACGTAGCGGTTGTCGTAATTTTGGTTGTAGCTAGTTCGTTTTCTGCTCCAGTTTTGGTCGAATAAAAATCAAAAGTATATCCATTTGTGCTTGCAATCAAATTGTTAGTGTATGAATTTAGATTTACAATTTCTTTTCCATCGTTCAAGTCGTCGCAAAGTACTTCACTGTGATCCATTGCGGGTAATGTATCGATTAATTCAATTTGTACCATTTGTCTCAAAATACTCTCACAACTATTTTGGGTTTGTGATGCATAATAGAAGTTTCCATCAACCAAGGGTGTACCAATAACCAACTGCAATCCACCTATAGGCGAGTCATACCATTTTACAGCAGTACCATTAATTGCAATAGTGGCTAAAGTTGGATTTTGACTACTACAAAAAGTTTGCTTTAAAGTTGCTGTTGGTGCAGGGGTGTTTGGAATGTTTATTGAAACGGGAGTTCTTTCACTCTCACAACCATCAATAGTTTGGGAAGCGTAGTACATTATGCCATTTTGCAGTGCTGTTGTATTTAAAAGTAGATTCCCGTTGGCTAGGGAATCGTACCATTTTATACTTTGACCAGTAATTGTAATATCAGATAAAGTTGCATTTTGTTGCAAACAAAAAGTTTGACTTGCTGTAGCAGTCGGTAAAGGTTGTGGTGTAATTATGACGGTTTGATTTTGTGTAGCTTTATTCCCGTTTCCATCGTCATACGTCCATACGATGGTGTACGTTCCGGGTAAATTATACGATAGCGGACTAGTAGTTGTGGCACTAATTGTTCCTGCACAAGCATCGGTAGCTGTTGGTGTTGTTGTGATTTGAGTTTTACAATCGCCAGTGATGGATGGTAGGGTTGCTAAATTGGGAATTGGAGGCTGGTTGTCGTCAAATATAACTTTTACGACAGTTCTAATACTTTCGCACTCACTAGAACCTTGTGAGGCATAATAAGTCGTATTATTATCCAATAGATTAGTATTTGGAATTGCACTGCCTCCAGTTGAAGCATGGTACCAGGACAAGTTTGTTCCCGTAGTAATTATTATATCAGCCAAAGTTTTTGTGTTTGCACTGCAAAAAAATTGAGGTGATGGAATTTCTGGAGCTGGATTTTCTAAAGTGGTAAAAGTAGTGCTTGAGTTTTTCAAAAAGTACCAATTTGTATCGGAGTAAGCGACATCGTCTACAATTATACAGAAAAGATTAGAGTTTCCCCAAAAATTACTATAATGTGATTGTAAAAGATTATTATGACCGTTTTTTAAATTGAGGTAAGTCAATAAATTATTATTACACCAAAGGTTTGTTAAATTGATATTGTTCGATACATCCATTCGAGTTAAAAAGTTCTCTTTGCAATCAATAACTTTTAAATTGGTGTTTTTCGAAATATCCAAATTTGTTAATAAGTTATTATAACAATAAAGAACCGTTAATTTGGTGTTTTTAGACACATCAAGCGTGGTTAATTTGTTGTATTGACAAGCTAAATTTGTTAAATTAGTAAATCCTTCAATTCCAGTTAAATCCGAAATTTCAATACCATAAACAGATACGTTTAAATATGTAATTGAATTAATGGTCGAAGTTAAGATTTTCCCATCGGGAACGCCACTATCAATTCCTCGATAAATAAGTGCTTTTTCAAAATTGACATCAGGTATTTGTGTATATTGTCCATAAAACGAAAAAGACATAAGAAAGAAAATAAAATTTAATGATTTTTTCATTATAAATTGGTACGGTTTTTTATTGCAAAAATCAGGCAAAACAAATATAATTGAATACTTTCAAATTTTTTATTTATTTTGTAATAAAACCAGTTCTTAAAACTTTCAATCAGCTTTAAGATAGAAACTGAAATTATCCCCTATTTTTGCATAAAACATTATCTCTTGAAAACTAAATTACTGCTCATTACCCCACCGTTTACGCAATTGAATACGCCATATCCAGCAACGGCCTACATCAAAGGTTTTTTGAATACCATAAATGTAGCTTCTGTTCAAGCAGATTTGGGTATTGAAGTAATTTTAAAATTATTTTCGAAAGAAGGGTTGCAAGACTTGTTTGCAGCAGGAAGTCAAAAGCTGCAAAGGGAAGATATTTCAACGAATTCGAGAAGAATATTCGCTTTACAAGACGAATATTGCAAGACCATAAACCCTGTAATTGCATTTTTACAAGGGAAAAATCCAACCTTAGCGCTACAAATTTGCCAAGAAGATTATTTGCCTGAGGCTTCTCGATTTGCACAATTGGAAGAACTTGATTGGGCTTTTGGAAGCATGGGAACACAAGACAAAGCCAAACACCTTGCTACTTTATACCTTGAAGATATATCCGATTTTATTGTCGAATGTGTCGATGCTAACTTTGGTTTCAGTCGCTATGCCGAGCGTTTAGGGCGGTCTGCTAATTCGTTTGATGAATTATATGACGCTTTAAATCAAGAGCCTACCTATATAGACGGAATATTTCTTTCGATAGTAAAAGAAAGAATAGAAACCGTTCAACCTACCATGTTTTTAATCTCGGTTCCTTTTCCAGGAAATCTTTACAGCGCTTTTCGTGCGGGACAATGGGTGAAGCAACATTATCCAAATATCAAAATTTCGATGGGTGGAGGTTTCCCTAACACCGAATTACGCTCTCTTACTGATGCACGAGTATTTGAATTCCTAGATTTCATAACGCTAGACGACGGTGAAGCGCCAATCGAAGAGTTGCTATTGAGTTTGGAACAGCCAATAGCCAATAGCCAACAGCCAACAGCCTTAAAAAGAACATTTCTGTTAGAAAATGGAAAAGTTGTTTATAGAAACAATTCGACCAAACCCGACTACAAGCAGGCACAAGTAGGTACACCCGATTATTCGGATTTGTTATTAGACAAATATATTTCGGTGATCGAAATTGTCAATCCCATGCACCGTATGTGGAGTGATGGGCGCTGGAACAAACTTACCATGGCGCACGGTTGCTATTGGGGGAAATGTACATTTTGCGATATTTCATTAGATTATATAAAGATTTACGAACCCGTAGCGGCCAATTTGCTTTGTGATCGCATTGAAGAATTAGTGATTCAAACTGGTCAAACAGGATTCCATTTTGTTGACGAAGCAGCTCCGCCAGCATTGATGCGCGCTTTAGCGCTCGAAATCTTGAAGCGAAAAATTTCTATTACTTGGTGGACAAACATTCGATTCGAAAAAAGTTTTACTGCAGATTTATGCCTTTTATTGAAAGCTTCGGGCTGTATCGCCGTTTCGGGTGGTCTTGAAGTGGCATCAGATAGGCTCTTGAAATTAATAGACAAAGGTGTGACAGTAGAGCAAGTTGCTAAGGTTACGCAACATTTTACGCAGGCCGGAATCATGGTGCATTCGTACTTAATGTACGGATACCCTACACAAACAGTGCAAGAAACTGTGGATAGCCTCGAAATGGTGCGTCAAATGTTTGAAGCTGGCGTATTGCAATCTGGTTTTTGGCATCAATTTGCCATGACGGCGCACAGTCCTGTTGGGATGAATCCAGAAGATTTTGGTGTTATTCCAACTTCTCCTAGTTTGGGAGGTTTAGGAGAGGCTTTTTTTGCCAATAATGATATTGATTTCAAAGATAAAACAGGAATTGATCATGATAAATTTAGTTTCGGCTTAAAAAAATCATTGTTTAACTTTATGCACGGCATTTGCTTTGACTACGAGTTGCAAGATTGGTTCGATTTTAAAATTCCTAAAACTAAGATTCCTATTGATTTTATCGAAAAAGCTTTAGCAAACGATCTTGTTTTGACCACAAAACCTACTGCCAAAATAGTATGGCTTGGAGGAAAACCCGAAATAGATCATTTTACCAAATCCAAAAAAGGGAATTCGTGGGAGATGATGCGTTTGACTTTTCATGATAAAAAAGAAAGTTTTGAGATTCAAACCAACAAAGAAGAAGGAGAGTGGTTGGCTCAAATGTTAGTCAAAATTTCGGTCCATACTAATAAGGTATATACTTTTCAAGAATTAAAAGCCGATTTTGAAAGTCAGCTTGAAGATTTCGAATTGTTTTGGTATTCAAAACCGATACATATAATAAGGAGTTTCGGATTATTAACATTATAAAAAACAAGATGAAATACAATAGATGTGGAAAGAGTGGCTTGTTATTGCCGCAAATTTCTTTAGGCCTATGGCATAATTTTGGTTCTGTCGATAATTTCGAGAATGGTGAAAACATTGTTAAAGAAGCTTTCGATAGCGGAATTACTCATTTTGACTTAGCTAATAATTACGGTCCCGTTCCAGGATCTGCGGAAACTAATTTCGGTAGAATATTAAAAAATAACTTCCAAGGAAACCTGCGTGATCAAATGGTGATTTCGACTAAAGCTGGTTATACCATGTGGGACGGTCCTTATGGAGACTGGGGATCTCGAAAATATTTGCTTTCTAGTCTTGATCAAAGCTTGAAAAGAATGAATTTGGAGTATGTCGATATTTTTTATTCCCACCGTCCAGATCCGGAAACGCCTATTGAAGAAACCATGATGGCCTTAGACTATGCCGTGCGTTCAGGAAAAGCATTATATGTAGGTATCAGCAATTATTCTGCAGAGCAAACTAAAGTGGCTGTTGAAGTTTTAAAGCAATTAGGAACACCTTGTTTAATTCATCAAGCCAAATACTCAATGTTGCAACGTTGGGTTGAAGATGGTTTACTGGATGTACTCGAAGATAAAGGAGTGGGTTGTATTGCATTTTCACCTTTGGCACAAGGATTGCTTACAGATAAATATCTTAAAGGAATTCCAGAACACTCGAGAGCGTCCAATCCTAACGGACATTTAAAACGTGATGAGGTAACGGATGATAAAATCCAAAAGTTGATTCAGTTAAATGAAATTGCTTTAAATAGAAATCAATCGCTTGCGCAAATGGCACTGGCGTGGATAATGAAGGATAACAGAATTACATCGGTACTTATAGGAGCGAGTTCTGTGGGGCAATTAAAAAATAATTTAGACAGTCTAGGGAATACCAACTTTAGTTCTGATGAAATTAACACTATCAATAACATATTAATTAGTATTTAATTGTTCATTTTCAAAAATAAGCTAAAGGTCTCAATTTGTTTTGAGGCCTTTTTTTGTTTTAAAAATCGCTGTTTGTACAAAATCAGTAATTAATTTATTTGAGTATGTAACCCCTATAAATTGAGGGGGTGTGTTGTTTTAATGTTGTTTTATTACTTGTTTAATGGTTAATAAAGACATTATTTTTTACTAAGCACTATTTATTTAAGGGTGTTTGTTGTAAAAACGCATTATTAAATATGTATTTATAAGGGGGAATTATGAGGATAGTCCATTTTTTTGTTTTTGATTTTTGGTTATTAATAAAACGATTCTAAAAGAGGTAAAAAGTAAACTCAAATTTATTTTAGTTAATATTTACTTAATATATTCGCCTCAGAAGAACAAAAAAAAAGTGTATTTGAGTTTTTTGAAATCAGGAAAATTTGAAATTATAATAGTTTTCAAATGTAGTAGTGATTAAAGATTGGGCAAGTACAAGAACAAATTATTAAATCAAAACAAGATTAAACATGAAGAAAGTAATTATTATTTTAGCTTTAGCGCTAACAGGAAACATGGCATTTGCTCAAGACACGCCATTAGAAATCTCTGGTTCTGCGGATCTTTATTATAAATATGATTTTGCTAAAACAGGAAATATTGGAACTAGTTTTGCAAGTGATCAGAATTCACTTTCATTAGGAATGATTGACATTGCGTTGAAAAAAACAACAGGTAAAACTACATTTGTAGGGGAACTTTCTTTCGGACCAAGAGGTCAATACCAATCTATTTTAAATGGTGATGGCAGCCCTGATAATGCATCAAATTCTTTCAATATTCAAAACCTATATGTGGCTTATGCTGCTTCAGAAAAATTGACTTTGACTGCTGGGTATATGGGAACATTTGTTGGATATGAAGTTATTTCACCTTTGGCTAATTTTCACTATTCTACATCTTATTTATTTACGAATGGTCCGTTCCAAAACGCTGGAGTTAAAGCTAATTATGCTTTTTCAGACAAAGTTGGTTTGATGGTTGGAGCATTTAATAATACTTGGAATGTATATTCTGCTGAACCAATGAGAGGATTGAATGCAATTGGTGCTCAATTATCACTAGCTCCTGCAGAAGGTGTTAGTGCTTACATTAACTTCATGGATGGCGCTGACTCAGGTACTATAATAGATTTAACGGCTTCTTTTCAATTGTCAGAAAAGTTCACTTTAGGGTTAAATGCTGCTGACTGGACTGCACCAGGAAGTGGAGATGCTGGTTATACGGGTGTTGCACTTTACCCATCGGTAGCAGTATCTGAAAATTTTGGCTTAGGATTAAGAGCTGAATATTTTAAATCAAAGAAAGATGATGATTTGTTTGGTTTGAATGCAGACAATTCTGTAACTGCATTAACTTTGACGGCTAATCTTAAAGCGGGTGGATTGACTTTTATTCCAGAATTTAGATTGGATAGTGCTAAAAATGATAACTTCATGGATTCTAACATGATGGATACAAAATCTGCTTCTCAGTTTTCTGTAGCATGTGTGTACGGATTCTAAATCATACAATAGCCTAGAACCTAGTGCTGGGCTTATTTAAAAATATTTTTTTTTTGCTGTCAAGACATTCTTTACTAGATGTGTTGACAGTTTTTTTTTGTTGTATCATTTTATGATGGATGAGCTTCTATAATCTCGATTTGGTAAAGTCAAGACGATACCGTTATTTGATAGCTATATGAAAACTGCTATTAATTTATACTTATAATTATTGTCAACATCCTAAAGGTCTATCATTCAATTAAAATGATTTTAGAAATTATTTAGACAAGAAAATCCTTTAAAGGGATATCTCTCATCCCTTTATCTTAGTAGTTTGGTTTGTAAGGTGATTGTTTTCGCCATTCCGCACCGTTAAAGTAAGCATAATGCTGTTTTGAAAAGTTGTAAACCTCGCCAATAATGCTGAAATTTGATAAGCATACAATTTGCTTGCACCTTTTTAACATGATATGAAGTAACGGGGTTTGTTTATTTTCGAAAAGAGTTTAATAAGAAATCCCTCTGTTTATTTTTATCGAATGATATAAAGCTGTTTCAAATTGCATTGCATTTCAATTTGTTCAAATTTTAATAGTAACCTTTTATGATATTCAAATCAATAAACCCGTACACAACTGAGATCATTGCTGAGCATGAACTCCTGACAGATTCCCAACTAAACCAAAAATTAGCTCAAGCTGAAAAAGCTTTTAAGTATTGGCGAACAACAACTTTTGCAGAAAGAGCTGAGAAGATGAAAAATTTAGCAACCGTATTGCGCAATAAGCAAAATGAATTAGGGCTGCTAATTACTAATGAAATGGGTAAAATTCTTCAGGAAGGAATTGATGAGGTCGGAAAATCGGCAGCCAATTGTGACTTTTATGCCGAGAAAGCAGAGGAAATGCTACAAGATCATTTCCATGATACTCCGTTCAAGAGTATGTCTGTTTATGATCCTATGGGGGCCGTTTTTGCAATTATGCCCTGGAATTATCCCTTTTGGCAAGTATTGCGATACGCCGCTCCAGCAATTATGGCTGGTAATGTTTCTATTTTAAAGCATGCGCCAAATGTTATAGGTTGTGCCAAAGCTATTGAAGAGGCTTTCTTAGAAGCCGGATTTCCCGAAGGTGTCTTTCAGCAAATCACCATTGACATTCCGCAAGTAGAAAAAGTAATAGCCTCAGATATTGTAAGCGGAATAACATTGACTGGTAGTGAAATGGCAGGATCTTCTGTTGCTGCATTGGCGGGTAAGCACATTAAAAAAACAGTGATGGAGCTCGGAGGATCAGATGCTTTTATTATTCTTGATGATGCTGATATCGAAAAAGCAGCAACGGTTGCAACCCAATCAAGAATGTTAAATGCTGGTCAAGCTTGTATATGCGCTAAACGTTTTATCGTGACCGAAAAAGTGGCAAATGCTTTTGCAGCATTATTTGCTGAGAAAATTTCAAGATTAACGCAAGGTAATCCGCTTGATACTACAATTGCGATGGGACCTTTGGCTAGACTTGATTTAGCCGAAAAACTAAGTCATCAACTTGAGAAATCACTCGAGCAAGGGGCAAAACTTGTTTTGGGAGGATCACGTGAAAACTGCAATTTCCAACCTACATTAATAGATTTTGTAGATGCAAACAATATTGCTTTCCAAGAAGAAACCTTTGGACCACTAGCTACTTTGATTAGAGCTAAAGATGAAAAAGACGCAATTGCTATAGCAAATAACCACCGTTATGGTTTGGCATCGTCACTATGGACAGAGGATCGAGACAATGCATATAAGGTAGCAAGACAAATAGAAGCTGGAAATGTATTTGTAAATTCTTTAGTGCGTTCAGATTCTAGAATTCCTTTTGGCGGAATCAAAAAATCAGGTTACGGAAGAGAATTATCAGATGTAGGTATTAAAGAATTCATGAATGTGAAATCGGTAATAATCGAATAATACTATATTTTCAATAATCTTGGCTAAAAAAAAAAGAGTTAAGCGAAAGCTTAACTCTTTAAATAAATATTATAAATAGAATTAATGGTCTGAGAGTCCAAAGAACTATCTGTTTGTGTTTGAATAAAATGACGTTTAAAAGCCATGATAGCCGCATTTAAATTTGTAGTATCGTAACCAATAATACGTAGCGCTTGTTCCACATTGAAATTTTCAGGAGCCGTTGGTAAAATTTCGTCTACCCATAATCCAAAACCATTTTCTGCCAGTGTTTTCCAAGGGAAAAGTGAACTAGGATCGATTTTTCGAGTAGGAGCAATGTCTGAATGCCCTATCACATTCTCTCTCGGTATTCCAAATTCCGATTGTAGTCTTTTAAGCAAAGCCATTAAACTAGATATCTGTGCCTCAGAGAAAGGTTCACTTCCGTTATTATCCAGTTCAATTCCAATAGAACAAGAGTTAATATCTTTGATTTTTCCCCAAGATCCATTCCCTGCATGCCATGCACGCAAGTAATCGTTCAGCATTTGTACCACACGTCCGTCATCGCCTATTACATAATGTGCACTTACTTGTGTCCTCGTAAGGGTAAAGGTGTGAATGGTTTGCTCAATAGAATCCTGCGCCGTATGGTGCAAAATAATCATGTTCGGTTTTCTTAAATTAAAATTTACCGTTCCAATCCATTCTGTTTTCTGGCCGTTATTTAGTGTTTTTGCACCAATATCCGTAATTGCTTCACTAAACTTGTACAACACTTTGCTGTATGATGTATCAATGGTAATTACTGTTTTTGTCACTACAGGTAGTGGTTTCGGCTCGTGATCTGCTATTTGTTCTTTTAAAACCTTTACTTTCTCCATGTAAATCTTGTCAGTCTCCTTATGCGGATTTTTGGTAGCACAAGAGGCAAACATGATAATGGTGGCTAAAGAGAATAGTATATTTTTCATTGGTAAAGGTGCAATTGCTAGGAATAATTATTTAATCTCTTCGTTTTCTCTTTTTAGATGCAGGCTTTTGTTGCACCCATTTCTTATATAATTCTTTTTGGTCAGGATTTAAATACTCATTTATTTTTCGAGTTGTAATTTCGCTTAGAGCTTCAATTTCTTTTACTTTTTGTTCCTGTCCTACTTTTTCATCTTTAATAATGATTCCTTGCTCACGAATGCTTTCTTTCAAAACATTTCCAATCGCAATTTCTTGCAAGGCATCGAGTTTTAATTCCGGAGTCATTTTTTTCATGATTTCGCCAACCGTAACTTCCACCGGAATTTCTTTTGGTTTATCCGGTGTACTTGGTATCTGCGAATCTCTATTCATTCGACCACTTCCATTACTACTTCCGTAACCACCTCCACCGTAACCACCATTATTTCCGTATCCATATTGCGCATTGGCAGTACCTACGGTTAAAAATAAAACTATAATAAAAAATAAAGATTTCAATTTCATCATTGTTGTTGTTTTAGATAGTAATAAGCTAGTATAAAGGTAGCATAAAAGTAGTATTAAGCTGGTTCACCATAAAGATCAAATTCAGTCGCATCTGTAATTTTAATCATAGCAAATTCACCTGTTTTTAAATAATGTAATGAGGCATCAATCAAAACTTCATTATCAACATCAGGACTATCAAATTCGGTTCTACCCACAAAGTGTTGTCCTTCTTTTCGATCAATAATACATTTGAACACTTGTCCCACCTTCTCTTGGTTCAAATCCCAAGAAATTTGAGATTGTAATTCCATGATTTCATTGGCACGTTCTTGTTTTACAGTATCGGGTACATCATCCTCAAGTAAATAAGCATGCGTATTTTCCTCATGAGAGTAGGCAAAACAACCCATACGATCAAATTTCATTTCTTGTACCCAGTCTTTCAATATATTAAAATCCTCTTGCGTTTCTCCAGGATATCCAACGATCAATGTTGTTCTAATAGCCATTCCAGGAACTGCCGCTCTAAAGTCTTTCAACAATTGAGTTGTTTTTGCTTGAGTAGTTCCACGACGCATCGATTTCAAAACAGAGTCTGAAATATGTTGCAACGGAATATCAATATAGTTACAAATCTTTGGTTCGCGTTTCATTAACTCCAATACATCCATCGGGAAACCAGTAGGGAAGGCGTAATGCAAACGAATCCATTCAATTCCTTCAACTGCAGCTAACCCTTCAAGTAATTCGGCTAAATTTCTTTTTTTGTATATATCAAGACCATAATAAGTCAAATCTTGAGCAATCAAAATCAATTCTTTTACACCGTCTCTTGCAAGACCTTGTGCTTCTTTAACTAATTTTTCTATTGGTTGCGACACGTGTTTACCACGCATCAACGGAATCGCACAAAAACTACAAGGTCTATCACATCCTTCTGCAATTTTTAGATAGGCATAGTTTTTTGGAGTAGTGGTCAAACGTTCTCCCAAAAGTTCGTGTTTGTAATCCGCTCCTAATGCTTTCAATAATTGAGGCAATTCTGTAGTTCCAAAAAACTGGTCCACATTCGGAATCTCTTTTTCCAAATCAGGTCGGTAGCGTTCAGATAAACATCCGGTCACAAAAACCTTGTCAACCAATCCCTTTTCTTTTTTGTCTGCATATTCAAGAATCATATTTACAGATTCTGCTTTAGCGTTGTCTATAAATCCGCAGGTATTGATTACAATAATATTTCCTTCGGTTTCAGCTGGAGCTTCATGTTCAACTTCTTTACCATTGGCGCGAAGTTGTCCCATAAGGACTTCACTATCGTATATATTTTTTGAACACCCTAAAGTGATAACGTTGATTTTGTTCTTTTTTAAAGACTTCGTTCTCATAAATTTGTAAATTGGAGTGCAAAATTACGTTTTTTTATCCAAACCGCATTAAGTTAGCTGCGTTTTAGGTAGTTTTTAGGAGCTATTTCCTGCTGTCCGCTGTATCTCTTGTTCCGCTATCGCTCCACAAGAGGATGCCGCTTCCATCAGGGCTAAAAAAAATCCGTCTCAAATACATGAAACGGATTCATTACGATATTCTAAAATATTACAATTCAAATAATAAGCTCAAGGAAACTGTATCTGTTTTTGTATTTATTTTTGCACCATCAGTAAACCCTTGCGAAAAGAAGCCTTGTTGCGTATTGCGTTGTGTATTTGCATAAGCCAAATCCAATTTAGTAGATCCAAAGTTATAGCCAATTCCAGCAGAATAACCTTTTAAATCCCCAAGAGTTGTTTTGTTTTGGTAAGGGCTTTGTTCGTAACGGTACCCTGCACGTAAACTTAGGGCTTTGATTTTGTATTCTCCACCAACTCTAATTTCGTTACTTGCTTTTAATGTCTGTGCAATTTCCGAATTGATAAATGGATCTCTAGTATCTCTTTCTATTGAGTATTCTGTTTTACTATAATCTTTACGACTGTAATCAACACTCAATAAACCTTTTTTTCCAAATACATAAGCCATACTTCCTGTGAATTTGCTCGGAGTTTTTAACTTGTACGTATCATAGACTATAAATTTATTAGAGTCAGGAGAACTGTTTTCGAAAGCTGGAGTAGCATTATTTCTATAATCAAAAATCCCCGATGTTAGTTTCTGTCTTACTTCGTCATTCAAAGTGTACCAGGTAGGTGATTCGTAGGCTAGTCCAATTCGTAAGTTCGTTGTAGCTTTTATAATCGTACCAAGCTGCATCGAGAAACCAGATCCATAAGTATAAAGCTCATTTTCGAAGGCTACATTTTGAACATCGACAATATTATTATTTGCATTGTCATTGTCTTCATAGAATAGGGTGTTTTTTCTAAAGTCTGTAAAATGAGAATTCAAATTCAAACCAAAATGAATTTTATCATTATAATCAGCCGAAGCATTGAACGTTAGTTTACCATTGTAACCCGTTGATGTTACAGTGTTCTCTTGGTAATAATTTCCTCCTGCCGGAACATTTGACGTGTATATAGCATTGTTGTCATTAGTAGTCTGAGGATTGATCAAAAATCCTTCGTAACCCAAAAAAGCTTGTTGGTCTGCATAGTTTAATTGGTAGTAATTACTATCTAGAATTAAACCTAATGGTATTCCATCTTGATTTTTTGCTGCATTAGCATTCGCATAACTAGTAAAATAACCCGCTACAGAATTTGTAGGGTTGGTCCCAAAAGCAACAGTAGAGTTATTGAAGTTATTGGTATTTTCGTAATTGATACCAACTGCAAATTTTTTCCACTTTGATTGTCTATCTCCATTTTTAAAAACAAAAACGGCACCTGCTTGGTTCAGATTAAAATCGCTTTTTTTCTCATTATACGTACTACCAAAATAATCCGACGCATTTGAAGTGGCCAAATTACTAAAGGTCAACACCATTTGGTTATTCGAAAAAACAGAAGATCCCGCAGGATTAACGTTCAATGATGATAAATCGCCACCTAGAGCGCCAAAAGCGCCGCTCATTGCCCTAAATCTTGCTGTTCCGTTAATGTTGTCTTGAGCATAACGTACAGCATCTCTAACTTCTTGAGACTGGATCGATCCAAAGGATAATCCAGCGAGTATATAATAAATGTATTTTTTCATTTTCGTAAATTTTTAATTTAGTAGGCTTCTTAGTACTGAATTATCTTCCTCTTCTTCCGCCGCTGCTACTTCCGCTACCACCACCATAGCTTCCACCTCCGCCACCGGAAGATGATCCAGAACTGCTAGGTCTAGAATACGAGTCGTTGCTGTTGGAACGGGTAGGTGTACTGTATTCTCTTCTTGAATTACTACTTTCAGAATTGTATGAACGAGTTGGTGTGCTACTTTCTCTACTTGTTGAATTAGTTGGAGGACTAGAGTAGCGACGATTCGAGGTTGAACTATCACCTCTTGAGAATACAGGAGAAGAACTTCTGTTGAAGGTTGAGTTACTTCTACTTGTAGTACTGCTACTTCTAGAGGTGGTACCCGAACTATAACTTCTTGAGTTTACGGAGCTGTATGAAGATCGACTGTTGTTTCCGTACGAACGGACGCGTCCATAGTTACTGTTGTAATTGTTATAAGGCAAATTATATCCGTATCCACCATAACCACCGAACCCACCATAACCTAAACCGTAGTACATAGAGTTCCATCCAAAATTATTGTATCCATATCCAAAACCACCGTAACCCCATCCATAATAAGGTGAGTTCCAACCAAAGTTGTTGTAACCGTAATATGGTGAATTCCAACCAAAATTATTAAAGCCGTATCCATAACCGCCATAACCCCAACCATTGCCCATTCCCCAATTGTTTGAGTATATATTGATATCGGTAGTAGCATGATTGTTACCCCAGCCTGCATATTGATTACTTGCATTTTGACTGTCGTCATAATTGTTGTAGCTATCTACATCCGTAAATATTTGATCTGACTCAGCTTCTGTCTGCAAAGAGTTAAAATATTCTTTATAGGGGTTGTTTTGATTGGTTCTTTGGGTAACTTCGTTACTTCTGTTGTTAGAATCTCCATAGATACCATCATTTTCATAATAGGAACTGTTTTGGAATGATCCACAGGAAGTTAATAAAAGGCTACTCAAACCAAATAACATATAAAGTGAAGCTTTTTTTGAGGTAAATATAGAAGTTTTCATATCTGTATGGTTTTTTATTGTTGCACAATACAAAAATAGTTAGTTTTGCGGAACTATTTAGTTAAATAAAAATTAAACAATATTTGTGCCAAACTATTCAATATGAGTAAGAACCTTACCACACGATCCGAAGATTATTCAAAATGGTATAACGAACTGGTTGTCAAAGCCGACTTAGCCGAAAACTCTGGAGTTAGAGGCTGTATGGTTATCAAACCTTATGGTTATGCGATTTGGGAAAAAATGCAAGCAGAATTAGATCGAATGTTTAAAGAGACTGGGCACCAAAATGCTTACTTTCCACTATTCGTGCCTAAAAGTATGTTTGAAGCAGAAGAAAAAAATGCTGAAGGTTTTGCAAAAGAATGTGCTGTCGTAACACATTATAGATTAAAAAACGATCCAGATAGACCAGGTAAATTAATGGTGGACCCAAACGCTAAGCTAGAAGAGGAGTTAATTGTCCGTCCAACGTCCGAGGCGATAATCTGGTCCACCTACAAAGGATGGGTGCAATCCTATAGAGATTTACCATTGTTAATCAATCAATGGGCAAATGTTGTTCGTTGGGAGATGAGAACGCGTTTGTTTCTAAGAACTGCAGAGTTTTTGTGGCAAGAAGGGCATACAGCCCACGCAACACGTCAGGAAGCAATTGAAGAGTCTGAGCGCATGATGAATGTATATGCCGATTTTGCTCAAAATTTCATGGCAATTCCAGTAGTCAAAGGTTTAAAAACCGAAACAGAGCGTTTTGCAGGTGCCGAAGAAACATATTGTATCGAAGCATTAATGCAAGATGGTAAAGCATTGCAAGCAGGAACATCTCACTTCTTAGGACAAAATTTTGCACAAGCATTTGATGTTAAGTTTGCCAACGCAGAAGGGAAACAAGAATATGTTTGGGGAACTTCTTGGGGAGTTTCAACACGATTGATGGGTGCCTTAGTAATGACGCATTCAGATGATCAAGGTTTGGTATTGCCTCCAAATTTAGCTCCAATACAAGTAGTAATTGTACCTATATATAAAACAGACGAACAATTAAATGCAATTTCAGACGCCGTTGCTGTTTTAACAACTGACTTAAAGAAATTGGGTGTTACAGTTAAATTTGACAACAGAACGACTCAAAAACCAGGATTCAAATTCGCCGAATGGGAATTAAAAGGGGTACCTGTACGTATTGCTGTTGGGCCAAAAGATCTTGAAAACGGAACTTTTGAAGTAGCGAGACGCGATACATTGACCAAAGAAACCAAACCTAGCGACGGAATAGCAGTCTATATAAAAGAGCTACTAGATCAAATTCAAATTGATTTATTCGAAAAAGCTTTAGAATATAGAAATACTCATGTCACAGAAGTGAATGATTTTGAAGAATTTAAAAAAGTTTTAGAAGAAAAAGGAGGCTTTATTTCAGCACACTGGGACGGCACTGCCGAAACAGAAGAAAAAATAAAAGACCTAACCAAAGCAACAATTAGATGTATTCCTTTGGATGCTAAAGAAGAGGCGGGAACCTGCGTATTTACTGGGAATCCTTCGACTAAGAGAGCGCTTTTTGCTAAGGCCTATTAATTTTTTCTGATTTTTTTGCAATTACTATTGCAGAACAGAAAAAGAGTTGTATCTTTGCATCCGCAATAGAGAAGCAAGGCCCGTTCGTCTATCGGTTAGGACGCATGGTTTTCATCCATGTAAGAGCGGTTCGATTCCGCTACGGGCTACTACTTTTATTGCATGTTAAGTTTCCCGAACTAAAGAGGGAAAATGGCCCGTTCGTCTATCGGTTAGGACGCATGGTTTTCATCCATGTAAGAGCGGTTCGATTCCGCTACGGGCTACAAATTAATCGATTTTAACACATTGGTTAAAAATAAGAACTAGGTGATAATGGTCCGTTCGTCTAGGGGTTAGGACGCCAAGATTTCGTCTTGGTAACAGGGGTTCGATTCCCTTACGGACTACAATAAAAGAAATAGTAAAAAAGATAAAATTATAATAAAATGGCAAATCATAAGTCAGCATTAAAAAGAATTAGAAGCAACGAAAAGAAAAGAGTGTTAAACAGATACCAACACAAAACTACTCGTAATGCTATCAAAGCGTTAAGAATAGCTACTGATAAATCTGATGCTACTTCAAAATTGTCAAACGTAATTTCTATGATTGACAAATTAGCTAAGAAAAACATAATTCATGATAACAAAGCGTCTAACTTAAAATCTAAGTTAACTAAATTTGTTGCTAAATTGTAATTAGTACAATCTATACAAAATCATAAAGCTCCTATTGTAGGGGCTTTTTTGTTTTAAAGATAAACCCATCTGACTTTTGTTAGGTGGTTTTTTTATTTTCAAGAAGTTCTGTTTTTGGTTGTAGCTCTTATTTCAGGAGCAGTACATCCAGTTTTCCATTTGTTAATTCAGTCCCGTTATCCGCTCCAATCTTTTTTGTGGCCAAAAAAAGCCTCAAAAAAGGATTTCCACTACTACCGGGGCTAGGAGGGAAGCGCAGTTCTTCTTTGTTGGTATTTTAAAGCACTATTTCAAACTACATTATATAGGTATGTAAATGGCATTAAGCTATAATGTTTGCATTTGTACAACTGTTCATTTTGTATGCCATAGAAGAATGGCATGCACATATTACTAATTCGAGGAAATGAGTCAGCTTTTTGGTTATATAAGTTGTTGATGTACTACTTACTGATGGGTATGGATTTTTCAATAGTTAGATGTGTAAAATATAAATCCATCTTTTTTTGTTTTCTTGGATAAATATATAGCGCATAAATATCTATTGCCTGAAATTATAATAATTGTTACCTATTCGTCTATTTAAAGATTGTTCAGCTGATGAAACTTTATAATTGGAATGGTCCGCTATTCTAATCGTAAATCATTACAAATTGTATTTAATGATTTTTAATGAATCCAAGTGCTTTCGGGTTATAGGATGTGAATGTATGTATGTATGTATGTATGTATGTATGTATGTATATAAAATTGGGTGAGTATTAATGAATCAGCATGTTGTTAATATCACCCAATTTCAGCTTACAAGCAATTTTATATATTTAAATCAAATTCTTTAATGCCGTTAGGCATGACATATCGGTAGTAAAAAGAGATTAACATCATGAGAGTAGTGCCGTAGGTACGATATATGATCCAGAAGGTAGATTGGGGATTTTGTTTTTAGTCACATTCATGTTAATGTACTGTGTGTAGAATAATGCTGCTTGATATCATTTATAGTTGTAGTAAGTCCAAAAGGTTAACAGGCGACAATATGTTAACTACAATTCGCTAATGGTACAAATAATGCCGTTAGGTATGATATATCGGTAGGGGAAAAGATTTACGTCATGAAGGTAGTGCCGTAGGTACGACATATATTTTCTAGTCACGTTCATTTCAATGCACTGTGTGTAGAATAATGCTACCAGATACCATGTACAGGTGTAGTAAGTCTAAAAGATTTACAAGCAACTATATGTAAACACAATTCACCAGCGGTGTAAACAATGCCGTTAGGTATGATATATTGGTAGCAAAAAGAATATCACACAATCAAGTAGTGCCGTAGGTACGACAGGTCATTTCTATTCACGTTCATTTTAATGCACTGTTATGTAGAATAATGCTGCCAGATACCATGTATAGTTGTACCAAGTCCAAAAGATTTACATACCACAAAATATTAACTACATTTCACCAGTGGTATAACTAATGCTGTTAGGCATGACATATAGGTAGCAAAAAAGATTTAGGGCATTAAGGTATTGTCGTAGGTACGATATAGTATAATTGAAATACATTTTCCCTCTAATCAAAATCATATTAGTATATAAACAGCATAATAAAAGCCGTGAGACCTATAATATTTATAGACCCAGAAACAATACAAGCTAAAAATACCATGCAACAGAGGAAACCAATGAAACAAAACCACCCAATCCAACAAAAACCAAACAAAATTACACCAAAACCATTCAAAATAAACTCCAAATTCGCACAAATCAAAAAAACGTTAAAACTCAAAGTTCACTTTTCCAGCCGATTAAAAAATAGATTAAAAAAAGGTTGGGTAAAAGTATTGAATAACGGAGTAGACTCACTACTTTTGCACCCGCAACAACGAACAAGTTCACTGACACACTGGCAAGCATTACTGATATAGAGGAATAAATTCTTCTAAAAAAAATATCAAATAAAGCTTGTGAGATTAAAGTAAATGAATTACTTTTGCACCCCGCAGAATGAGACAAGTTATTTGACAGACTGGTAAGAAAGAATAAAGAAAAAGAGATTTATCTCTTAAAAAAAAACTTTAAATTTTTCTTGCGAGAAACGAAATAGTTTTCTACTTTTGCACCCGCTTCGAGAAACATGTTTAACATGTTGATTGAAACGAAAAAACAAGATAAGAATACGTTCCTAGACATATTGAATTGACAGCCGTTTTAAGAGAGATCTTAAGACAAAAGAATAAGAGTAATAGAATTGAGAGATTTTAAAAAACCACTAGACCTTCAGTCAAAAATAAATAGCTTAGCAATAAGCAAATAATATACGATGAAGAGTTTGATCCTGGCTCAGGATGAACGCTAGCGGCAGGCTTAACACATGCAAGTCGAGGGGTATTTATCTTCGGATAATGAGACCGGCGCACGGGTGCGTAACGCGTATGCAATCTACCTTTCACAGAGGGATAGCCCAGAGAAATTTGGATTAATACCTCATAGTATAGCTGAACCGCATGGTTCTACTATTAAAGATTTATCGGTGAAAGATGAGCATGCGTCCCATTAGTTAGTTGGTAAGGTAACGGCTTACCAAGACTACGATGGGTAGGGGTCCTGAGAGGGAGATCCCCCACACTGGTACTGAGACACGGACCAGACTCCTACGGGAGGCAGCAGTGAGGAATATTGGTCAATGGGCGCAAGCCTGAACCAGCCATGCCGCGTGCAGGATGAAGCATCTATGGTGTGTAAACTGCTTTTATACGAGAAGAAACAACGCTACGTGTAGCGTCTTGACGGTATCGTAAGAATAAGGACCGGCTAACTCCGTGCCAGCAGCCGCGGTAATACGGAGGGTCCAAGCGTTATCCGGAATCATTGGGTTTAAAGGGTCCGTAGGCGGTCAGATAAGTCAGTGGTGAAAGCCCATCGCTCAACGGTGGAACGGCCATTGATACTGTCTGACTTGAATTATTGGGAAGTAACTAGAATATGTAGTGTAGCGGTGAAATGCTTAGAGATTACATGGAATACCAATTGCGAAGGCAGGTTACTACCAATATATTGACGCTGATGGACGAAAGCGTGGGTAGCGAACAGGATTAGATACCCTGGTAGTCCACGCCGTAAACGATGGATACTAGCTGTTGGAAGCAATTTCAGTGGCTAAGCGAAAGTGATAAGTATCCCACCTGGGGAGTACGAACGCAAGTTTGAAACTCAAAGGAATTGACGGGGGCCCGCACAAGCGGTGGAGCATGTGGTTTAATTCGATGATACGCGAGGAACCTTACCAAGGCTTAAATGTAGATTGACCGGTTTGGAAACAGACTTTTCGCAAGACAATTTACAAGGTGCTGCATGGTTGTCGTCAGCTCGTGCCGTGAGGTGTCAGGTTAAGTCCTATAACGAGCGCAACCCCTGTTGTTAGTTGCCAGCGAGTCATGTCGGGAACTCTAACAAGACTGCCAGTGTAAACTGTGAGGAAGGTGGGGATGACGTCAAATCATCACGGCCCTTACGCCTTGGGCTACACACGTGCTACAATGGACGGTACAGAGAGCAGCCACTGGGCGACCAGGTGCGAATCTACAAAACCGTTCTCAGTTCGGATCGGAGTCTGCAACTCGACTCCGTGAAGCTGGAATCGCTAGTAATCGGATATCAGCCATGATCCGGTGAATACGTTCCCGGGCCTTGTACACACCGCCCGTCAAGCCATGGAAGCTGGGGGTGCCTGAAGTCGGTGACCGCAAGGAGCTGCCTAGGGTAAAACTGGTAACTAGGGCTAAGTCGTAACAAGGTAGCCGTACCGGAAGGTGCGGC